>NZ_JBEYUK010000017.1:0-134101 GCF_040643475.1 Streptomyces sp. NPDC047130 | reverse complement strand
GACGCGGAGAAGGACTGGCACCCCGGCTCCGACGGCCAGGTGCTCGACCTCGTGCACCCGTCGCTCTTCTGCCTCGTCCGCGAGGTGAGCGGCGGGCCCGAGCGGGCGTGGCAGAGGGACAACAGGTGGGGCCAGAAGTACGAGTTCTCCGAGCGCTTCCAGTGGCTGCCCACGGACGTCGAGGTCGGTGACGACGGCGAGGTCGCGTTCCGCTCGTACGTCAACAACGTCCACCCGGTCGAGCACCGCGAACTCGCCGAGGTCCTGCCCGAACTGTTCGCGCGGATACGTCCGTTGTTCGAGAACGTGCTCACCGACCTGCGCCGTCCGCAGACTCTGCGGATCGAGGCCGATCCCTACGGCTGGTACGACTCGTCGGAGCCGGCCAGGCCCGATCCCAAGGATGTGGAGGCCTACGCCGCGTATCGGGAGGCGCTGAACACCTGGTACGACAACCGTCGCCCGGACGTCCCGGACGCGCCGGAGTACGTCCCTCCCGAGCTGCCCGACGAGACCGAGCGGGTCGACCTGCGCGGCCGGAACCTCCAGGTCATCGTCAAGCTCGCCACCATCCACCTCACCCCGGAGAAGCCCGAGTACGCGGGAGGCTCCTGGCACGTCGAGGGGATGGAGAACGAGCGGATCGTCTCGACCTGCCTGTACTACTGGGACAACGAGAACATCACCGAGAGCCGGCTGAGCTTCCGGACGGCGCTCGATGAGCCGGAGGAGTACGAGCAGAGCGACGACGACGGCATGAACGAGGTCTACGGCCTGGAGAACGCGAGCCCGCTGAACCAGGTGCTCGGCTCCGCGCCCACTCCGGCCGGCCGCTGCCTGGCGTTCCCGAACGTTCTCCAGCACCGTGTGGCCCCGTTCCGTCTCGCGGACCCCTCCAGGCCGGGGCACCGCAAGATACTCGCGTTCTTCCTCGTCGACCCGTCGCAGAACATCGTCTCGACGTCCGACGTGCCGCCGCAGCAGCCCTGGTCCGAGACCTCGACCATGACGCTGGAGCAGGCCAAGGCCTACCGCGAGGAGCTGATGACGGAGCGGAAGTTCTTCGTCGACGAGCACAACCAGCAGGTCTACGAGCGGGAGTTCTCGCTCTGCGAGCACTGATCCGCCCCTGGGGGGCGGGCGGCGGTCCGGCGGTGGAAGCGGCCGCCCTGGTTCATCACGAACACGGTCCCGGTGACGTCGACGGCCGCCGGGGCGACGTCGTAGCGCCCAGCCTGCTCCGCCGCCGTACCCGTGCGGTGCCATGCCTGGTCCGCTGGAAGCCGCCATGGCCGAGGCGCGACTTCGCGGTGCCGCCGTCTCCCCCCGGAGACGATGACGAGTCCGCCGACGGAGGAACTGCCGCCGACGCCGCCGGAGTGGTGGCGGCGCCGGCCGCGCCGGGTGCGCCGACGACGACGGACTCCACCGCGGCAGGTCGACGGCGTCTACGACGCGTTCCCCGTAGCGACCGCCTGCGCCGCCCGGTCGGGCGAGCAGCTCGTTGGCGTCGGCTCCGGCCGAGCCGCCCCTGCTCCCTGGGCGCGGATCCTTACTCGAGCGAGCCAGGGACAGTCGGCCTTGATGAAGTGGAAGGTGCCGGAGTTGTTGTAGGCCACGACGTCGCGCAGGCCTTGCTGTCCAGCGACGAGACACACCTCGCCTCGCCTCTGTCGTTGATGGTGAAGAACTCCCCGCAGGCGCAGGCGCAGGCGCAGACGCCGGCCATGGCAGCTCCTTGTGTCGGTGAGGTGCCCGGCCTCAACCAGCGGCAGACGGCAGGCTACAGAGTCCTCCCTTCCTGTCCAGCTGTCTGCCGGTTCAAAAGCACCTTCCGGTATCTGGCCAGCCGTGGATTGGCCGAGGCGAGTCGACACTCAGCCCACCTCCCCGGCGAAATCGTTTCCTTGGCTGCTCGTCCCCGTCGCTCACCCGGTCAGCGTTCCAGCCGCTACCGACAACCGGGCGAGGGCCGACGGGCCCGGCATGCCCCAGGCCGGACCCCCTGTACTCGCCGCGGCGTGGGCAGCGCGGTCGGGGACAACTGAGTGCTCCCGTGGTCGACGCCCCGCCGCACCGGGCGGTCGGGCCCGTAGGCACTCACCAGGGGCATGCGGTCGTAGCCACGGTAATCCGCCGGTTCAGGCAGGCGCGGTCGTTGGAAGGCGGCCTCCTCGTCGCCGGCGCAGCGCCACGTGGGACAGGGGTGCCGACGTAGGGCATGGTGCGTCGAATGCCGCCGGGCACACGGGGGGTGCGCGGTGTGCGCCCGCACGCGCCATACGAGGGGGGGTGCGCACGCCCCCGTAACGGGCTATGGAGTTGCCGATCGCCAACAATAAGAATGTTCCTGCGCACAGGTGCCGACCGCCAAATTCTTCCCAGTTGCGCGAACTTGACTGCGCACATACAGGAGGACGGGCGGGTCCGGAACTCACGGCCGTGCCGCTACCACTGACTCAACTTACGACCACTCCGGCTTTCGCCGACGGCCGGTCAGTGTGTCAGCACCCCCAGGTCCCTCCGACCAACGCGACCCTCCTTCCTTCACGGACCGAGGCGACCAATACGGCGTCAGGATGAAAGGAGAAACCGTGTCACGTACACGCACAGCTCTCACGCTTTCCTTGGCTGCGCTCGCCGCCGCATTCGTCCTCCCCGGCGGGACAGCGCAAGCTGCGCAGGCGCAGGCTGCCACGGTGGTCTGCACCGGCACGGCAAACCAGACGTACTCACCGCCACTCGGTCCGCTGCCAAAGACCACAGACGTGGACCTGAATGAGAATGTGACATGTCTCGGCGGCCCGTTCCTCACCGGCACCGCCTCCGCCTCCTTCGTCGAGCAGGCCAGTTGCCTGATACCGCCACCCATGGACACGGTCCTGCCAGCCGGCAACATCGTCTACCACTGGAGCAACGGCCAGACCAGCACCGTGACCTACGGCCTGCCCGTCGTCGTGCGGGCAGCGAACCAGACCATCGTCACCACCGTGGGCACGATCACCTCCGGCTACTCACAGGGCTCCCTGGTCGAACGCGAAGTGGTAACACTTGACCTCGATGTCCTCGGATGCCTCACCTCAAGCATCAGCAAGCGGCCCGGCAGCGAAATTCTCACCGTGCTCCTCTGACCGCTAGGCGAGCTCTGTCGGCGCAGAGGCCGCACAGCAGGCTCCCAGATCTGGCCGCATGGGCTCATGCAGGCCCTCCCCCTTCCGGACGGAGCTGCGTGGTCAGTGGCGCGGGGACGGTCGGGGTAGGCGTCGTAGTGCTAGGACCGTGTACACGGCCGTCCAGCAGGCCGTCCGGGTTTCCCCGTGGCTGCCGACCCGCCAAACCGGGCGGCAGGGCACGTAAGCGCTCAGCGGGGACAGGTCCTCGTCGCCACGGTGATCCGCCGGTCAGGGCGGATGCGGTCGTGGAGGGCAGCCTCCCCCGTCGTCGTCGCGGCGCGGGGCGAATGGAAACAGCAGCGGCGGGAAGGGCCGGTTCGGGAAGGGTTCGGCGTAGGTCTCCTGACAGTGGCTGCGCGGCGGTGCGGGCGGCGTTCCCTCGTCGCGTCCGGACGGGGGGGCGTTGCGATAGTGTCGTAGCGCTCCACGCTTCGGTTGAAGCAGCGTTCGACGACGGCGGGCCTTGTGGAGCTCACGATCGAAGGCCGGTGGTCTGCCGTCGGCCCGGCCGCGCCGCCACTGCATCGTCTGACGGTCGGCGATGAAGACGACACTCAAGTATTCGTCTTCGTCCAGCGCGGCAAGAACCTCATCAGCTGTCGCTCCCGACCAATCGGGCGCGTCGACCACCTGCACCCGTGAACGCAGTCCACGACTCGTCGTCGCTGTAGTCGGTCCTGATGACGAGAGCATCGAACATGTCGCGTCCGACGATCTCAGTAAGCACTCGCTCAAGGCCCTCCGGCATCGCATGTCCAGGACACCCTGCACGCCGCACCGACAACCAGCTTCCTCGGGAGTGATTCAAAGGGAAAGGCCTAACCGCACCCGGTGGCGCTGAAGGTCGACCTCGGCAACCTTCACCGTGAGCAGCTCGCCCTTATCGACAAGCTGCTCCGGGGTCTCGACCTCCTGGTCAGTCAGCTCGGAGAGGTGAAGGAACCCCACGACATTGCTGGCAAGCTGCACAAAAACACCAAATGGCACGATCTCGATGATCGGCCCGGTGAGAACGTGGCCGACCTGGTCCGCAAACCGGATGAGTGGGTTCTCCTGCAGAGCCTTCAACGAGAGCGTGACCTGTCCGGCGCGCGTTTCTGTGCTGATCACCTCAGCGGTGATCCGCTGGCCGGCTTCGACAGCCTCGGATGGGTGCTTGATCCAGTCCCACGTCAGGTCCGGCCCCCGGATGAAGCCGGTACAGAGTCCGTTCGGTTCGCCATCGATGTGCACGAAGACGCCGAAGTTGTGAACCTCGGCGACCGTCCCGGTCACGACCTGCCCTCCTTCGAACGAGAGGAGGAAGGACCGCAGGGCCGGAATCTCGCACGCCCTGGCGGAGAGGTGGAGCTCACCTTGGCGCCAACGGCCGATGTCTTCGGCCTCGATCTCCTGACCGACTTCGAACAGCTCGGAGGGAGACTCCACCCGACGCATCGACGCCTCGTGCCCGGGGATCCGGCCGATCTCGGCTTCCTCCCCTTCAGCACCTTTGAGCTGCACCAGGACATCCGCCCCATCGAACCCGATGACCTTCACCGTTCTCACTTCCCCCGGCCGGAGTTGGTTGAGCAAGGATTGCAGGCGGGGGTCAGGGGCTGGCTCGGACATGGAGGTGAGCCTAGTCGGCGCCGGTCGGACTGCTCTCAGCTCTCGTGACCAGGTGCGTGTCATGGTGCGGCCGCGTAATCCAACACCCAGCATCCACGCTCAGGCCCGTCCGTCAACGCATCAGCGGCCTGTAACGCCACGCTCCGACCTTCCCTGGGGTGAGCGGGGGAGGACGCGCGAACTCCGGCTCCCTCAGAGTTTGCCTACCAGGAGAACCGTGCGGTGCCCCCCGAGCGCGCGGGAGAGACCCTCGAGGAACCCGAGGCTGAAGTCCGGCCAGTCCCAGAACTCGAAACCGAGATACCCGAAGGCGAAGTAGTCATCCGACCAGGTCCACGCAGTTAGGTCACCAGAGCGCCGACAACATGGGCAGGCGACTGCCGCGCTGCCTGTGTCGCTCCAGGTGCTCATGGCCTCACCGAAGGGTTCCCACGCTCCCTCGATCTCTTCCAGCCGGTCGGTGTAGAAATTCGCCCGCCCGGCACAATGGGGGCACACCGCGAACCTGGGTTCGCCCTGACCGCAGTCGAATATGGTGCGGCTGGTCTCGATCCTGAGTCCGTCGCTGGGTTCCCAGTGCGCCTGACCGACCGCCTTGGCCCAGGAGGGACCTGGCGGATGCCCTGACGGCGCCCCCAAAACACAGTCGGTGAGCTCGGCCCGAACTATTCCCTCTTCAACCAGCCAGTCGATTCCGCTGTCCGCCAGTATGTGGGCGTCCGCGTGCGTGGCGTCGAGGTCGACGACGGTTTGAAAGTAGTTCCCCATGAGGCAACGGTAGAAGCAGCCACCGACAGCACGTCACTGAACCCCTTCATCCGATCCGGCAGAACAAGGTGCCCTTTCACCGGCAGATGAAGCCGCTCCTCGATGCCTTCGCCGCCCAGCTCACCCGAGTCGTCGACGCCGCCCGCTCAAGTCGCCGACTCGCACCCTCACTCGCCAACTGAAGCGCTCAGTCGCACCGGGGCGCGCAGGTTGTTCGAGGTACGGCTGCCACAGCTCGACCTCAAGGTGCTCGACGTCGGTGAAGCGGACTTCCTCGAGGGAGCCGGCACGGAGGCCGCCGTCCTGCAAATAGATCTCCTTGAGTGCTTCGGCGGCGATCTCCTGGAGTTGCTCGCCGATGGCACCGGCCTTCTGGGCGGGCAGGGCAACGGTCAGGTGCCGGATGCGGTCCTGGTCGGTCGATCCGATCGGGGCGGTGTAGCCCATGCTGGCTCGGGCGTCGATGACGATGCCGCCGGTGGTGGCCGCTTCTGCCGGCCTTGGCCCGGATCTGGGGCTGCCGCCGCCTCATCACCTCGCGCTCCAGGCGCGCGGCGGGGCCGGCCCTGGGCTTCTTCATCTGGTCCTCCACGCACCGCTCGACGGTGCGCTGGGAGAGCCGCACCATCTGGGCGACCGCCCTCGTGCGGCCGAGCTGGTTGACGGGGGCGCTCGGGAAATCGGTCGACAGCGCCTGGTGCGTACGAGCGGGCTATGTCCACCCGGCGACGCTGCGGGAGGGAGCTCCGTGCGCGAGAACCAGACCCCCGCCTGCACAGGGGAATCCACCCAGGTCTTCCTGGGCGCTCCCACGTAGTACGTGCTGTCGGTACCCGACACCGCGCGAGCGGCGACGGCGGCTGCGGCACCCCGGCCTCCTCCGGCGTCTGCTGAGCCTGGCGTTTGCAGCCGCGGCGAGTTGAGGGCCGGCTGTTCCTTTGACCGGACCGAGTCCCGACCGACCGTGGCAAGCGAGAATCGAAGATTCACCTGATCACCGAGCGGAACGGCGTACCGCCGTCGCTGGGCGTTTCCCAGCCAGGTCTCGGGGACTCAGATGCGATCAGTATGGTGATTATCAAGACACCTTCGCCCGGCGGAATAAGTAGAGGCGGGTCGTCACGGCACCCGACGCGTTCTTCACCCGTGCACCCCTGTCACATCCTCCACTGGCAGCCATGCCTGTCCGGACGGATTTCGTCACTTTTCTCCATGGTGGCGCGAGAAGCAGGAACTCTTGGCGATGACGGATATGCGACGGCTTCCCGCACCCCTGTTCTTCGACGTGGTGTCCGCTGGGTAGTCCCTTGGCCGACCGGCGGCGAGAGCCGTCCGTCCATCACGGATGAACCCATCGAAGGAGTGGATCCCATGGAGCAGCCGGAGATCGAGCAGGTCACCGAAGAACTGCCCGAGTTCGGCCTGATGGTCGACATCGGCGACGACGACTAGGCACTCGCCCACGAGGCAGCACCAGGTGCGTGGCGATCGTCCGCCACGCACCTTCCACCCCCGAACTCCGCCGGAGGCCGGAACGTGCTTGTGACCCCTGACGCCGTGGCCGCCCACCGGGCCGAGGACGCCCTCTGGCACGCCACCGACACGGTGCTGCGCAGGACGGGAACGGGCGGGTCGGTCCTGCCTCCGCGTCATCCTGCCCGAAAGGCCGCAGCCCATCGGGCGGGCACGGAACCGCTGCCTGTGACCGCACGGATGGAGCGAACGCCCTCGACCGCCGAGGATTCGGCAGCCGTTCCCCCGCCCCGTAAGGCCGTCGGCCGCTGGGCCGTCGACCTCGCAGTCCCGGCACCCCACCTTGCCGCGGCGGTCCGACGGGCACTCGCCTCGATCCCGCGGAGACCGGAGACGACGACCGGCCTGGAGGGACCTGGGGCCGCCGTCCGGGGCTGGGAGCCCGGGCAGGCCGCCGTACTGGCCGAGACCGCCGAGCGGCTGGACCAGGTGTGGCCGGCGATGCTGGCCGAACTGCGGGAGAGCGTCAGCCAGATCGTCCTGCTGGACGGCCGGGCCATCGACGGATTCACCGACTTCACCACGCACGGCGCCGTGTATGTCAACACGGCCCGGCTGACCACAGGACGGGACGGTCTGCCCGGCTGGGTCCGGCTGGCCGACGCCCTGGTCCACGAAGGCACCCACACCCGTTGCAACGCCGCCGCCTTCAGCACTCCATTCCTCGTAACCGCGACCGATGCCGTGCCCTCCGTCATGACCCCGCTGCGGCCGGATCCCCGGCCGTTGACCGGCCTTTTCCAGCAGACGGTCGTCCTGGTCCGCCAGACGGTCCTGTACCGGCTGCTCCACCGGCGCGCGCCGCTGTCGGATTCCCAGCGGGAGGCGGTGGCCGCCCGCCGGAACCGGCTGCTCACGAAGGCGTTCCAGGGCGTCGACACTCTCGGCCGCCACCGCGCCGCTCTCACTCCCGCCGGAGAGGCCGTGCACGCCCATGCGGCCTGCCTACTGGCGGAGGAGGCCGCACAGGAAGAGGCGGGAGCGGCGCGGCCGCAGGGAGGCAGTGCGTGAGCGTCTCCACACCGCCGGCCTGGGCCCCCGAGGTCTTCGCTCCGTGGCCGCACACCCCCGGCGCACTGTTGGCCCGCGTCGCCGCCCGGTCGCAGTCGTTCAACCCGACCGGCGCCGCCGGTGGTGCTCCCGTCCTGATCGGCAGTGCCGCAGGCGACACCGCACCCGACGTCGGACGGCGCGCCCGCGGCGAACTGATGGAACGCATGGGCAACGTCCTGGCCGGGCGGGCCGCGGAAGCCGAGGCCGAAGCGGGCCTCCCACGGTGCCTGCCTGACGACCACGACCGCGTCCGCACCGGCACCTGGTCCGAGCTGCGCCGCGCGGGCGTCCCCGCCGCCGATCCCGCCGAATCCGCCGCCACGCCCACCGTCCTGACACCCGACCGAGCCTTCACCCATGAGGTGCGGCAGCTCTGGTGCCGGGGCCGGGAAACGGGATCCGGTGAGGACATCTGGGTGCCGGCGGGTGCCGCGTTCCTCCATCACCGCCCGCCACCCGGCTGCACAGCCACCCACCGGGCCGGGTCAACCGGCGTCGCCGCCCACCGCGGACCCGACGCCGCAGCGGCGCATGCCGCCTGGGAGATCCTCGAACGTGATCTGGTGCGCCGCAGCTGGTACGACCCGCTCCGCCATCCGCCCGCCCCTTACGACGCCAACGGTGTCCTGCCGGCCGGTGCACGCGAACTGCGGCACCTGCTCGGCCACGAGGGCCTGCAGGCCACCGCGCTCGCCCTCCCCGCCCCGGCTGGTGCCACGGCCGTCGCGGTCTGCGTCCACGAGCCTGATCGCACCCATCAGACATGGGGGGCCCGCTGCGGTCCCGTCCACGACCTTCCCGAGACAGTGGCACGAGCCTGCTGGGAAGCGCTCATGGTCCGCTGGAGCATGTCCACCCCGGTAGCCGGCCGCGCCTGGGACCGTCTGGCGCACACCGGCGTCCCGCGCACCGAGCTGGACCACGCCCTGTGGGCCTTCCACGCCCAGGACGCGCTGACACGCTGGGCAGGGCCGGCCTCCGCCCTCCGCGCCCCTCTTGCCGCCACAGCAGCCCGCCGACCCGCCCGGGACCCGGACCCCGTCGCTCTGCTCGCCGCACACACCGGACGCGAGGTAATCGCCGTCGACTGCCGCGCAGGCCCCCCGGCGGACGAGGGCCTGGCCGTCGTCCGGCTGATCGCCCCCGGAGCGTCACCCCTGCCGGCCCACCCGGTGCCGGGAGTGCCACCGCACCCGTTCGGCTGAACACCCCAGCAAGCCACGCCGGTGCACAACACACTCCGCGCCCCGGACCGGCCAGGACCACAGCTCCGCGCCATGTCCACGCCCACACCGGGAGGACCCCACATGTCCACGTCCCCACGCGACACACCGATACAGCTCTCCTACGCCACGCTGTTCGCCCACCGGTACGACGACTGGTTCGCCGCGTCGAACACCGAAACCACCGTCGGCTTCCTGGCAGCCCTCGCGAAGGAGGGCCCGCCCGGCCCCCTGCTCGAACTGGGCAGCGGCACCGGCCGGGTGGCCCTGCCACTGGCATCACTGGGCCTCACCGTCGAAGGGCTTGACGCCTCTCCCGAAATGACCGCCCAACTGCACGCCAAACCCGGCGGCAGCGCAGTCCGGGTCACCCTCGGCGACTTCTCCGCACCCCCGGAGCCGGCGGACAGCGGACGGTACGCCCTCGTCTACGCGGCCGGCGGCACCTTCGCCGAACTCGACACCCAAGAGGCACAGCGCCGCTGCCTCGCCTCCGCCGCCCGGCGACTGAAGCCCGGCGGACGGCTCGCGCTCGACGCGCATCTGCCCGAGACACTCGCCACCCGCGGCACCGGCACCCAACCGGTGGACACACCCGGCGAAGGTTTCGTGCTCCGAACCCGCACCCTGCACCCCGCCCGCCAGCAGTACACCTCCGACTACGCCGTCCTCGACGACGGCCGGATGCGTCACGTGAGGGTCTCCTTCCGCTACTTCACCCCCGGCGAACTCGATCTGCTGGCGGAACTGGCCGGCCTGCGGCTCGTACGTCGTACCGGCGGCTGGTCGGGACGGCCGCTGACCGACGCCAGCAGCCACCACGTCTCCGTCTACGAACTGCCCGCATGACCACCTTGAGTACCTCGACCGCCTGACAGACCGGATGCTCAAAGAGGTATTTCCAAAGGCGACTGGCTCTTGCGGGCCCACCGCGATGCCGACTCAACGATGCAGGTCTGGTCGACACAGAAACTGGAGACCTTGACCGCGATCGGTGGAGAGCGCCTGGTGGGGCCCAGCAGGGAAAACGAGCATCACTCCGCCGGCGCGCACGACCCTGCACCGCTCCCGTGCCAACGCGGTGGGAGAGCGCCCGTACGACGGCAGCACGATCGGCTGCTGGCTCGAATCCTGGCTCGACCAGTTCTCCGTAGCCGACGAGCACGGCAAGGCTTCGACCCGGCACAGATGTTCCCCTATACCTTCCGGCACACCTGCGCCCAGCTACGGGCCGACGCAGGCGTCCCGCTCGACATCCTGCAAGTCCTCATGGCCCACCAGGACCCCCACCACGCTGGTCCACTGCCGGCCGGCCCTCGCACCCGAGGCGGATCGAAGCGGTGCGCACCATCGCGGCCAAGTACCAGTTCGACCGCATCCGCGCCCGCACTCCCGTGCTCACCACCGGTCCTCTGAGCACGGCGAACCTGGAGCTGCTGCGCAAGGCCAGCTCGAGGCTGCTCAACTTCGACCGGCCGCTCCGGCACAGCCACACCCTCAGGCGCTAACCGAGCCGTCAGGCGGGTGACGGCGCGACGTCCAGGGCCGGGGACCATACGACACTGCACCAGCACTTGGTCGTGACAGCGGCGGCTTCCGGGGGCCGCTCGTGCCGGCGGGCATCAGACCGAGACGAGGCCGAAGACGTCAACCCCGGTCAGCGACGTGAGTCCCTGAGGCGTCTCGCAGGCCAGAAGCGCGAGGGAGACGTTGGTGATGGTCCACACGACCGTCGCCCCCTGGAAGGTGCCTGCGGTGACCGAACCGGTGAAGGTGTTGATGAGCTGTCCGTTGACCTTGGTCGCAGTCCGGACGACCTGCAGAGTGCTGGTGGAACCGTCCGACCAGTGAATCACGTTGGTCACCGAGGAGGAGCCGAGGAGTTCCTGGCAGGAGTACGTACCGGTCGAGGAGAACGTGATCGTTCCGGACGTGATGGACGTGTTGGGCGCTACGCACGGGCCCAACTGGTTGGTCCCTGAAGCTGTCACGGTGGCGGGGGTGTTGGTGAGCCCGGGACTGTACTGAATGGTCTGCGTGCCGGAACACGTCACCAGGGTGACCGCCGCCGCGGACTGTGCTCCGGCGAGAACCGCTGCAAAGGCGAGAAGAAGAGTGGAAAGCGCGGCCAGACAACGGCGACCGGGCCTGAAGGACGAAAAGAGAGTCAAGGAACCTCCTCGGGCCAGGAACGGCTTGCGGAAGGCCGCTCCGACGGATGTGTCGCGCACTTGACGACTGCGGCTGCCGTTCCGGCGGCACGGGTCGCCGACGCGGCTGAAGGGCGAGGCGGGCTGAAGCGACGGAACACCTCGGCGTTACCGCACTGATCACCCATCTTGGGAGTGCTCCCCTCACACTGCGGCACAGGCGCACGTATGACAACACACGACGTGATGGCGGAGGTGCCTGGGACGGCAGAGCGCGAAAGAGGCTGAGTGCCAGCCAATGCGCAGGCGTGTTGGCACCACCTGCAGGTCGCTACGGTCGTTGTCCGACCGTTGGCGGACCACGGTGTCTGCTGCCCCGTTCGGCCGGCATACGTCGCCGTCGAGGCGGCTATGTCGGCGCAGCGATCAACGGGATGGCAAAGGCCCTGGCCTGGAGGTCGCGGATCGTGCTGGCGGGCTCACACGGTGATACGGCACCGACGGCAGCCCTTCTCGAGCCGGACAGCGTGACGGGGCGACGGCCTTGGCCGTCGCCCCGTCACGCTGTCCGCTGCGGGATCACTTCTTGAGGAATTCCAGAAGGTCCTGGTTGAAGTACTCCTTGTCGCCCGGCACCATGGCGATGCCGTGGGAGCCCTTGCCGTACACCTTGAGTTCGGCGTCCGGGATGAACGCGGCGGACTTGCGCCCCCGTGGCATCGACGGGGACGACCTGGTCGTCGTCGCCGTGGACGACGAGCGTCGGGACGTCGAACTCCTCGAGGTCCGCATGGAAGTCGGTGGAGGCGAACGCGTCGACGCAGGCGACGCCGCCTTCGATGGTCTGGGCCATCGCCATGTACCAGAAGGCGTCCTTGTTGCCCTAGGTGACAGAGTTGCCCTCGCGGTCGGCCGAGAAGAAGCCTACCGCCGTGTCCATCCAGGACTGCGAGCGCTCCTTCAGGATGCCCGCCTTGAAGTCGTCGAAGACCGACTGCGGGACACCCTCGGGGTTTTCCGGGGTCTGCAGCATCAGCGGCGGCACCGCGGACAGCAGCACGGCGGAGCGGATGCGCCCGGTGCTGCGGCGCAGGCTCCCGCAGGCACGGTGGGGATGCCGTCGGGGAAGCTCTGCACGAGGACGCGTCGGCCGGAGCGCCGGTGGTCACACGGAGGTGATCTCCAGAGTGACGGTGGAGTAGATGCTGGAGACGGTGCCCAGACCGAGGGTGCACAAGGTGACGTCGGTGGCCGGGCCGGTGATGGTGTGCAGGACGGTGTCGCCGGTGAACAGGCCGCTGGTGACGGTGCCGGTGAAGGTGACCACCAGAGCGGCTCCGACGATGGTGGAGCTCTGGTTGCCGGAGAGCGTGGAGGTCTGGCCGGTGTTCCAGGTGATGGTGAAGGTCCGTGGGCTGGCACCGAGCAGGCTCTGGCAGGAGCGGGTGCCGGTGGCTTGTGCCGCGGTGCTTCCTGAGGTCAGGCCGGGGACGCTGGGCGAGACGCACGGACCGTAACTGGTGGAGCCGGTGATCTGCACGTTGTTGGGTGTGAGGGTCAATGGGGGGTTGTAGGTGACGGTGTTGCTGCTGGGCGGGGTGCAGGTGGCGTCCAGGACGCCGGCCGAGGCCGGCGTCGCCGGCGTCAGCAGAGCGGCGGTCATCAGGAGGGCGCCCAGTAGGACGGTCCGGATCCGGGGCATGGGGTCGACTCCGTTCGGTGGTGACGATCAGGAGGATGTGCGTAGGTCAGGCGGTGGGCGGTGCCGGTGAGCCGGACGGGTGCCGCCAGGCGGCAGTCGAGCACGCTCGGCGTGGCAGTTGGCCAGGATCCGCTCGGGGGCGGTTTCCCGGACCGATCCGTCGATCTTCTGTCGATCCGTCGTGCTTCCGTGCCTTGGCCCGTGGATCTGAAAGACGCGAGGCCATCGCCGACGACTCGGAGGCCGCCTAATGTAGAGGTGCGTCCCCGAAGCCGCCATCACCCCGGAGGACTACCGGGCAGTACACCGCAATGACTAGGCCCCGCCCCGCACAGAATGATCCATTCAGATTCACGACATTCGACGGATTGCCGAATGGCAGATACTCGACGGACGGCCGACATCTTCGTCTGCTCTGTCCGTCGCCGGCACGGTCCCTCGGGCGCTCTCAGTCTCTCCGCAGGTCAGGCAGGAGCGACGTTCAGTCGTGCCGGGAGGGAAAACCGCCAGACCCCGAGCCCTGGGGAAGGTCACAGGGCACCTCGTGCCGTGTCACGAAACGGCCAAGCAGTGTGGCGCCGGCCCGTCAGCGCCTGGACGCCTTCAGCCCGAGTGCAAGAATTCTGGCGAGGTCAATCAATGGTCGTCTGCGGCAACGACTCATATCCGTAGTCCGTCAGGGGCATGACGGACCACGGGATCCAGGGGGCGCCATGCCTGGTCCCGCACTGGAAGACCGTTCCGGGGTCCCGGCAGGACACCATTCGTGATCCGGGAAAAGGCAGTCGCACTGTGTTCCGCCGGCATACTTTCCCTTCTGGGTACTGCGGGATCCGCGGTTCCCGCACAGGCGAAGGACGCGGACACCCCCCGTCCTTCGTGAGCATCCACAACGACATCGACGTCACCATCCGCAGCGGCACCGCAGGCTCCGGCACGAGCATCTGGCACGGCTGCGTCTCCCCGGAACTTGCGCAGATCATCTACGGCGAGCTCCAGGCCAGGTACCGCGACGGGTATTTCCTCCAACGCCACAGTCAGCATCCTTCAGTGGCGAGTGGTCTTCTGCGACTCCAACGATGACGAAGCCGCCGCGTCCGTGCTGAACCTGACCTCCACCTGCACCGGGCTCGTCCCGCACTGCTGGCCCGGTCGACGAAGAGGCGGCGGGGCAGCAGGCGGTGCGCTCCGAGCGGGCCGAGGGGCCTGTTCGGTGTCCGGGACGTGGTCGCCTACGTCGCCGTCCAGCTCGGTCAGTTCGTTGCGGACGGTGCCGAGCCCGTCCTCGACGCGTCGGACATCGCCGCGGATGCCGCTCAGCTCGCAGTCGAGAACGCCGGCCTCCCCCAACTTCGGACACAGCGCGTGCAGCTCGCTCCCCGCCTCGCCGGTCCTGGTATCCGGACGGCGGACCACGGGGTGCCCAAGGACGGCTTCGGCGTCCCCGGGCGTGGTCGTCCGCCACCGTGCGCCGTACCGACTCCACGGCACGATCCCTCGGGAGAGGGCTGCCTCACCCCCGGGGGTATCCACCGGTGCGTGGCTTGTCCGCAGACAGCGCTGCGGCACGCGCCCCGTGTGCACCTCGCACACGGGATTGACGTGTTCGCACGGTGTCGCACATCCGCTTGCTTCGCTAGCTTCTGCACTTATCCGTACACACAGGCCGCATGCGATCATTCAGGGAGTCGGCATGTCCCCTCTGCGTAAGGCCGCCTCGGCTCTGGCTGCGCTCTGTCTGGCCGGCTTGGGCGTCACCGCCGTCAGCTCCACCGCTTCGGCAGCCACCTCCTCCGCCGGTGTTCTGGACGCCACCTGCCCGCTGGGAACGGAGACCACCACCTACGACCCTCCCGTCACCCTCACTCCGACGACCACCGACATCGACATCACCACACAGCTCGGCCCGTGCATCACCACGGATCCGGCCATCACCACCGGAACCATCAACACGTCCTTCACCGCAGAGCGGTCGTGCGTCACCATCGGATCGGCGAACAACACCACGCTGAAAGTCACGTGGAACGACGGCCGGAGCAGCACCATCAACGTCAACTTCGTCGTCAACACCGTGGGCGGGCAAGTCGTCTCCACCGGTACCGGCGCCGTCCTGTCCGGCCCCTTCTCCGGCGACAGCGCCGTCATCGTCGTCACCGGCCCCGTCCTCAATCCCCTGGAGTGCCTGACCGGCGTGCACGCCCGCACCGGCACCTTCACCATGGAACTGACCTCCCTCTGACCTCTCCCCTCCCCCGCTGCCGTCGTCGGTCCCACAGGCAGGCCATCGATCGCCCGCAGGACGCATCACGGGCCGACAGGGGTCTGCTCCGACACAGAGGGCTGGACAGCCGACCGTCGGCAAGCGGCCACGCCCGCCTCGCCGGTTCCACAGACTCGGCCTGCAGCTCCTCGGTGACCAGGCATGCGCGACGGCATGCCCGCCGGGCCGGCGGCCGGGCAGGAGCCGGGGACAGGGGGCCCTAATCGGTAGCCGGGCTGTCCGGGCGGGCGGTGTGGTCGGGGTGGCCGGCGGTACGGCGGTCCTCCTTCATCTCCGCCTCGTACAAGTGCTCCCTGCCGTCGGCGAGCTCCTCACGTGCCTGCCGTTCCACCTGCTTGAAAGGCTCGTAGTAGGCACGGTTGTAGTCCTCGACGATCTGGAAGGTCCACCGCCCTGGAATGACATTCCGGCCCAGGACATCCTGCTCCACCCGGTCGGCCCAGTCCTCGTGGCCGGCCTCGCGCAGCAGCCGCACCGCCCGGTCCAGCTCCAGATCGGCGCTACCGGTCAGCTGATGGAACGAATACAGGTGACCACGGGCCCGCTCGGTCGTCTCCAAAGCCTTCGACAACGCCCCGAGCGCCTCGACCGTGGCGGTCGTGACACCATCAGGCCGCTGATGCCGTGAGCCGGGCCCATCACCGTGTGCGTTCATCGACAGCCGCTCCTCGACGTGTGGTCCCCGGCCCGGGCAGCACCCCGGGTTCCCCGAAGCAGCAGAACAAACACCCCCCCCCGAGCGACAGACGGGCCGCCCAGGGCGGGACCGCAGTAATCCACCCGGCTGGAGCGAGAAGGGCCGGTGCGGGGGCGGCGCAGCCATCGGCCAGGGACACAACGCGACGGTGTCTCCCAGAGCCAGGCCCAGCTCGTGCAGCCCCGTCCTGGGGACGACACGCTCGCCCGTCGCGCCGCCACCGGCGAGGCGAGTGCACCCGAGGCGGCGGCCCGCTGCGGGTTGGCGGGCAAGGAGTGTGACCCACGACAACGGCCGGACGGCCGTGAGCCTGCGGGTTGCGTGCGAGGGCTCGCAGCGGGCCCGCCGTCTGGCCGGCAGGTCCTCGGCCGCACGCCCCGAGCCCTGTCCCAGGTCGTGCCCCGGGTGCACCGTAGGTGGGTACATCCCGTGCTCACCACGCGGTCTGCCGGTAGGCCGGGGGCGTGCTGGGCTGGGGCCGGTGACACGTTCACCGGCCCGCCTGAGACAATCGCGTGTATGGCGCAACGAAATAGCACAGGCGCTGAGCCGACTCTCGGCCAGGAGGAGCGCCTGGTCGTCGTGGCTGCAGCTGTTGTCGAGCAGGGACGGCTGCTGGTCGTGAGCAAGAAGGCGGCACCGAACGTGTTCTACCTGCCGGGCGGAAAGCCCGATCCGGGTGAGACGTCGGCCGAAGCGCTGGCACGGGAACTCGATGAGGAACTCGGGGTCCAGCCGGTCGAGCCGCAGTTCCTGGCTGTCGTCGAAGCCGTGGCCGCGCTGGAGAGGGTACCCATGCACATGACCGTCTTCACTGCGGGGATCAGCAGCCTCCCCCGGCCCGCAGCCGAACTGGCCGACATGCGGTGGATCAACGGCGATGAGCCAGATGTCCAACTGGCTCCGGCGGTGCAGGATCAGGTTCTGCCGCTCCTGAAGCGCAGCGGCCTGCTGGCTGCATAGGACTTCGACCACAGCCGCGTGCCGCCTCCGCGGTCTTCTGTGCCGGGGTCTGTCCCACGTTCGGAGGGAGCGGCCGACGCGCAGGGGGCGGCACACGCCGCACACCGGACGTCCTGGGCGGTGCGTCTGCTGGCCGGCAAGGCGCACGGGGGCAGGCTCTGGGTCGGCCTGCCCGGCCGCGAGCAGGAGCACAGACATCGCCGCCTGCTCACGGGCAACGGCGCAGTCGACCAGCCCGCGCCGGTCTGCAGAGGCAGGAACCCGCATTCCGACCGCGAACTCCCTCGGCTCGGTGACGTCCGGTCGGCGGACGTCCTCCACCAGGCACCCAACTCGGCGAACAGCCGGACCGACTGCTCGGGCCGATACGGGGCGTTGTTCGGCGGTGCGGACGCCGCACAGCGGTCAGCTTCGTCCTTGTCGCGCCCGGCCGGAAGGCTGCTCGGCCTGCTTCGGCTTGAACGGGGCGGCGGGGCGGCGGGGCGGCGGGGCGGCGGGCGCACCGTTTCCCGTGGGCACGGGGTTCGCGGTGTCCCAGGGCCTCGTCCTGCCGCTGGCGGGCGAGGATCTGTGCTCGCGCCTCGGCCGGGTGGGCGGAGCCTGATGAGCTTCCGGACGGTGCCCCTGGAGACGGTACCGTTGGCGACCTCGCCGGCTTTCGGGCGCGAGGACCCGCAGCCGAGGTGAGAGCGGCACGCTGGAACGCACGGGCCGTCGGCGCCCAGTCCATGCGCTCCGTCGAGAAGGCGGGCATCCCGGCGGGAGCAGGTCCTGACACGGTGCGCCGAGGTGTACCAGGACAGGGTGGCGTGGGAGGTGCCCGGTCACAGCTCCCGCCGTCGGAACACGGACGTCGTCACGGCCAGCAGGATCGCCGCGAGCAGCAGGCCGGTGCCGACGGGCCACCAGAGCGTGGGGCCTGCCTTCTGGGTGCCGGTGGCGATCGCGCCGGTGAGCGGGAGGAGCCCGGCCGGGCTGTACTCGGTGAGGCGCGGGATCGCGCCGAGGAGCACGAGGACGAAGTAGGCGCCGATCCCGGCTCCGGCCGCTCCTGCGGCGGCGTCGACCGCCGCCGAGGCGAGAAGGGAGGCACTCACGAGCACCGCAGCGAGCACCGTCCAGACAGCCGTGGCGGCAAAGATGGGCCCGAGGCCCGCTTCGCCGAAGAAGGCCAGGGTGGCGAGCCATCCGGTCCCGGCGCCGACGAACGCGGTCACGCTGATCAAGCCGATGAGCGCCGCCGCATGGGTGAGGACGTAGGCGCTGCGGCTCGCGGGTTTCACAAGCAGCAGGGCCGCGTGTCCGGAGCGGACCTCGGAGTTGATCGCGCCTGCCGCCATGACGATCACGACGAACACCACGAGCTGCGTGAGGTTCTTCGCCCATTGCGCGTAGGCGTCCGCGGAAGTCGGATCGGCCAGGGCGAGGGCACTTTCCGCTCCGGGTCCGAGGGCGGCCGCGAGGAGGTCGTTGGTGAACCGCGCGAGCAGCGGGGAGGTGACCGCGAGGAGGACCAGCACGGCGGGGAGGAGCCAGAGGCGCCAGGTGCAGGTGATCTCCCGTACGCGCAGGCGCATCAGCGGTGCGAAGGCGCTCATCGGCGTGCTCCCACCGTGTCGATGAAGACGTCCTCGAGGCTCGCCTCGAGGGGTTCGAGCCGGTGCAGTCGCAGGCCGAGGGCGGCGATCTCGGCGGGCAGGCGCAACGACGCCTCTCTGAGGTCGGTCACTGACAGCGCCAGTTCGCCGGGCGTCTCCGAGTCGGCGACCGCGGCGATCCATGGCCGTCCCGTGAGGGCGGCACGGAGCCGGTCGCGGTCGTCGACCGTGATGAGCACACGGTGCTTGGCGCCTCCGAGCGCGGCACGTACCTCGTCGAGGCTGCCGTTCGCCGCCACCTTGCCCTGATGGACGATCGCTACGCTGTCGCACACCCGCTCCACGTCGGGCAGCAGGTGGGTGGAGAAGAACACGGTGGTGTGCCCGCGCAGTGCGGTGAGCAGGTCGAGCACCATCCGGCGACCGAGCGGGTCGAGCGCCGAGGTCGGCTCGTCCAACAGCAGCAGCCGCGGACTGTTGACGAGCGCCTGGGCGAGACCGAGGCGCTGCCGCATCCCGCGCGAGTATCCGCCCACTCGCACCCGGGTGTCCTTCAGCCCTGCGAGATCGAGCAGCTCGCCCACCCGGCGTCGGGTGGTTCCGGGCGACAGCCGGAACAGGCTCGCGGTGCTCTCCAGCACGTCGCGGGCGGTCATCCATGGGAGAAAACCAGGAACGTCCGGGCAGAACCCGATGAGTTGGCGTGCCGCCGTGCTGCCCGGTGCGTGGCCGAAGATGCTCACCGTGCCGGCTGTCGGGCGGGCGAGCGCGAGGACGGTGCGCAGCGTCGTCGTCTTCCCGGCTCCGTTCGCACCGAGGAGACCGAAGACCGCTCCCTCCTCCACCCGGAGGTCCAGACCGTCGAGTGCGTGGTGGCGGCCGTAGGTCTTCACTAGGCCGCGGATGTCGATGGCGGCCGTCATCCCCGGTCCCCTCCGTAAAGCCCGCGCACGACTCGCTCGGCATCGGCCGGTTCGAGGTCGGGCATCTGTTCCTCGGTCGCGGAGGGACGCCGGGCGAGCGCCAGGAAAAGAACCGAGCCGATGAGGTTGACGCCCACGACGATGATCACCCACAGCCACTTCCGCCCGGTCACGAGCCGGTCGGCCGACGTGCGGGCCAGCAGGATGAGGCAGTGGACGACGAGGGCGATGTGCAGGAGCAGGATCACGCCGAGGGCGATCAGTACGGGTGTCGGTATGGAGGACGGATCGACGTTCATCGGGGTTCCTGATGCTCCTTGGTCAGCGTGTCGGCGGCCGGGACGACGGGGGGCCGGGTGCGCCAGACGTGCCGCAGCCCGGATCTCAGTGGGAGGAGGACGACGCCCGTCGAGGCGAGCGCGGCGACGGGCACGGCGCCGGCGGCGAGAAGGCCCCAGCGGTCGCCCGCGTGACGGGCGTCCGCCACGGTCGCGGCGACCACGCTCGCCGAGAGCACAGCGAGCGATGTCGCGGTGGCGGCTCGGACGAGCGCCTCCTCGGTTGTCGCAGCCGGGCGCTGCGACCAGAGTGCGGGCACCGCGCCGATCGCCACCATCCCCAGCACCGACGTGCGCGACGTCCGGCCCCGCGCCCGCCCGCCGGGACCGAAACCGGACGCGACGGTCCGCGGCAGACTCCGCCACGTGAACGCCGTGGCGGCCACGGTCGCACCCGCGATCACCAGCGGCACGGAGCGCGCCAGCCGCAGATTCCGGGCCGGGATGCCCTCCAGCACGTCGTGTCCCATGTCGTCGGGGCGGATGAGGCCGAGCCGCACGGCGAACGCCCCGAGGTTGACACGCCATCCCAGCCCGAACAGACGGGGCACGATCAGTCGCGGATCGGCCGGATCCCAGACACGCGAGCGGACCTCGGCGTCCACCGGCCCACGCGTCTCGACCGGGAGCCCGAGTAGCCTCCACCGCGCTTCGCCCGCCGGGCGTTCCTCGGACAGCGCCTCCACCAGCTGAGCGGCGTACTCGGCCGGGCTGCCGAGGACGGAGGCGGGGTCGAGGCCGGCCTCCCGGAACTCGTCGAGCTGCGCCCGAAGGGCGACCAGCGCGCGGCGGCGGTCGCCCTGGGTGAGCCGTCCCAGGTGTTCGCGTACGGCGTGCAGGTAGGTACGGGTCATCGTTCTCCTCCTCGAAGAATCTCGGAAAGGGCCTGGCTCATCTCGGCCCACGCCTCGGCGCCTTCCCGGAGGGAGGCCCTCCCCCCGGGGGCGAGCCGGTAGTACTTACGCGGTGGCCCTCCTGCGGACTCCACCCACCGGGTGACCACCAGCCCGGCCTTGTCGAGCCGGGCGAGCAGCGGGTACACCGTCCCTGGTGACGCTGCGAGCGCAGGGTGCGCGGCAAGTCGCCCGATGATCTCGATCGCGTAGCACTCCTCGCGGTCCAGCACGGCGAGGATCGCGAGTTCGAGCACACCCTTGCGCAGCTGGCGTGCACGATCATTTGTATGCATGGCATACATCCTTGCATTACATAGTACGTTTCCGCGAACCGCGTCTGAAGCCGCTGGGTCAAGACCGCCCGGCGGGTTTTTCCCCCGCGCCGCGGACCCGCTGTCGACGGCCAGGGCGGCGGTCCCTCGCCGCCGACATCCGAGCTGATTCCGAAGGCCGGTAGGGCGGTGCCGGGTCCGGGTGGCGGGCCGGTATCGCGTGGGCGCTGCTGGGGTCGTGAACGCGGCGGCCCGGCTGACCCGGCCCAGGTGTGTGGGGCTCACCGGGAGGCGGGTAGTGCAGGGCGCGGTCGCCGGGCCACCTGGACAGTTCGGTGGCCGGGGCGACGTCGTCGACCATGTCATCGGTGCTCCGGCCTGACCCCGCCGGCCTGACGGTGGTCATGCCCCGGGCCCGGCGGCACGACACGCACGCGGCGGCCGTGTCGGGGGGGACTGCACTGCGGCTGGGTCAGCGGCTCGGGCGGGCGACGCGGCGGTGCTGACTCCCGTGAGGCAGCGCGACGCGAGCGGAACCCCGCGGCAGGGGTGACGTGGAAGCCGCGATGCCCGCACGTGCCGACGGGCGGTCGCCGTCCTCTGCCAGGCAGTGACCGGCGACCGCCCCGTCCCGGGGGGCAACTCTCAGGAGCCGCTGCCCTTTGGTGACACGCCAGGTCGGGCGATCGTCACGGCGGTCGGAGCGACGGGGACGGTGTCAGCACGAGTGCGGGCGGGCGCCGCCTGCTCAGACGCCCGTCTTGCTGCGAATCCATCGTCGCGTGTCGGTCTCGCCTATGGCGACGAAGTACCCGATGCGGGCCTGGACGTCGACCCTGGCGGTCACGCCGACCTGGACGTGCCGCGCGTCGCTCACCGGGCCGCCGGAGTCGCCCGTGAGAGGGAAACCGTTGATGCCGAACCCGCTGAAGGTGTTGACGTCCACGCGGTCCAGCACCTTCACGGTGCACACCTTGAGCTGCGGGGCCGGTATGTCGCCGCCGACGGCTGTGGCCCCCCATCCGGATACGGCAAGTTCCGTGTTGACCGCAGGCCACAGACCCTCGCCGACGATCTCGGTGATCCACTCGTTGTTCCGCGCGGGAGCCTCCAGTTCCATGAGGGCCAGATCGGCCAAGGCATAGCCGGTGTAACCCTTCACCCGGATGCGCTGACCGCTTGACGTACCGCCCAGGGTCCTGTCGCCGAGATTGACGTAGAAGTCGCGGGGGGCGGGGTTGCCGTTGTTCGTGATGCAGTGCTTGGCCGTCATGATCCACGTCGGCGCGATCAGGCTGGCCGAGCACGTGTACTGACCGTAGACGTAGAGCTGGGCGGCTCCTCGCAGGTGACCGGCGACCGCACCTTCGACGATGGCGTTCGCCGGGGCCGCCGTGAGCACCCCGGACACGATCACCGACAGCGCTGACAACAGCACCACCATCACCCGACGCACTGCTGCTCCTGCGTGCATTGACGCACCTACTCTCACTCAAGGGGGACAGGCCAGGCGGTGGGTTTCTCCGGGCACGGCCGCTGGAGCCACGTCTGCCGGCAACGTGTGTGCCAGGTCCTGCACGGCCCGGCCGCCGCGCTTCCACCGGACAGGCGCCGGAACAATCCCACCAGCGGCACCATGCCGCTGACACCTGCTCACCTTCCAGCCCAATCGATGCTCAAAAGCCGCTCACCATGGCCACCTCGGTGCAATGGCACGCCTCGACAAGGTGACACGGCACCTCCCCCACGCACGCGACGACGTCGCGCAGCAGGGTGCCGGGTACCTCGGTGCCGAGCTCCTGGTCGCCGCTGATGTCGACGATCGCGCGGTCCAGGCGTTGCGTCTCGCCCGCGGTGAGCTGCGTCAGCCGGGTGAGCGCGGGCTCCACCATGGTGACGCGCGGGCGGCGCGCGCTGTGTTCAGGCGACGCGGGGCTGCTCGTCGGCGAGTCGGGCGAGGTGGGTGTCGCGGTCGGTTCCGCGCAGCATGGCCGTCAAGCGCGGGCGGCCGTGGCAGGACAGTCAGGCGGGCGCGGCAACCGGGCAAGGAGGTGCCGCGCACCTGCCTTGTCGGTGTCCGGGGCGACGGACGGTAGTTGCGGCCGGCCATCGTCATCCGCCATGTCAGCTGCCACTGCCCGACCGCGCCTGCCCGTACCGCCGATCCCGCCGACCTGGTGCGTCGGCGGGTGGCTGTGCCGGGCACCGGCCACCTTGGTCCCTGCTGCAGCAACTGCCGCGCCGTCGCCTACCCGTGCCGGTCAGAACGCTGGGCTGCTGCTGCGCTCGAGCCGTGCTGCCGGCCCCGCAGTTCCCTGTCTGCCGGCGGGCATGACGTTCCCGGTTGCCGCACGGAGCGTCTCGTTCATTTGCTGCATCGCCCCGGCGCCGGACGGGGCGTCATCGGGCAGCGACGCGACGGTGTTTCACCCACCCGACCGAGCGTCAACTTTTGGTTGACAGTCGCGGCGATGCAACCTACGGTTGACACATGTCGACGAATCCGGGCATCACGTCATCCATCCGTCTCGACGACCTGATCACGGCCATCAAGCAGATCCGCACCGAGCCGCTCGAACAACTCCAGGACGCGGTCATCGCCGGGGAGCACCTCGGTGAGGTCGCCGACCACCTGATCGGCCACTTCGTGGACCAGGCCCGGCGGTCGGGCGCGTCCTGGACCGACATCGGCAAGCGCATGGGCGTCACCCGGCAGGCCGCGCAGAAGCGCTTCGTGCCCAAGGAGTCCGCCGACCTCGACGCGAGCCAGGGCTTCAGCCGGTACACGCCCCGCGCCCGCAACGCCGTGATGGCCGCGCACAGCGAGGCCAGGACCGCGCGCAACACCGAGGGCACACCCGAGCACCTCGTCCTCGGCCTTCTCTCCGAGCCCGAGGGGCTCGCCGCGAAGGCCGTCGCCGCACAGGGCGTGCCCATGGACGCGGTCCGTGCGGCGGCCCTCGCCGCGCTGCCGCCGGCCGCCGAGGAGGTCCCGGAACTGGTGCCCTACGGTCCCGCTGCCAAGAAGGTCCTGGAACTCACCTTCCGCGAGGCCCTCCGGCTCGGCCACAACTACGTCGGTACCGAACACCTCCTGCTCGCCCTGCTCGAGTACGAGAACGGCGACGGCGTGCTGAGCGGTCTCGGCCTCCGCAAGAACGAGGCGGAGGACTTCGTCGCCGACGCCTTGGCCCAGTTCGTCGCCACGACCGGCGAGAGCACCGCGCAGGACCCCGCGCAGGGCTGAACCCAGCCGGCCCGGCGGAAGCGCGGAACCCGCTCGCCGGGGTGTCGGTGTCAGTGGCCCAGCGATACCCACGGCGTGGCCGGCGGGCAGGCACTCACCGCGACCGGGACCCAGGTCGGTCCGGGTATCACCGGTCCAGTCCAGCGGGCCGGATCACCGGAGCGGTGGGCGTGCAGAGCCCGGCGCCGAACTGCCCAGCTCGGCGGCAAGCGCGAGGCAGACGCCAGTCGGCCGAGGCCGACGGCCAGGAGAACCGTCCCGGTGAGACGGGGCGGGTGCGGCTTTCGCCCACCACTTCGGGGCACGGCGAGCTCACCGCGGAGCAGCGCGCCGCCTTCACCGCGCTGGGGATGGACTGGACCGGACAACCGCCGGGGCGCTGGCGCACCGTTCCCGCCACGAGCCCGCTCGTCGGGGTCGATGATGTCGGCCAGGAGGACCTGATCCTTCCGACACCATGTCCGCGCCGGCGCCGGCAGGCGCTGCGCGAGTCGGATGCCCTGTCCCGTCCCCACGCGATCGATCTGTCCGACGGATACATGATCCGCCGGCCGGGCTTGCGCCGGGGCGACTTTCCCCTGGTTGTGCCGCAGTACGAGGTCGCGTTCCGGCTGCCGGTGGAGCCGGAGGAAGGAGTTGCCTTCACGTTGCACGTCGAAGCGAACCTCCGGCGGGCGGCGACGGCCAGGTCACCATCACCTGGCACGCCACGCCCGAGCCCCTGCCCGAGTCCGAGTTCGAGCCCGTGCCCGTGCCCGTGCCCGAAGATGAGTAGTCCCGAGAACCCGTCCCCCGCAGTCCCGGTGACTAATGCGCGACCAGCTTGGTCGTGAAGACGTGGTTGGCGATCTTGTCTCCGAGGTCGAGCCCGTCCGTCGCGTCCCACGGGTAGTGGACGCCGAGCCAGACGCGGCTCTGCGCGTCCTCCTGGGCGGCCTGGCTGAAGCTGGTGAACGAGCGCGACCTGACCGGGGACTGCGGGTCGTCGGTGGTCATGGTGAAGGCGATGTTGGCGTTGTCGAAGTAACGCTTCATCACCCCGGCCCACGCTCCGCCGAAGGTGGCGTGTCCGGAGGCCCACGCCGGGAAGCACGGGTTGACGTTGACGCCGGCGCGGGTCTTGAGCAGCGGCTTCCACTGCGGGTCGAGGCCGCCCTCGCGGATGGCGGAGACCGGCCGCCACAGGTCGATGTCCGTCAGGAACTTGACGTCGCGGACCGCGATGCCGGCGTCGGCCATCGCGATCGAGACGAGCGCGAACAGCCGCGCGTTCTGGTAGGTGGAAAGTCCGCGCTGGGTGGCGATGTCACGGGTGGCCTGAAGGAGCTGGCCCGGAGGCTTGTAGGTGCCGTCCTCGTCATTGGCCCAGAACCAGGCGGCCGCCTCCTGGTCGAGGGTGCGGTTGACGACGGGGGTCGCGGTGGTCGGCTCGTCGGCGCCGGCGGACCGGACCGCCTCCACCTGTCGCCGGTAGTCGTCGCTCGCCAGCAGCTTGGCGTACGTGCCGTACAGGCCCGGGGTGGCCGGGCGGAACTGTGCACCGGAGGTGAGGGCGAACGGCCTGACCTGCCCCCAGAACGGGGTCACAGCCTGACTGTCCTGAGTGCAGCCGGGGTCGGCCATGTCGGGGTAGCTGGTGGGCCGCCACGCGCCCGGCACGTTGTCGCCGGTGTAGACCCTGGGATCGTCGGAGCCGTCGTTGGCGCGGGCGGTACGCATCTGCCGCACCATCGGGCCCACCACCGTGGTGTCGAGGATGTCGAACGCGGTGGGCTCGGAACCGAAACGCTCACGGAAACGCGCGTCGAGGTAGTGGACCTGCCCGGGGTAGAGGTCGAGCAGGATGTTGTAGGCGGTGCGGCCGATGACGCGCTCCTCCTCGTCGGCCCCTTCGATGATGCCGGCGTACTTCTGCGCGCCGATGTAGGGCGCCGAGGTGATCTGACCGTGCCACTTCAGCCGGTAGGAGGACTCGGCGTCGTAGACGGCCGCGTTGAGCATGGCCGCGGCCCTCGCCATCGGACCGGGCCCGCCGCCCTCTCTCCTGACGACGCCCAGCAGCACGTCGTTCCAGTAGTGCACCGGATCGGCGATGGTCTGGGGCGGCAGAGCGGCGTACGCCGGCTGCGGTAACGCTGTCAGCGTGGTGCCCGCGGCTGCCAGTACCGCGAGCGCCGACAGCACCCGCCGCCAGGAACCCCTGCGCTGCCTTCGGACGGTTCGGACCTGTGTGGGCATGGCGGTATCCACTTCCGGAGGACTCGGCCGTTCACCGCCCGAGCGGCGGCAGTGTGATCGTGCCGGCGGGGAATCGAGTGACGGTGGTGGGCGGACGGTGCCGGGCTTTGACCGGACTGCCGGACGGCCTTGACGTGCCGTGCGGGGAGTGGCTGGATGGAGGCGGATGGGAGCGCTCCCATCCGCCTCCATCCATGGACAGAAGGGACCGAGATGCTCGGCAACCGATTACGTCTTCCCCTCGTAGGCCTGTTCGCCGTCATCCTGATGACTCTCGGCGGCCTCGCCCCCCACGCCGCGGCCGCGCCGGCGGCCGAGGAGGCGGACCCGGTGCGCGTCATGCCGCTGGGCGACTCGATCACCGGTTCGCCCGGTTGTTGGCGAGCGGTGCTGTGGAACCGGCTGCGGGACGCCGGGTACACGGACGTCGACTTCGTCGGCACCCTCGGCCCGCAGGGGTGCGGCCAGGCGTACGACGGCGACAACGAGGGTCACGGTGGGGAACTGGTGACCAACACCGCCGCGCAGAACCTGCTGCCGGCGCGGCTCGCGGCGACCCGCCCCGACATCGTCGTGATGCACTTCGGGACCAACGACGTCTGGAGCAACATCGCGCCGGACCGCATCCTGGCCGCGTACACCAAGCTGGTGGAGCAGATGCGCGCCTCCAACCCGGACATGAGGGTCCTGGTCGCGCAGATCATCCCGATGTACCCCAGCACCTGCACGGAATGCGCCCGGCGTGCCGTCGAGCTGAACGCGCGGATACCCGCCTGGGCGCAGGCGACCACCACGAGCCGCTCCCCGGTGACCGTCGTCGACCAGTGGACCGGCTTCAGCACGGCCACCGACACCTACGACGGCGTGCACCCCAACGCCGCGGGCGACGCGAAGATCGCCGCCCGCTGGTACCCGGCGCTGGCCGCGCTGCTCGACGCGGGGGTGCCGGAGGAGCCCGGGGAGCCGGAGGAGCCCGGTGGCCCCGGGCCCTCGTGCAGCGCCACCTATCGGGTCGTCTCCAGCTGGCAGGGCGGGCAACAGGGCGAGGTGACCGTCACCAACACCTCGCCGGCGCCCATCGCGGGCTGGGCGGTGAGCGGTGCGCCGTCCGGCGGCGCGCGGATCACCCAGGTGTGGAACGGCAGTCTCACCACCGCCGCGGACGGCACCTTCAAGGTCACCGACATGGCGTGGAACGGCACTCCCGCCCCCGGGGCGAGCGTCACGTTCGGCCTGATAGCCGCCACCACCGGCGCGTCCGGCACCCCGCCGGTGACCCTCACCTGCTCCGCCAGGGCCGCCTCCTGACACGACCGCGGACGACGACGGGCTGCGGTCCACCGCCGGTGGCTCCCCTCGGCCGAGGGGAGCCACCGGCGGCGTGGGGCCGGTCAGCGGTTGGTCCACAGGTTCCAGAAGAAGGTGCCCTCGGCGCACTGGTAGCGGTCCCAGTGTCCGCGCTCGATGCCCTGCTGGCCGGCCGTCTGGCAGCCGCCCAGCGTGACGTACTTGCCGCGGTGGACGTCGAGGCCGTCGCCCGCCCGGACGACGGCCACATCGCCGGGCGCGGCGAGAGCGGGCGCCGCCGAGGCGGCGCCGAGCGCGACCGCGGTGATCGTCGCGAAGGCCGTGAGAGCTGTGCGTACACGCATGGTGCATCCCTTTCGGTGAGGGGTTCGGACGGCCGGGCGCTCACCCTCGGGGGTGATCCGCCAGGCCGGTACGCCGAGTTTGCGCAGGCTGGAGCGCTTTCACCACCGGATCCCGCTTGATTCGCGGATGTCGGGACAAATAGGGTTCTGACCTGCTGGGACGTCCTTCGTCCCGGGAGACGGGACGGCCGTGCGGGACACGTCCTCCCGCTGCTCCGCTCGGCAGAAAGGCCCTTCGATGACCGGTTCGCGGCCGGAGCGCGACGAGGCGGTACGGAGGCTGGCGAACGCACTGCGGGGTCTCCAGCAGAGGTCGGGGTGCACGCTGCGCGGGCTGGAGACGCGGGTCCGCATCAGCGACTCGTCCCTCTCCCGCTACTTCCGGGGCGAGAGCGTGCCGGTCTGGCCCGTGGTGCGGGACCTGTGCCGGGCGATGGGCGCCGACCCGGCCGAATACCGAGCCCTGTGGGAGGCCGCCGACCGCGCCCGCCAGGGGGGCGAGAACGAGGACCGTACGCTCGCCGCCGCCGCGCCGCAGGCCCGTGACCAGGCCTGGTGGCGCCGTCCGACCGGAGGGCTGTCCCGCGCCGGGGTCGTCGCGGTGGCCGTGGCGGCCGCTGTCGCGGGAGGCGTTCTGACCTGGGTGGCGGCTGTCTTGCTCCTCCAGCCCGCCGGGGTGGCCGGGGCCGGTGGCCGGTCGGCCGAGGGCCGGGCGGGCGGGGAGGGCGACGTCGGTGTCGTCGTCCACAACGCGGAGAAGGCGTGCCGGAAGCCGCGCACGCACGACTGCGCCCTCGCCCTGGCCTACGACCCCTACCGTCCCTACGTCCGGTCCAACGCCGCGGGCCGCGTCTGGCACCACGACCTGCTGCAGGCGCACTGCACGGTCGCCGACGGCATCAGCGTCACCGACGAGAACGGGAAGCACAGCACCATCTGGATCCAGGTCACGCACCACCGCGACCAGGTCTGGCTTCCCGGAATCCGCGTCACCCCCGACGACCTCGACCAGCTCGCCCGGCTGCTGCCCCACTGCGCCCCGTGAGCGCCGCGGTGGCCGCCGCCGCGACGCCGCTGCGGTCCTGTGGAGGCGGCGCCGGCGCGCGGCGGCGGTCCTGCACAGCACGACGAGGGGCGGCCACCCTGGACCTGGCCGGCCAAGCAACCTCCGGGCCGCGTCGGGCGCCCGCACAGCACGGAGCGGCGGCCGGCGCGACCCGCCGCGACGGCCGCGGTGCGGCACGACCGCGAGCCCGACGCCTTGAGCCGGGCCCAGCAGCAGCGTGCCCGCAGCGCGGCATCGAACTCCACCAACCGCGGCCTCGAGCTCCGTCACCGCTCGCGGTCCTCCACGGTAGGCGTCGCGTGGAAGCGCTCCGGCGCCGCGGCTGTCTCCACTCCTCCATGGGGATCATGTGCTCGACCCCGAGTTCACCGGGCCGGCCGACGCCATCGAGGAGTACCCCCACGGGCTGCGCCTGCGTCCCCGCGCCCTCTCCTGACGTCCACGCCCCGGCCCCGGCCCCGCGCCGTCCCGGTCTGGTCCCGGCCGACATCGACTCCGTCAACGTCGACCCGGCAGGTGGACGGGCCCGGTCCTGTCTCCATCCCGGTACGCATCGGCCAGGGCCTCGAACCCCCTACGGCGATGCCGGACATCGTCTGACGCGCGGGCCTCGACCTGAATCCCCTCGACCCGGCGGACCCCGACACCCTCACCTGGCTGCGGGTCCTCGTGTGGCCTGAGCACCAGGACCGCCGCGACCGCCTCACCGCCGCCGCGGCGCTGACCGTGGCCCAGCGGGTACGCGTCCGGCAGGGTGACCTGACCGGCGACCTGGCGGCGCCGGCCGCCGAGGCCCCGGACGACGCCACCCTGGTGGTCGCCCACTCCGCCACTCGCCTACCTCGACGGACCGGCCCGACACCGGGCCGTGGAGCGCATCGCACACCTGGGCGCCCGCCGCATCGGCTTGGCGGGCGGGTGCAGGACCAGGCCGCCGACGTGGTACGCCGGCACCTTCCCGTCCTGGACGTCGACGACCACGAGCGGCCCGTTCTCGAACCGCGGATCCGGGCCTGCCGGGGTGCCGGCCGGGGCCGCCTTCCGCGCCCCCGGGGGGGCGCGACGTGGTCGAGCAGGTCCGCACGCGCCTTGCCTCCGACTTCGGGGAGGCCGGAAAGCGGGCGGCCGATCGCGGCGACGCCGACGCCGCGATGGCCGGCCTGCTGCGCCGGGCCCGCGCCGGTCGGGCTCCTCATCAGCGTCCGCACCGGCGCCGCTCAACGTACCGATTGGTTCACGGCCTCGTCCCGGCCCGGTCCCGGCATCGCCGCGCCCGCACGGCAGCGGCTAGCCTCCCGATCTCGAGAACGTGCACTCGTACGAGCGTGCGGTCCTGCTCAGCCCGTTACCCGCACCACTCCATGGGGGCCATCACCATGCCGAACAACCAGACCGTGCCGGACACCGGGCCTTCCCGGAGAAGGATGCTGCGGCTGTCCGGAGGCGGCCTCGCCCTGGCCGCTCTGGGTGCGGGGGCGAGCGGCTGCCGCGAGGACGTGCCCGACGACCCGGACACCGGGGACGGTGCCGATCAGCCCGGGTCCGCGGACCCGTCGGGCGGCATCTCCCGCGAGGACGAGCAGGCCCCCACGCCCCTGTGGACGAGGACGACCTCTGCGACGACGTACGGGAACAACGACGAGCTGGTGGCCGTCGACGACGTGGTGATCACCAGCGGTGATCCGCTCACGGCCCTCGACACGAAGACCGGCGAGCCGAAGTGGTCCCAACAGGACGGCGCCATTCCCGGAGCGCCGCTGCTGCTCGGCAACAACACCCTGTATCTGGCGAGCAGCAAGTACGACGGCACGGTAGGCGGGTACGAACCGGCGTCCGGGAAGGAGGTCTGGCGCAGCCGCCTGGGCAAGGCGTACCGGCAGCCGAGGCCGGTCGCGGTGGACGGGCAGCAGGTCTACGTCGTTGCCGAGATCCTCGAGGCCGACGGTTCGTCGCACACCAATGTGATCGCCGCGCTGGACAGCGGCACGGGCAAGGTGGCGTGGAGGGAGCAGCGGGATCCGGGCACCGAGCAGAACGGCATCCACGCCGCCGTCCAGGGCCGCCACCTCGTCTACACCGACTTCAGGAAGAACCTCACGGTTCGTGACACCGTCACGGGCCAGCAGGTGTGGACGCGGAAGACGACGCAGACGAACTGGGTTTCCTTCGCCGTTCACCAAGATCTGGTGATCGTCCCGCAGGGGCGGAAACTCCAGGCGTTCCGTCTCTCCGACGGCAGCGAGAAGTGGTCCGTGGAGACCGAAGCATACGGTTCCTTCAAGGTGCCGGCCGTCGTGGAGGGGGTGCTCCACGTCGCCGACAGCGGCAAGACGCTCCGGGCCCTCGAACCGCAGACCGGCAGGGAGATATGGCAGTCCACGGCCCTGGCCGACGCGGGCGTCCACGAGCCCTGGCAGTTCGTCAAGGCTGGTGGCACCCTCTACGGAGCCACCCAGCTCGACGAGGGAGGCGGCGTGCACGCCATCGACGCGAAGACCGGCGAGCTGCTCTGGACGTTCAACGACAAGTCCGGTGACCATCACGCGTGGCTGGTGGCCACCGACGGCAAGCGGGTCTTCGCCCTGCACGGCAAGAAACTCCACGCCCTGCCCGCGTGAGTGGAGTTCGGGCGTCCGGGGCCTTGTCGGCAGGGTGAACCGCGGACTCACGCGGGAGGGGGGCAGGGGCGCTCCCGGCCCTCCCCTCCCCTCCCCCTTCCGCGTGAGTCCGCGGTGGCCGGTTTCTACTCGGACCGGGACGGCTTCTCCGCGGTCGCCTTGGGTGCCTGGGGCGCCTGGGGCGCCTCCGGGGCCTGCGGGGTCCTGGGGGGCTTCGTGAAGTCGCTCTTGCTGGGCCTGTTCCGCAGGTCCTCGTCCTTCTTGAGGTCGCCGTGCTCCTTGACCGTCGCGCTGGCGTGCTGCATGCCCGCGGAGGCCGCTTCGGTGACCGAGCCAGGGTCGCCGGCGTACTGGGCCTGGGCCCCGGCGGACGCCTGGGTGGTCTGGATGAAGGAGCCGAGGAAGCCCAGGACCGCGCGGGCCTCGGGCGAGGTCTCCTGCACGATCTTCGCGCGGGAGGAGGCGCCGTGGATCGCGGTGCTGAACAGGCTGGTGCTGGTGTCGTCGTAGGTGCCGTCGTCGGAGTCCTCGAAGTCGACGTCCTCGCCGGGCCGGGGCTTCGCGCTGTCGGTGGTCACGGAGAACAGCCCCGCACCCCTGCCGGCGGAGTTGAAGATGTTGTCGAACACCATGGTCGTCACCTCGGGTCGTCTCGGTTCGCGGCGGCGGTGCCGCGTGGTCAGGGCTGCTTGTAGAGCGTCTGCTGGCTGACGGTCAGGGCCTCGACGTCCAGCATGGTGTGGTGGACGTCCAGGGCGGAGACGACCTCGGCCAGCCCTTGCATGCGGAAGCCGCCGGGGGCGAGGTCGATGTCGTTGATGTCGCGGGCGACCAGGTGGCTGAGGCCGGGATAGGTGCCGGGCTGCGGAGGAGCAAGCACCGCCACCGGCACGGCGTACTGCACGGCGATCAGTCCGGAGAAGGTCACCGGGATCTCGTAGGTGTACTGCTTGCGGGTGCGCCGCTGGCTGACGACGGTCTGCACGCGGGAGTTCGCCGGCACCTTGCCGGAGATCTGCGACTTCGAGGCCCAGCTGGTGTTGAGCGATCCCCCGACGGTGGCGGCGATGCCCAGGGCCAGCTGGGCGTTGAGGGACGCGTTGCCGGTGGCGCTGCCCGAGGTCGTGAACCCCACCGAGTTGGTCATCGTGTTCGACGAGGAGTTCGTAGCGGAGCTGCTCGTGGACGTCTCGGTGGTGTTGGCGTTGTCGACGCCGACGCTGTCCTTGCTGTTCTTGTTGGTGACCGTGTTGGCGTTCTTGTTCGCCGTCCCGTTCTGGCACGAGGCCGCGAGCTGCGACTGCAGGTCCAGGCGGAGCTGGTTCTGCAGCTGCAGCTGCAGCGAGGCACCGACGCTGCCGCCGAAGGTGAGTTTGGCGTCGCCGTGCAGTGACCAGGTGACCCCGTTGGAGACGGTGAAGTCGACCGAGTCGGTGAAGGTCATCTCATCGCTGCTGCGGTTGACGTAGGTGCGGGAGGAGAACGTGTCGGGCGGGGGCTGGGCGATGTCACCGCGCACCTCGATCAGCGGCTCCCCGAGGTTCATGTAGGCGAGCCAGCCCCGCTCGAACGCGGTCCCGGAGAAGGTGCCGAAGCTCGACTTGTTCACGGAGAACCCGACGGGCTTGTGCTGCACACCGGAAGGGTCGGCGTAGACCAGGTTGGGGTGGCTCAGGATCGACTGCCAGGCCTGCTCGATATTGAGTTCCCGCAGGTTCTTCTTCGTCAGTGGCTGACGCCTGGCGTCTACCAGGCTGTATGCGGTGGAAGGCATCTACCCGTCCTCGAATAATTCCGGCCGAACCGCGCTCGATGTCATGCAAACAGAAGTCTGCGCACGTTCCGCCGAGCGAAATTACCGCGACAACTCCCGTACAGGAAGGGCAGATTCACATGTCACGCTCAATCGAGTGATCGGTTTTCGGCAATCGCTTCCGAAACGCCGGTGAAGTGACCTTTCAGCATCCCATTCACCCGAACGATTACTTTTCGCCCCCCACTCCCCCGGGTAGCGTGAGCTCGGATGTTGCCATGGATGGAATTCCACGTTCAGCCATGGAACGGATTTCCGTTCTCTCCCGTTCGGAACAGGTGAGGTTTCTCGATGTACACACAAGAACGCACAGCGATGTCGAATTTGGTCGTCGGCGGCCCGGTGGCGGTGAACAGCTACGACAACGCGATCGTGGCGGCGCTGGTCGAAAACCGTCCGGTGATGCTCGTCCATGCCTTCAACGGCGGCTACCTGCGGCCCACGGAGCTGGGCGAGGCGAGCCACGACAAGGGAGTTCAGCTGGCCACCGCCCTCGACGAGACCGTCAAGGAGGCCAACGGCCACCTCTGGCACATCACTCCTGCCGGCTTCTTCGGGCAGCGTCCCCTGTACTTCATCGAGAGCGCCGCCGGCCAGGCGGTGGCCCAGCCCGCCGTCGCGGGCGGAACCGACGCAGGACGGGGCGACGACGGCGCGCCGAAGCCGCAGCGCAGGCGCATCACCGTCCACCAGGACGCCCCCAAGAGCACTGCCGACACCGTCCAGGTCGGACTGCCCGGCAAGGTCGGCGACAAATGGCGGGGGAAGAACGGCGCGCCCGAGGACACCCAGCTCTGGGTCGTCACCGTCACGCCGTGGGGCGGCATCACCTTCGTGCCCATCACGCACCCCGACACCATCCTCGGCTTCAAGGACCACTCGGTGACCGCCGACAGCGAGGTCAGGCTCACCTACAACTGGGGCGGGGACTTCACCGGGACGGTCATCAACACGTTCTACCCCCGCCTGCCGAACGAGTGGAACGTCCCGTACCACCACGTCTTCACGTGAACGGCGGCGCGCACCGCCGCACTCCGCCCGTCCCGAGTCACCGTCCGCACCGCCTGGAAGAGGCACCACGATGCCCGTGCCCACGCAAGAAGTGAAACTGGAGATCGTCAACGCCGCCACGGGGAAGACCCTCGGCCCTCGAACCGTGCCCGGCACGGGCGGGGTGCTCGTCGTCCGCGAGTTCCCCGAGGACGGCCCGGCCCGGCAGCAGTGGCAGATCGTCCCCGTGCTACCGGCGCGCGACGAGCAGGTCTACGTGATCCGCAGCACGGGAGACAGGGAAGTGCTCGAGCAGCCCGCCGCCGCGGGCGGCGGCGTCCGGCGCGAGGCCCCCACCGGCAGAACCACTCAGCAGTGGCGCCTCGTTCCCGTCGACGGCGAAGCCGCCCTCTACGTGATCGAGAGCGCGGCCGACGACACCGTCCTCGACCTTGACCTCGACGCGGATCCGGGCACGTCCGTCGAGGACGCCGTCCCGGTCGTCGTGCGGGCCTACGACGAGGACGCGGAGAGCCAGCGGTGGCGTCTCGTGCCGGCCGAGCCCGAGCGGGTCAGCGATCCCGCACTGCGCTGGGCCCGTCTGGCGCACTGGAACGGACGGCAGTCCTGGCGGCTGTCCTCCTCGGCGGCGCTGCGGCCCGCACCCGGCGCGACACCCTCGTTCAGCGACCTGCTGCTGGTCCTCGACCGGTTCGGCAGCGACCAGGAGGCCGGCGGCTGGGAGACCGAAGGGGCCGCGCCCCACCCGGGCGCACAGCCGGGCTCGTTTGCCGGGCTCGGCGCGCGCTTCGTCGCCGGAACCGCCGGAACGGCACCGGCGGACATCGTCGCGCTCGAGCCGGCCAAGGGGGTGGTGTCAGCGGCTGCCAGGGGTGACGGCACGTTCGAGGACGAGGAGCGCGTCCTGCTCTCGCCCGCGCCCTCCCCGAACCCCGCCGACCTGTGGACCCTCGCGGACATCACGGGCGAGGGAAGGCCCGGCATCGTGGTCCTGACGGCCGCCGGTGTCCGGGTGTACTTCCAGGAGGAGGACGGGACGTTCAGGGCCGCGGCCGACGGGCCGGCCCTCCAGGCGTTCGGCCACGGCGACCAGGCCGGCGGATGGCGTGTGGACAGGCATCCCCGCTTCCTCGCCGACACCACCGGCAACGGCCGCCTCGACATCGTCGGCTGCCACGACGACGGCGTCTGGATCTCCCTCCAGGACGCGGACGGCAAGTTCGCGCTCCTGGCCGACGCGCCCGCTCTCCGTGCGTTCGGCCACGGCGAGAAGGCCGGCGGGTGGCGCGTGGACAGGCATCCCCGCTTCCTCGCCGACACCACCGGCAACGGCCGCCTCGACATCGTCGGCTGCCACGACGACGGCGTCTGGATCTCCCTGCAGGACGAGGACGGCGTCTTCGCCGAACCCTTGTACGTCCTGGACGAGTTCGGGACCGACCAGGGATGGACCTCGTCCGAGGAGCACCCCCGGTTCCTGCTGAAGACCATCGGCGACGGGGCCACGGACATCGTCGGCTTCGGCCCCCACGGCGTCGTGGTCGCCCGCGGTCTCGACGACGGCACCTTCGAGCGCTCTCAGCTCGTCCTGAACGACTTCGGCACCGCCCAGGGATGGACGGCCCGTAAGCACCTGCGCTTCTTCGCCGATGTGACCGGCGACGGCAACCCCGACATCGTCGGCTTCGGCGACGAGGGAGTCTGGGTGGCGCACAACCGCGGCGACGGCATGTTCGGACAGGCCCAACTGGTCTGCCGGGGCTTCGGATACGACGACGACGCCGGCGCATGGCGGGTCGGTCACCACCCCCGCTTCCTCGCCGACATCACCGGCGACGGACGCGTCGACATCATCGGCTTCGGAGGACCGGGCGTGTACGTGGCCCGCAACCTCCACCGCCGTTTCCGAACCCGGTGAACCGTGGGCGAGGGTGACGGCGACGACGGGATCGCGGCAATGGGTTACCGGACCGCCGTCCTGTGGAGGGCGTCCGGATGCGGCCCCCGGCGCGGAGCCCCGGGGGCCCCGGCCGGCCCACCGCTCCGGCACGGTTCGTCATGGTTGGGCTCGGTTCAGCACGGTTCGTCCGGCCGGAGCGTCTCGCTGCCCGCGCGAACCGGGAACCGCTCCCACGGGCGACGGGCCCGGGGCACAGCGCTCCCGGCAGTTCGCCGGTGACCCACCGCCGGAGCCGTTGCCCGACCCAGGGCGCACCACTCCTGCTCGGCACTCCCGCTGCCGCAGTGCACGACCCGTGGCGTGCTCGAGGACGTCCGTCCGCGCATGCGCCCAGCCAGTGCAATCGATCGATCAACCACACCGCGTTAGCAGAGGAGAGAACTCATGCGTAGGTCCATGGCGGCATGCACGGTGCTCGCGCTGGCGAGCTTGTTGCTCGGAGGGCTGGCACCCGTGGCCACTGCCACGGCCGCCCCTGCCGGGGTCACGACGCTTCAGGCGCCGACGCCTCCGACGTCCGTCCCTGACCTCGATGCCCCGGGTCCGGCCAGGACGGTCGAGTTCCCGCCGGACGGGCGGGTCCGCTCAAGTCCGGGGCATGTGCAGATCCAGGCTCCGCAGTACACGCGCATCGTCCGGGTGGACCCCTGGTGCAGCGGCATGAGCTGCCCCGTGTCCATCGCCCCCGACGGCTCGTCCGCCAACTTCTCGTTGGGCGGCAACAACTGGATCTGGAGCCGCCCCTGGAAGGTCGACGTGGTCGCCACGGACGAGGCCCCGATGGCGGGTGGCCGGTACACCGGCACTCTCACCTTCGAAGGGGTGACGGTGGACTGGAGCGTCACCATCACCCAGGGCACTCCCGGAGCGTTCGGCGGGTACGTCAGCAGCGTCCCCGGCGGAGGAGGCGCCCGGGTCCGTTTCGTCGACCCGGATCTGAACGCCGCCGCCGCGGGGTTCCAGGACAAGGACGTCATCACCTCGGTCGACGGTCAGCCCGTCACGTCGGCGGCAACCCTCGGCGCCGTCCTCGCCGGCAAGCGCGCCGGAATTCCGGTGCCCGTGGGCATCACCCGCAACGGCACCCCGATGACCTTGCAGTACACGGTCGACGAGTGATCGCCACGACGTCCACGCGCGGGCGCACCTGCCGCCTGCCAGTTCCGCGGTCCTCGGACACGAGCGGTCTTCGCACACGGTCGGCAGGGCCGTCGTCCTGGCCGACCGTCACACGGTGAGGGGTTGACGATGAGCAAGGCACAGACAGCAGTGGGGGGCGAAGACCTCGCCCCACGGATCACCACGGTCGCCGGCACCGGAGATGCCGGGGCCGGAGGAGACGACGGTCCCGCCGTCGCAGCCCGCCTCGACCGTCCCTACGGCCTGGCGATGGACAGCACGGGCACCCTCTACCTCTCCGACCACAACAACCACCGAGTCCGCAGGATCACCACGGACGGCAGGATCCGCACGGTGGCGGGCACCGGCACCGCCGGGTTCGGAGGCGATCACGGCCCGGCCCTCTCGGCACAGCTGGACTGCCCGCGTGAGGTGGCGGTGGATCGTGCCGGGAACCTCTACATCGCCGATTCCGAGAACCACCGGATCCGCAAGGTCACGGCCGACGGACAGATCCACACGGTCGCCGGCACGGGCACTGCCGGGTTCAGCGGTGACGACGGACCCGCCACCTCCGCCGAGTTGAACTGCCCCTACGGGGTGGCGGTGGACAGCAGCGGCAACCTCTACATCGCCGACACCGACAACCACCGGGTCAGGCAGGTCACACCGGACGGACGGATCCGCACGGTCGCCGGAACCGGAACCCCGGGCTTCTCCGGCGACGGCAGCCCTGCCGCCGAGGCGCGGCTGAACGGCCCGTACGGCCTTGCGGTGGACGCCGCGGGCGACCTCTACATCACCGACGCCGACAACCACCGGGTCCGGAAGGTCGCCGGGGACGGCACGATCAGCACGGTCGCCGGCACGGGAACCGACGGCTTCAGCGGTGACGGCGGTCCCGCCACCTCCGCCCGACTGGACTTCCCTCTGGGCGTGGTGGCCGACCACACCGGTGCCCTCTACGTCTCCGACCACAACAACCACCGGGTCCGCAAGGTCGCCGGGAACGGCACGATCAGCACGGTCGCCGGCACGGGAACCGACGCCTTCGGAGGTGACGGCGGCCCCGCCACCTCCGCCCGGCTGAACTTCCCGTTCGGGCTCGCGGTCGACTGCGTGGGCGCCCTCTACATCGCGGACTACGTCAACAACCGCGTCCGGAAGGTCGCGGCGGCCGCCATGGCAGGACTGCCCGCGTCAGGCACGGTGGTCTCCTGGACGAGCATCCGCAGCCGGCTGCGGATCGGGGTCACGCGCGAGTCGCTCAAGGACGGGGCCCCGATCCGGCAGTCGCTCGCCGCTCCCCGCCGGTCGCAGCGATGGCGACTGCTGGTGGCCGGGAAGAGCGACAGCGGCGACACGGTCTACACGATCGAGAACGTGCGCAGCGGGAAGGTTCTGGAGGTCGACGAGGCCCGGGTGGCGGCCGGCGCGGTGGTCGCGCAGCGCGCCTACGAGGGTGACGAGGCGCATCATCAGCAGTGGCGGCTGATCCCGGTGGATACCGTCGCCGATGGCTGCCTGGTGTACGAGATCGCGAACCGGAGCAGCGGCCTGCTGCTGGGCGTCGGAACCAACGCGCCCGTGGTGATCACGCAGCGCTGGGCGGAGGGCGACCACCGGGGCCGGCAGTGGCAGTTGCTGCCGGTGTGACACACCAACGGGGGCGAAGATCGCGACGCTGCCCTCGGGTGGAGGGGGCGTGTCGCGGTCGGAGTAGCGGCAGGCGACGCCAGGGGCGGGGCGTGCGGGGCTGGCCTGGGCGCGGGCCGTACTGCGCATGCCCCCCCAACCCAGGCCATCGCGAGAGCTGGACGGTCAGGGTGACCCTGCCGTCGGCCAACTCGGCGCTCACGGCGTGAGGGTGTACACGACCTCGGTGCGGGCGACGGTGAAGCCGACGCGCTCGAAGAGGCCGACCGCCTCACGGGAATCGGTGTCCACGTCGAGGCTGACCCGGTCGAAGCCGGCGTCACGCGCGGCCCGCAGGGCATGGCTGAGCAGCGCGGAGGCGACTCCGCGGCGGCGACAGGCGGGGCGGGTGCCGACCCGCATGAGATGGAGGTCCCGGACACCGGTCGCCTCGGTGTCCGCGTCCCAGGAGAAGGCCAGCAGCATGCCGACACCGGTGCCGATACCGATGCCTGTGTCGCCGCCGGTTCCACGCAGCAGGAAACTGAGGGCGGGGCGGAAAGCCTGCCAGCCGAGCAGGCCGCGCCACTGCTCCAGGGACTGCGGAACCCCGCCCCTCCTCTGGAGGAACGCCTCGTTGCTCACCGCGAAGAAGTCGGAGTCGTTGTCCTCGGTATACGCCTCGATCGCGTACCCCTCGGGGACCGCGGTGTCGACGACGGCGGCGCCAAGTGGATGCCGCATGTGCGATGACGACCTGGACGGCGTCATGCCCGCCGCCCGGTAGCAGGCGAGGGCGCCGGCGTTGCGCACGTTGTTCTGGACGTCGACGGCCAACTCCAGACCGGGGTGGTGGATCGCGTGGAGTGCCTTCGCGCACGCGATGCCCGCCGCGAGCAGCTCGGTGCCGAGTCCCCGTTGCCGGTATTCCGGGTGAACGCCGCCGCTCAGAGTCACCCGGTGCACCCCCTCGGCCCGTTGCTTGTGCGCTGCGGAGGAATAACCGACCATCGCCTCTCCGTCGAACACGCCGATCGTGCCGCGCTCCAGGTCCAGCACCGGCGCAGTGATCTGCTCCACGGCGTCCGCCTCGGAGTAGTACTCCCCGAAGACGTCGACGACTTCGATGGCGTTGAGCAGCTTCGACAGGGCGGCGGCGTCCGACAGGGCGATCGGTCGGCGGGTGAGGTGCGCAGAGGAGGGAGACACCTGAGCGAAGGTAGAGGGTACGGACCTCGACGTCACTCCCATTTCTGCGACGCTGCCGAACGCGTACGCCGTGAGGGAGCCGCCCTGTCTCCCAGGGAGGTGTACGGCATCAGCACGGCGGGAGTGCAGGGAGCTTCCTCCCGCGTTTGCCGTGCGCGGCTCGAGCGGACAGCTCCTGAAGTAGCCATGAAGGAGAACGGCCCCGACGGCCGGACCGGTGACAGTGGGCTCGACGGCTGCGGGTCGCAGCGGCGAAGCGAACGACCCGGACCGGACGCCTGCGGCTTGGTCGGCCCGGCGGTCGGCTCAGCCTCCGCAGCCGCTGACCGAGATGGAGGACACCGCGTTGTCGTAGAGGAACAGCAGCTCCTGCTTCGCTCCCGCGGGAATGCTGAAGTAATAGCCGCGGTGGTCGATGTCGGTCCAGATGCAGACCTGATCGTTGCTGAGGTTCCACACCGAGCTCGCCCGGTCGTTCCACGCCCAGCCGATGTTGAGGATGTCGGCCGGCTCCAGCTGCAGCACGTCCCCGGTGTTGTTGTGGCCGTCGAAGAGGTAGATCTTCCCCGCGACGAAGCCGTCCTTGGGGTCGGCCGACGCAGTTCCCGGAGCCGCCAGTACGACGGTGGAGGCGATGGTTGCCGCTACCGCGGCGGCCTTCAGTGTCAGTTTCATGAGGACCCTTCCGGTCGTGTCCCTGAAAAGCGCGATCGTGGCCGCCCGCGTCCGGCTTTCGCTTGTCGCAGGCACCCGGTCGTAGGACGCCGCCCCGCGCTCAGCAGTTCGCACAGATGACGATGATCACAATTTCCCGGATGGGCGAGCGCGTCGGCTCTCTGACGGTTACCTCGATCGTTTCGGAACCGTCCCCGAGGCAGCAGGTCGAGTCCCGCCTTGCTTCGGACGGTCCGCGGGTTGCAGGAAGTGTCGCGGCTGGACCTCGTGCGCGTGCCGTCGTTCCGCACTGTCACATCACGCGCGGCAGGAACTCCCGCCGGTCGGAGCCGAGGGAGGCATGCCTCCGGATGGTGGGCATCCTGGTTGGGGCATTGGAGGGCTGGCGCGCGGCTTGGCCGGGCGTCGGACCGGGCGATCGGCAGACTGGGCCCATGGATCGATCATCATCGGCTGACGCCCGTCCGAGAGGCGGGGGTTCTTCGGAGGCGGTCCCGCTCGGCCAGGACGGACGGCAGGGACCTCTTCTGCTGCGCCTGGCGCGGTGGGGATGGCTGGTACCCGGGGCGTTCCTCGTCGTGGTGATGACGCTCGGCCTCTGGCTGGGGCCGACTCCTGACACCGAGAACTGGCTGCTGATGGTCCCCCTCCTGGCCGCAGCCCTGTGCTCGGGGAGGGTGACCGCCCTCTTCGGGTGCGCCGTCCTGCTGATCAACCGCCTCCTCACGGTCGTCGTGCCAGGGCAGGCACTGCGACTGAGCGGGTTCCTTCTGGATCTGTGCGTGGTGCTTCTCGCGGTACTGGTCGCCGTGCTGCGTTCCCGCACCCGGTCGTACATGGTTCGGCTGCAGAACGCGCTCCTCGCGGCCCGCGAGGTCGTCGTGCGGCCCATCCCCTACGGCTGGGGCGGCCTGGAGACCTCCACCGCCTTCCTCCCCGCCGACACCGAGTCCCGGATGAGCGGCGACTTCTACGACATCCTGGCGTCCCCTCACGGCACACGCGTCGTCCTGGGCGACGTCCAGGGCAAAGGGCTGGCCGCGCTGTCGACGGCCGGAGCGGTGGTCGGGGCCTTCCGGGAAGCCGGCTACCACGAAGCGGACCTCGCGGTGATCGCCGCACGGATGGAGGACAGCCTGCGCCGCCACAACCAGCTCATGGCCGCGGTCGACGCCACCCACGAACCACGCTTCGTCACCGCCGTCGTCATCGGCCTCTCCGAGGACGGCATGCACGCCGACGTGATCAACTACGGCCACGAAGGCCCGCTCGTCTTCGGACCCGGCGGAGTGCGCCAGCTCCCGCAGGAACGGAACCCTCCCATGGGTCTGGGAGAACTCACCGGCGCCGAGACAGGGATCGACCGCGTCCGCCTGGAGGAGGGCGAAACCGTCCTCCTCGTCACCGACGGGGTCACCGAGGCCCGCAACAGCCAGGGCGAATTCTTCCCTCTCACCACCTGGGCGGAACAGCTGACGACCTCAGCCCCCGGCGACACCACGCCCGCACCGCACACCCTGCTGCACCGACTCGTCGACGCACTCACCGACCACTCCGCAGGCCACCTCGACGACGACGCCACCCTCCTCGCCCTCCGCCGACTGGACCAGAAGGCCGCGCAAGCGCTCGACACACCTGCGTAGAGCTCACCGACCCGACCGCCCGTCGGCAAGCCGAGGACCACGGATCACCGCCCGCGCGCTGGGCACGCTCGACCACACCATCGTGAACAAGCCGGTCGAGGTCCGCGTCACCCGGCCGCTGGAGGGGGCCATCGCCGCGGCCTCGCGGAACCGCCGGCGCCCGTCGGTGGCGTGGGAGCGTAGCCGCCGACCGCCCCGTCCCGGGCGAGGCCGAGCGACCCGGCGCGACCCGGCGGTGCCTCGGCGAGCAACCTGCCCGGCCCAGAAGCGTCTCGCGGTGGTCCTCGCTGCGGCTCGCGGCGTGATGCCCGGGGCGGCCGGAGCGGCGGGCGGGCGTGGCCCGTCCGACGGCCCCGTTCACCCTCCCGGCCACCACCGCGGCTGCGGACGGCGCCGGTCCCTGCGCATCGGTTCCGGCGCGGGGGCAGCGGTGCCGCCGCTGCGGCAGGATGGAGATATGGGCATGGCTTCGGTGCCGGTTCTGGTCTTCGACGGCGACTGCGGTTTCTGCACCTCCTCGGTGCGCGTCATCGAGCGGTGGGTGCGGCCGCGGTGCGTCTCCGTGCCCTGGCAGCGCGCGGACCTCACCGACCTCGGCGTCTCCCGTGACCGCGCGCAGCGCGAGGCGCTCTGGGTGACACCGGCGGGGACGGTGTACGGAGGCGCGGAGGCCGTGGCGCGGATCCTCCGGAGCGCGGGCGGCGGGTGGGCGCTGTGCGGGGCGGCGATGGCCCGGCCGCCGCTGAGCTGGGCGGCCCGTGCGGCCTACCGGATCATCGCGGCGAACCGGCGGCGCCTCCCCGGCGGCACCCCCGCCTGCGCCTTGCCCCCGCCGGGGGACGGCACGCCGCCGTGACCGCCTCCGGGAGGAGATCAGCCCTACAGCTCCAGCGCGCCGGTCGTGGCACCACGGTGGTGAAGGGGCAGGGATCCGTGCCCTTCCCGCCGTCCCGATCCGGAACGGGCTGGTGGGTGCGCAAAACGTCGTCGTAGACGCTTTCGACGAGCGGAATCCGGTCGGCCCGGCGGCACTGCGAGGGCACATCCTGGCTGACTCGCACCGCTTTGCGGCCGTCACGTCAGGGAGGCGACCTGCGCGGCGTCCTCCGCCGTGGCCGGCACCTCGGCGAGCCAGATCCGTTCGTCCGTCGTCCGCGCCTGCCAGCGTGTGTCCTGTCCCCTGTCCTGGCAGCCTGTCCGGCTCGTCCTCACCGGCCGCGGTACCGGCGTTTCCGCCGGCCGGCCGCGCGGCCCCGGCACGACGCGTCAGCAGTGACGTTCTACGGGCAGGGGTGGACCGTCCAGGGCGTGATGCCGGAGGGCGTGTCCGGCATCAGGCGGGTGAGGTCGAAGGAGACGGGGTCCGTCTCGGCGGCCAGGAGGAGCAGGCGCAGTGGCTGGGGGTGCAGGTTGACGACGGTGGTGCGGAGGCCGGGGTGGTGCGGGGTGGAGTCGAAGAGGAGGTGGAGGCCGGCGATGTCCATGAAGGTGGTGTGGTGCATGTCCCACTGCAGTTCGGTCACGTGTGGGGGCAGGGCGCGGGCCGCGGACGTGAGCGGGGGAAGGCTGTCGTGGTCGATCTCTCCGCGTGGGGTGATGCGGGCGCGGGTGCCGTCGGTGGTGACGATGGGGTTCATGCTGGGCAGGCCCCCTTTCCGGGGGTTGGTGAGCCCAAAGGCGCAGTACCCCTTCGTCTCGTCCGGAGAGGGGCTGCGACGGTGGCCGGGGCCGGGTGCCCTGGGTGAGGGCAACGCCCGGCGTCCCGGAAGGCCGCCACCCCGGAGGTCGGGGGCCGGCCTGTCTCGTTGTCCGTCCACCGTCGCACATCACCGCTCCCGACCACGACCCTCCTCGGGCGGCCTGCCCGCTCCAGTCCGACGACGACCCAACCGCGACCTCCCGGCACAGCGGTGGGCGAAGGCCGGACATCACGTGGTTCGCCGTGCCGGCCCTCGGGTGATCTCACGCCGGTTGCGGAGGGACCCAGGGACGGGCCGGAACCCGTGTGCAGTTGTCCGGCCCGCCGAGACGATGCTGCAAGAACCGCGTTGCCCTGCCTGCGCACGTCCGCCGACCGCGGCCTCGATCAGAGGGAAGAGCACGAGGGCTGGCCCCGAGGGGAAACCGGTGACGCGCTTGTTCCGGGCACGACATATGCTTCCTTGCGGCAGTCGCGCCCCCGCGTGGCATGCGCCCGTCTCGAGGGCGATGTCACGCGTGTGTTTTCGCGCGCTCCTCGCGCCCGGCGATCACCGGGTTTTCTCTGGGGGTAACACCTGTGCGTGGGCGCGGCATCTCCGCAGCGACGGCTCTCACCGTCCTCTTCAGTTCGGCGGCACTGACCGTTGCCGCGGCCGGCAACGCCTCGGCCGCCGCCGCGAGCGTCACCACTCCCGGCGGCCTGGTGGCCGACGCGGCACACCGGCGCGTCTTCGTGGGTGACCCCGTCAACAGCAGCGTCGCTGTCGCCGACTGGTCCGGCAACCTGGTCAAGCGCGTCTACGGCATCCCCAGCGTCTCCGCTCTCGCACTGTCGGACGACGGTGCCACGCTGTACGCCGCCGCCCCTGCGAGCCAGGAGGTCATCGCTCTCGATGCGGGTACGCTCGCGGTCAAGGACCGGTGGTCCGTCTCCGCCGACCGGGGTCCTCAGGATGTCGCCTTCTCCGCGGGCAGGGTCTGGTTCACCTACATCGACGAGTCGAGCGGCAACCTGGGCTCCGTCGACCCGGACTGGGCCCCGTCGGCTGATCCGACTCCGGAGCCCAACGGGTCCACCGTGGAGCCGACGGCCGAGCCGACGCCTGAGCCCACCCCGGTGCCGGCCGGCCCGGCGACGCTCGCCGCGGCCTCCGCCACGGCGGACGGCCCCGTCCGGCTCGGGTTGCTGCCCCGCGGCAGCTGGGACGGCGCGGCCATCGTCGACACCGACCCCTCCTCGCCCGGCCTTCTGGCCGTGGGCGAGATCAACGCCGGCTCGGGCTCCATGACGGTCCTGGACGTCTCGTCCGGCACTCCGCGGGAAGTCGCCCACCAGCAGGGCGACCACTCGCTGACCCGCTACATCACCGACCTCGATCTGGTCCCCGGCCACACGGAGCTGCTCGTCGCCGGCCGGCAGCGGGACGCGTACGCGAACGGCGTGTTCCGCGCCGCCGGCGAATACCCGGCGCGCGGGTCGCGGGCGGACGTCAACGCCCAGGGCACCGTCGCCAACTTCACCTACGACTACATCAACCTGTTCAGCACCATCTCGGTCTTCAGGCCGAACGGCACCATGCCGCTGCGCACCATCACCATGGACGGCGAGGCGGCCGACCTGGTGTGGGGCGACTCCTCCCGGCTCTTCGCCCTGGTCGGCTCGTACGGCTCCTACACCCTGACGACGTACACCGGTGCCAACCTCAACACACCGACACTGACCGTGAACGCCCCCGCCAAGGGCACCATCGGCACCAAGCTGACGGTCACCGGCAAGATCACGGCGACGGAGCCGCTGCCGACCGGCGTCAGGCTGACCGTGACCCGCACCGACGTGGCCAGCCCCAACGGCAAGGCGCTGCCGAGCGTAACGGCCAAGGCGGACGGCACGTTCAGCTTCAGCGACACCCCGCCGACCGGCGACAACGTCGTCTACCGCGTCGCCTACGCGGGCGACGCCGCCCACACGGCGGTCTCCAAGACGGACACCGTGGTCGTCCCACGTGCCAAGCCGACGCTGACGCTGAACAACAACGGCAAGGTCTACTCCTACGGCAAGGACGTCACGTTCACCGCCCACCTGGGCAAGACGTACTCCAACCGCACGGTCGAGATCTGGGCCAACCCCTACGGCTCCGACAAGCCCAACAAGCTGATCAGGACCGGCAAGGTCAACTCCAGCGGCAACCTCTCCGCGGTCGTCGACATGAAGCGCGACACCACGGTGACCGCCGTCTTCAAGGGCGACACCAAGTTCGCGCCCAGGACCGTGAAGTCGATCGGCTACGCCAAGGTCAGCATCTCCAACACGGTCTCCGGCCACTACAGGACCGGCACCATCGGCTCGCGCAACTACTACTGGTTCCGCAAGACCAAGGACGCGCTCGTCAGCACCACGATGAGCCACTACCCGCGCCGCGAGGTGTGGTACGAGTACGAGGTCTACGACGGCGGTGCCTGGCGGCGCACCGCTACGGGGTACTTCGAGCTCGGTTCGACCGGCAAGGTCACCGTCGACGTCGGTACGCCCGGCGTGGCCGGCATCAAGGCACGCGTCCGGACGAGTTACATCAACGACCCGTCCGGCGACGACGTCAACACCACGACGCGCGGAGCCTGGAAGTACCTGTACTTCACCAACTGATCCGTCGAACTACCGCTGCGACGCCGTGCCCCCCAGGACTCCGGGGCGCGGCGTCGCGCCGTTGGCGGCACGCTGGCCCAGCGCGCGAACCGCGGGGGCAGCACCGAACTCTTGCAGGGTGGCCACCCATCGGGTGACGGCCGGCGTAACCGCGCGGTCGGCGCCGATGAACTCGGTCATGGGCATTTCATAGCACGGGTGGGCGATGTCCACGGCCGGACGGTGAGGGGGTGGTGGGGGTTGACGGGAGGGCGGGGTGGTTGGGTGGGGGGCCGGTACCGGGACGAGTGGTGTGGAGGACGGGTTCTTGAGTGCGCTGCCGCTGGAGGGGATCACCGTGGTGAGTCTGGAGCAGGCGGTCGCCGCTCCGTTCGCCACCCGTCAGCTCGCCGATCTCGGCGCCCGGGTCGTCAAGGTCGAACGGCCGGGGACCGGGGACTTCGCCCGTGGCTACGACCGCACGGTGCACGGCCAGTCAAGCCACTTCGTCTGGCTGAACCGGTCGAAGGAGTCGGTCACGCTCGACGTGAAGTCCGCCGGTGGACGGGAGGTGCTGGACCGGCTGCTGGAGCGGGCCGACGTGTTCGTGCAGAACCTCACGCCCGCCGCGGTCGGCAGGCTCGGGCTGACCTGGGAGGAGCTGAACCGGGCCCATCCCCGGCTGGTGGTCTGCGAGATCTCCGGCTGGGGCAGTGACGGGCCGTGGGCCGACCGGAAGGCGTACGACCTGCTGGTGCAGTGCGAGACCGGGCTGGTGTCCGTGACCGGGACGCCGGAGGAGGCGGTCAAGGCCGGGATCGCCGTGGCCGACATCGCCGCCGGGATGTACGCCTACTCGGGCATCCTCGCCGCGCTGCTGCGGCGGGCCACCACCGGACGGGGAACGGCCGTCCAGGTGTCGCTGTTCGAGGCACTCGCCGAGTGGATGGGGTATCCGGCGTACTACACGGCCTACAGCGGGCGGCAGCCCGCGCGGGCCGGCGCCTCCCACGCGACGATCGCCCCCTACGGGCCGTTCACCGCGGCGGACGGGAGCACGGTGCTGGTCGCGGTGCAGAACGAGCGGGAGTGGGCCTCGCTGTGCGAGGTGTTCCTGGGGCGGCCGGAGGTCGCGGTCGACGAGCGCTTCGCCACCGGGCCGGCTCGGGTGGCGCACCGGGGTGAGGTGGACGCGCTCGTCGCCGCGCGGTTCGCCGAGCTCGACGCCGCGGACGCGGGCGAGCTGCTCGGGAAGGCCGGGGTCGCGCATGCGCGGATGAACTCCGTGCGGGACTTCTGGGACCACCCGCTGCTGGAGGCGCGGGACCGGTGGCGGGAGGTCGGCACTCCCGGGGGCGTCGTGCGGGCCCTGCTGCCGCCCACCGGCCTGAGCGGAGTGACGCCGCGGATGGACCCCGTGCCCGCGGTCGGCGAGCACACCCAGGAGCTTCTCGTGGAGCTGGGGTACAGCCGGGACGAGATCGGGCGGCTACGCGAGCAGGGGGCCGTCTGAGGAGGGCCGGGACACGGCCCTGGAGTGTGGTCACTTTCTGGCGTGGTTGCGCCGGTTGGAGCCGAGGCGGGGATGAGGGACGCGGGTGCGCGTGCGGTGCTTGCGGGGGACGACCGGCTCCTCCTTCTCGCCGGGGAGCCGGCGCAGGTGGTGGAGCCATGCGGCGCCGGCCGCGGACAGGAGGCCGACGGCGGTGCAGCAGAGCCAGGGCAGCCAGGTCCGGCCGGTGCGGTCCCCGAGGTCCATCGCCCAGCCGACGGCGCTGGTGCAGGCGGAGGCGGCGACGCCGGAGATGACGTAGAAGAAGCCGAAATAGGTGCCGACCAGGCCGTCGGTGGCGTGGCGGGTGACCAGTTCGAGGGCGGACGGCTGGGTGGTCATCTGGCCGAGGGCGAGGAGGAAGGCGCCGGCCGCGAGGGGGGTCAGGAGCAGCACGGTGTCGGCGAGACCGGAGGGCGGCGCCGGCGTGGTGAACATGATGACGAGCGGGGGAAGGAAGGCCAGGCCCATGACGGCGAGCCCGGGGGCGATCCAGCCGGGGGGTCCGCCTCTGGCGCGGATCAGGCGGGTCACCCGCAGTTGGAGGGCGAGGCCCGCGGCGGCGACGACCATGGGCATGACGGCGGCTGCGGCGGGTTCGCCGGACACGCCTTGGGCGGTGTGCACGAAGAGGAGGTAGATCTGGTTCTCCAGGGCCGTGAGGGCCGTCATGGTGAGCGAGAAGGCCAGGAACCCCCTGTCGTGCAGGACGAGCAGGCAGCCTCGCAGGACGGACCGGCCTCGGCGTTGGCGGTCTCCTCTTCCGTGTCGGGCATGGGCGGGCAGCGCGAAGAGCTGGAGCATGGTCATGGCCGCCAGCACGGCCGCCGCGGTGACCGCGGCGGCCCGGAAGTCGATCATGCAGAGCACGCTGCCCAGTGCGAGGCCGATGAGGCCGCCGGTAGCGGTGAAGACGTTGAGCATCGCGAACACCTCTGCCCTGCGGTCGGGCGGGGCCGCCTGGGCGGCGCAGGCCCGCATCGCCGGGTAGAGCAGCGCCCCGCCGACGCCCGTGAGGACGGAGGCGACGAGCACCGCGTGGAGGGTGTCCACGACGGCGATCAGGGCGAAGCCGGCCAGGCGGAGCACGCATCCGATCGGGATGACGCGGAAACCGCCGAGCCGGTCGGAGGCCGTGCCGCCGAGCACGACCAGCCCTTGGTGGCTGAGCTGGATCGTGCCGAGGATCGCCCCGACGAGTGCCGAGGACAGACCCAGGTTCCCGCCGAGGTGGCCCGCCAGGAAGGGGAAGAGGAGGAACGTGCCGACGTCGATGCCGAGTTGGTTCACCATCAGGAACCGGACGGTCGCGGGGAAACTGCGGACCGTGCGGAATGTGTCCATGGAGCTTCCTTGCGCACGGCCCGTCGGACTGGCCCGGTGCGCAGGGAGGTCCGTGCATATGCCATTCACGATAGGGAATGGCAAGTGTCGGTTTGCCCGGATCGGGCGGACAAGAACTCCTTCGAGCGACGCGGTTCATATCGCCGCACCATCAGGTCGTCCGACGCCTGTGCGCGGGCTCGTTCGCTCGCCCCTGGTGGTGCGCTTCTGCGCCCCTACCTGGGGCTCCTGGCGGCCGACAGGTTCGGTGCCGGGAGTTTCGGCTGATGGGGAGGCGGGCGGCGCCCCGGGCGGGGAGGGCGCACGCGCGGGTTGCCGGAGGGCGGTTCCGGGTGCGAAGCGTTGGACCGGGTCACGTCAGGGATCTGCGCCTGCGAACGATCCGGAACCGCCCGGGAGGGGTCAGCGGGCGACGTTCTCGGTGACCGTCAGCAGGGACAGTTCCTCGCGCGTCGGCAGTCCTTCCCAGTCCCCGGGGACGGTGCAGGCGAACGCGCCGGTGGCGACCGCGGTGCGCAGCCGCCGCTCCAGCGGCTTCCCGGCGAGGAGTTCGGCGAGGTAGCCGGCCACGAAGGCGTCGCCCGCCCCGACCGTGTCGACGGCGTCGACGGGGACGGCGGGCACGGTCAGCCGTTCCCCGTCGGCCACGGCGGCGCAGCCGTCGGCGCCGAGCTTGACGACGGCCTGGGAGGGCCCGAGGGCGCCGAGGGCCGCCGCGGTCTCCAGCGGGTCGTCGTGCGGGGCGACGAAGAGTTCCGCCTCCTCGGGGCCGGCGAAGACGATGTCGGCGGCGGCGACGAGGGGGGCGAGCTCTTCGGCCGCCCGGGCCGGACTCCAGAGCTTCGTGCGGAGGTTGACGTCGAAGGAGACGAGGACGCCGCGGTCCTTCGCCGTGTGGACGGCGTGGCGGACCGCGTCGGCGGCGGTGGCCGAGAGGGCGGGGGTGATGCCGGTGACGTGGAGGAGGGCGGCTCCGCCGAAGGCGTCGTCGGGGACGTCCTCGGGGGCGAGCCGGGATCCGGCGCTTCCCGCACGGTAGTACCAGACGCCGGTGGTGCGGGCGGTCCGGCGTTCCTTGACCATCAGCCCGGTGGGAGCTCCGGTGTCCACCCTGACGCGCAGGTCGAGGTCCTCGGCGCGCAGGTGCCGGGTGACGCTGCGGCCGAAGGGGTCGTCGCCGACGCGGCCGATCCAGGTGGCGGGGACGCCGAGGCGGCGCAGTCCGATGGCGACGTTGCTCTCGGCGCCTCCCACGGACAGGGCCATGCCCGGGACGTGGGCGAGGGCGCCGACACGGTCGGGGGTGAGCAGGGCCATGGTCTCGCCGAGGGTGACGACGCGGGTGGGCCGGGTGTCAGGCACCGGAGACCTCCTGGGCGGCGTCGCGGATGTCGCGCAGGACCTCGCGGGCGCGTCGGCGCAGGGCGGTGAGGTCGCCGCCGTTCAGGGCGTCGCCGAGGAGGGGACCGCCCAGGCTGACGGCGGGGCAGCCGACGCGGATCCAGTCGCCGACGGCGGAGCGGTCCACTCCCCCGGACGGGATGACGGGCATGCCGGGGAAGGGCCCGTGCAGGTCCTTGACGTAGCGGGGCCCGACGGCGGAGGCGGGGAACAGCTTCACGGCGGAGGCGCCGGCGGCCCAGCCGGTGCGCAGTTCGGTCGGGGTGAGGCCACCGGGCACGATGGGGACGCCGTGGGCCACGGCGGCGCGGATCAGTCCGGGGTCGGTGTGCGGGGTGACGACGTACCGGGCGCCTGCCGCGACGACGGCGTCGAGGTCGTCGGTCGACAGGACGGTTCCGGCGCCGACCTCGGCGTCCTCGCCGAGCGCCTCGGCCAGCTCGGCTATGGCGGCCACTCCGCCCGCCGTGGTGAGCGTGACCTCCATGCTGCGGATGCCTTCCTCGGCGAGCGCCTCGGCGGCGGGGCGCAGGTGGCGGGCGTCCGCGGCGCGCAGGACGGCGATCACCCTGGTCTCGCGCAGGATGGGGCTCAGCGGCTGGGGCCGGGCCTGCTGCCCGGGCCGGGACCGGCCGGGCTCGGCGTCGGGGCGGACCGTGTGGGCCGTGTTCACGGGGTGGCTCCTCATGGGTGCGGGTGCGGGTGCGGGTACGGGTGCGGGGGGTGGAGGTGGCGCGGCGCGCGGTGGCCGGGTCAGGTGCCGCGGGCGGGCGGCGGGCGGCGGGCTGCCTGCGGGTCCGCCGCGGCCCTCGGCGCGGAGGGCCCGGGGGCCGTTGCCGGGCCGCCGGGCGCAGGTTGCCGCACGCCGGGCGCACAGGACCCCCGCGCGACAGGAGGCTGGGCACCGGACGCCGGACACCGAGCGCCGGACGCCGGACCGGGGAACGCCCTCAGAGGACCACCCGGTAATGGGTGGTCAGGCGGCCGGTGTCGTCGAGGACGTGGTAGGCGATGCCGGGCGGCTGCTCGCGGTCGGCTGGGGCGTCGCCCTCCCAGGACATGCGCAGGGTCCAGGTGACGGCCGGGCCGACGATCAGGGGGCGGCCGGCGAAGACCGAGGCGGCCGCGGTGTGGGCGTGACCGGTGAGCACGGCGGCGACCCGGGGGTGGGCTTCCAGGAGGGCGGCGAGCGTGTCCGGCTGCTGGAGTCGGCAGGAGTCCGGCAGGGGGTGGTGGAGGTCGACCGGCGGCTGGTGGAAGGCGAGCAGCGCGGGGGTGCCCTCCGGCAGGGCGGTGAGTTCGGCGTCCATCCAGGCCAGGGTCTCGGCGTCGAGCAGGCCTTCGTCGCGGCCGGGAAGGGTGGAGTCGCACATGAGGACGGCGGTCCCGGCGACGTGGTGGAGGCGGTTGACGGGGCCCGGGCCGGGCTCCTCGCCGAGCAGGGCCTTGCGGAAGGCCGGGCGGGAGTCGTGGTTGCCGGGACAGGTCAGCACGGGGAAGGGGGCGGCCAGGATCCGGGCGGCCTCCTCGTACTCGGCCTCCGCGCCGTGGTCGGCGATGTCCCCGGTGACCAGGAGGGCGTCGACCGGTCGGGGCAGGGACCGCAGGTGGTCCATGACGCGCTCGGCGCGGCGGGTGGCCCGTCCGCCGCCGTCCAGGTGGAGGTCGCTGATCTGCGCCAGCAGCACCGTCATCGTCGCACCCTCTCGTGGCGGCCCCCGGCCGCCGGTCGGCGCCCGCGGCGAACCGGCCGCCGCGCGCTGCCTAACGGTGGATTCCTCGTTTACCGTGAGGACAGTAGACTGCCGGGCGGTCCGTCAGCAAGGGGCTGACGGCGGGGAGGGCGGGGGGCGCTGATGGAGCGTCGGCTTGCGCTGGAGCTGGCGGGCACGATCCGGCACGACGGCGTCGGCGGTGTCGCGGACGACCTCGCCACGCTGCCCGGTACGACGGAGTGGCTGCGGGAGCGGTCGGACGCGCTGGCCGGTCTTCCGCCGGACGGGATCACGGCGGACGACCGGCTGCGGGGCGAGGTCGTGGAGCTGCGGCGGGCCGTCCGTGCCCTGTTCGCGCGGGCGGCGGGTCCGGCCGGCCCGGCCGGCCCGGCGGACGCGCGCCGGCTGATGCCGGTCGACGAGGCCGTGGCCGCCCTGAACGCGGCCGCCGCGCGGGCGGCGGTCGTCCCGCGGCTGGACTGGCTGCCAGGGGACCCGCCCGCCGCCCGGACGGTGCCGGTCGGCGGGGATCTCACCGCGCGGGTCGTCGCGGCCCTGGCCGGGGACGCCATCGCGTTCCTGGGCGGGCCCGATCGGGACCTGCTGCGGGCCTGCCCGGCGCCGCGGTGCGTGCGGTACTTCGTGAAGAGCCACGGCCGGCAGGAGTTCTGCAAGGCTTCCTGCGGGAACCGGGCCCGGGCGGCCCGCCACTACCGGCGCCGGCGCGCGGACGCGGAGGACGGGACCGGCCGGTCCTGACCCCGAGTGGACCCGCCGGTCCTGAGGCCGCGTGCACCCGCCGGAGCTGAACCCGAGTGTGACCCGCCGGTCTGAGGCCGCGTGGGCCGGCCGGTCCTGAACCCGAGTCCGTCCCGGCCGCAAGGGCTCCCGGGCCCCGGGCCCCGGGCTCCGCGCGGACGGGCCGCCGCCCGGCCCGCGGTTCAGACGGTGGGGCCCGCCGCGTATGCGGCCAGGTGCTCGGCGGTGAGCGTGGACCCGGCGGCGACCAGGTCGGCGGGGGTGCCCTCGAAGACGACCCGCCCGCCCTCGCGGCCCGCCCCCGGGCCGAGGTCGATGATCCAGTCGGCGTGCGCCATGACCGCGAGGTGGTGCTCGACGACGACGACCGACTTGCCGGAGTCCACGAGCCGGTCGAGGAGGGCGAGGAGCTGACCCACGTCGGCGAGGTGGAGGCCGGTGGTGGGTTCGTCGAGGACGTAGACGCCTCCCGACTCCCCCATGTGGGTGGCCAGCTTCAGTCGCTGGCGTTCTCCGCCGGAGAGGGTGGTCAGGGGCTGCCCCAGGGTGAGGTAGCCGAGGCCGACGTCGTCGAGCCGGGAGAGGACGCGGTGCGCGGCGGGTGTGCGGGCCTCGCCGGCGGCGAAGAAGTCCAGGGCCCGGGAGACCGGCATGGCGAGGACCTCGCTGATGTCCTGTCCGCCGAGGCGGTACTCGAGGACGGCCGGCTGGAACCGCTTGCCCTCGCAGTCCTCGCACGGCGTGGCGACGCCCGCCATCATGGCCAGGTCGGTGTAGACGACGCCCGCCCCGTTGCAGCTCGGGCAGGCGCCCTCGGAGTTGGCGCTGAACAGGGCCGGCTTGACGCCGTTGGCCTTGGCGAAGGCCTTGCGGATCGGCTCGAGCAGGCCGGTGTAGGTGGCGGGGTTGCTGCGCCGGGAGCCGCGGATCGGGCTCTGGCCGACGGAGACCACGCCGGTCTCGGCCCCCAGCGGGGTGCCGACCAGGGAGCCGTGGACGAGGGAGCTCTTGCCGGAGCCGGCGACGCCGGTGACGACGGTCAGCACGCCGAGCGGGATGTCGACGTCGACGTCCTGGAGGTTGTGCGCGGCGGCGCCCCGGATCTCGAGGTGGCCGGTGGGGGTGCGGACCTTCTCCTTGAGGAGGGTGCGGTCCTCCAGGTGGCGTCCCGTGACCGTGGCGGACTCGCGCAGCCCGTCGACGGTGCCCTCGAAGCAGACCGTGCCGCCCGCGGTGCCCGCGCCGGGGCCGAGGTCGACGACGTGGTCGGCGATCGCGATGGTCTGCGGCTTGTGCTCGACGACCAGGACGGTGTTGCCCTTGTCGCGCAGACGCAGCAGCAGGTCGTTGACGCGCCGGATGTCGTGGGGGTGCAGGCCGACGGTGGGCTCGTCGAAGACGTAGGTGACGTCGGTGAGGCTGGAGCCGAGGTGGCGGATCATCTTCACCCGCTGGGCCTCGCCGCCGGAGAGGCTGCCGGTGGGCCGTTCGAGGGAGAGGTAGCCCAGGCCGATCTCGACGAAGGAGTCGAGCAGGCCCCGCAGGGAGCCGAGGAGGGGCGCCACCGAGGGTTCGTCCAGCTCGCCGGTCCAGGCGGCGAGTTCGTCGATCTGCAGGGCGCAGAGGTCGGCGATGTTCCGGCCGCGGATGCGGGAGGAGCGGGCGGCCTCGCTCAGGCGGGTGCCGTCGCACTCGGGGCAGCGCACGAAGGTGACCGCGCGGTCCACGAACTCGCGGATGTGCGGCTGCATCGCCTCGCGGTCCTTGGAGAGGATCGACTTGCGGAGCTTGGGGATGAGCCCTTCGTAGGTGAGGTTGGCGCCCTCGACCTTGACCTTGACCGGCTCGTGGTGGAGGAAGTCCTCCATCTCCTGGTTGGTGAACTCGCGGATGGGCTTGTTCGGGTCGAGGAAGCCGGAGGCGGCGTAGGTCCTGACCGTCCACCAGCTGTCGGACTTCCAGCCGGGGATGGTGAAGGCGCCCTCGGCGATCGACCTGGAGTCGTCGTAGAGCTGGGTGAGGTCGATGTCGGAGACCGTGCCGCGGCCCTCGCAGCGGGGGCACATGCCGCCGGTGCGGGAGAAGGTCTGCTTGACCGCCTTGGCGTTGCCGCGTTCGACGGTGATGGCGCCGCTGCCCCGGACGGAGGGGGTGTTGAAGGAGAAGGCGCTGGGAGGCCCGATGTGGGGGTCCCCGAGGCGGCTGAAGAGGATCCGCAGCAGGGCGTTGACGTCGGTGACGGTGCCGACGGTGGAACGGGGGTCGCCGGCGATGCGTTCCTGGTCGACGACGATGGCGGTCGTCAGGCCTTCGAGGACGTCGACGTCGGGGCGGGCCAGGGAGGGCATGAAGCCCTGGACGAAGGCGCTGTAGGTCTCGTTGATCAGCCGCTGGGACTCCGCGGCGACGGTCTCGAAGACCAGGGAGCTCTTCCCGGAGCCGGAGACGCCGGTGAAGACGGTGAGCCTGCGCTTGGGGATGTCGACGCTCACGTCGCGGAGGTTGTTGACCCGGGCTCCGTGGACGCGGATCAGGTCATGAGCGGTGCGGGCCGGGGTCTCCGGCCGGTTGACGCCCTGGGGCTCGGCTTCGGTCATGACGTCCTCCAACGCGGCGTACGGTGGGCGGGCACGACCGCGTCCGGGCGCACCGGGGCCAGGGCCCCCGTGCTCGCCCCCTGGAGCGGCCACGCGGGCAAGACTAGACGTCACCACCGACAACGCCGCCGCTCTGCCCCCGCACCGTGGTGGACGTCGCGGACGTGCGGGGCGGGGCGGCCCGTCCGGGGGCCTCGTCCTCCGGGAAGCGGCCGTGCCGGCCGGCGCCGGCGGCGAACCGGGCGGCCCCGGCGACGCCCTCGCGTTCCACGACGGGGACGCCCGCCGCTCCTTCCGCCCGCAGCGCGTCCGCGAGGGGCAGGTCCAGGCCCGCGTAGACGGATCCAGGGCGCGGCCGAAACCGACGATCCCGGGCAGGCGGGCGGTTCCGCCGTCGATCAGGGGCACCCCCAGCGCCGGCAGAAGACGCCCATCACGGCGTCGCGTTCGACGACGCGGAGGTCGGCGAGCAGGGCCAGTTCCAGGCCGCCGGCGACGGCGTGCCCGGCGACGGCGGCGATCAGCGGCTTGGTGAGGTGGGTCCGGGTGGGGCCCATGGGGCCCGGTGCCGAGCCGTCGGGGGTGAGCTCGTTGCGGCGGGCGGGGTCGGCGACGGCGGTGAGGTCGGCACCGGCGCAGAAGGTGCCCCCTGAGCCGGCCAGGACCGCGACCTTCCGGTCCGGGTCGGCCTCGAACTCCTCGAAGGCGCGCAGCAGTTCGGTGGCCATGGGACCGTCCACGGCGTTGCGGCGCTCGGGGCGGTCGAGCCGGATGGTGGTGACGGGGCCGTCGGTGTCGACCCGTACGTCGGGCACGGGTACCTCCAGTCTTCTCGGGGTGGGCGAACCGTGCGGCGGACCGTGTGACCAACCGTGTGCGGCTCGGACGTGGGCAGCGGACGGGCCCGGTGACAAGCGGTCGGGCCCGGCGACAAGCGGTCGGGCCCGGTGACAAGCGGTGTCCCCCTGCTGATCGCGGTGGGACCCGGCCCCGAACCGGCGCGCCGGTCACGGTAGTTGGCGGCTGTGGTGTCGGACGCGGGACCGTGTGCCGTGGTTCCGGGCTGGCGTTCGACCCGTTTCCTCGCTCTCGCCCGCCTCGTTGGGCATGCGTCGAAGAAGCCCGGGCGGACGAGGCTTTGCAGGCGGGCGGCGGGACGAGGGCTGGTGTTCGCCGTCGGGGGCCGGGCCGGTGCAACGGGCCGACGTGTGGTGCCTCCCTCTCCGCCCCCTACGAAGGGAAACGCCCCGGTGCGAGTGACCGACATCCAGCGATGCGACGTGCGCCCCGGACTGCTCGTCGAGTGGACGCTCAGTCCGGACACCGTCGAGGCGGCCGCCCGCCTGCCGGAGGACGCGCGTCCTCCGGCGTACGTGCAGGAGTCGCACATCAGGACGGCCCGGTCGGTGCGCGAGGACGGTCTGTTCGTCCCGACCTGGGTCGGAGCGGCGTTCGACGTCCCGGGGGCGGTGGACCTGGACGCGCTCCAGCACGCCCTGCACACCTGGACGCTGCGGCACGAGACGCTGCGCAGCGGGTTCCGCTGGGACGGCGGCGCCATGCGCCGGTTCACGCTGGACGCCGACGCGGTGCGCCTGCGGCGCGAGGTGGTCGGCGAGTTCGGCGACCCGCGGCGGCTGGCCGGCCACCTGCAGGACCGGTTCGACGTCGCCGCGGACGCGCTGGACTGGCCGAACTTCATCTACGCGGCGGTGGTCCGGGAGGACTGCGCCAGCGTCTACATGGCCTTCGACCACAGCAACGTGGACGCCTACTCGCTGCACCGCATCCCCGCCGAGGTGCACGAGTTCTACGCGGCGGCCCTGGAGGGCCGGACGGTGGAGCAGCCGCCCGCGGGCAGTTACGTCGACTTCTGCGAGGCGGAGCGGGCGGACGCGGACCGGGTGGACGACGGCCACGAGATCGTGGCGCGCTGGCGGGAGTTCGTGGCCCGGTGCGACGGGCGGCTGCCCGGCTTCCCGGTCGACCTGGGGCTGGAGGCGGAGGGCAAGCTGCCCACGCAGAAGCTGATGCAGGACATGCTGGGCGGGGCCGGTGAGGCGGCCGGGTTCGAGGCGTACTGCCGGCCGTTCGGCGGTTCCCTGGTGGGCGTGCTGGCCGCGACGGCGGTCATCGTGCGGGAGATCTCGGGCACGGACGTGTACCGGACGGTGGTGCCCTTCCACACCCGGGCCAAGTCGCAGTGGCAGGACTCCGTGGGCTGGTACGTCGGCGGGGTGCCCATCGAGGTGGACCTGTCGGACGGGGCCGGGTTCGAGGAGGCGCTGCGGCGGGTGCGGTCGGCGCTGCGGGAGAACCGGCGGCTGGCGCGGATGCCGATCGCGCGGGTGCTGCGGCTGCTGGGGGCGGAGTTCCGGCCCACCTCGCCCGACCTGTACTCGATCGTGTCGTTCGTCGACGGCCGCACGGTGCCCGCGTCGGAGCGGTGGGACGAACTGCACGCGTACGGGCTGCTGCGGGTGTCGTACGGGGACCAGGTGTGCGTGTGGGTGAGCAGGGTGCACGAGGGGCTGCAGTTCGCCGCCCGGTACCCGGACACCGGTCCGGCGCTGCGGAGCATGGAGCGGTACCTGGAGCGGCTGCGGGAGCTCGTCGCGGAGGTCGCCCGGGCGTCGGCCGGGGCGCGGGAACCGGGGGCCCTGGTGTGAGACGGGCGCCGTCCGGATAGGGTGAGGCTCCACCGACTCGTGGTGCAGGAACCCGGTGCGATTCCGGGGCGGTTCCGCCACTGTGACGTTCCCCTGTCCGGGGACGCAGCCAGACACTGGCCACGGGTTGTCCGACCGTCGTACGGGGCGAGAACCCCGAGGGAGGATCACGGCCTTGACCGTGCCTGTTGCCCTGCTGTCCACGTCCGACACCGATCTGCTCTCCGCGCGGGCCAGTGGCGCCGCGTACGTGTGGGCGAATCCGTCCCGGGCCTCCGACGAGGAACTCGCCGCCGCCGTGGAGGGCGCCGCCCTGGTGGTGGTGCGGCTGCTCGGCTCCCCGCACGACCTGTGGCCCGGGCTGGCCGCGGTCCGGGAACGGGGGACGCCGCTGGTGGTGCTCGGCGGCGAGCTCCAGCCGAGCGCCGAGCTGATGGAGCACTCGACCGTGCCGGTGGGGGTGGCCGCGGACGCGCACCGTTACCTGGCGGAGGGCGGCCCGGCCAACCTGCGGCGGCTGCACGCCTTCCTCTCCGACACCGTGCTGCTGACCGGAGAGGGCTTCGAGCCGCCGGAGGCCGTGCCGCTGTGGGGGTTCGCCGAGCGGGAGCCGCGGGACCCGTCGCTCCCCCGGGTGGGCATCCTCTACTACCGGGCGCACGAGGCCGGCGGGAACGCGGCGTTCGCGCACGACCTGGCGGACGCGGTGGACGCCACCGGTCACGCGGTGGGCGTGCCGGTGTTCGCGGGGTCGCTGCGGTCGGCGCCGGACGAGCTGTACGCGGCGCTCGGCGGGTTCGACGCCCTGGTGGTGACCGTGCTCGCGGCGGGCGGCAGCGTCCCGGCGTCGGCGGGCGCCGGGGGCGACGACGAGGCGTGGGACGTGGAGCGGATGGCCGCTCTGGACGTCCCGGTGCTGCAAGGGCTCTGCCTGACGAGTTCGCGGGCCGAGTGGGAGGCGTCGGAGGACGGCGTCACGCCGCTGGACTCGGCGAGCCAGATCGCCATCCCGGAGTTCGACGGGCGGATCATCACCGTGCCGTTCTCCTTCAAGGAGATCGACCGGGACGGGCTGCCCCGCTACGTCGCGGACCCCGAGCGGTGCGCCCGGCTGGCGGGGATCGCGGTGAACCACGCCCGGCTGCGGCACGTCCCGAACGGGGAGAAGCGGCTCGCGGTCGTGCTGTCGGCGTATCCGACGAAGCACTCCCGGATCGGCAACGCCGTCGGCCTGGACACACCCCGCTCGGCGGTGCGGCTGCTGCGCCGTCTGCGGGAGGAGGGCTACGACCTGGGCGCTCCCGGTGAGCTGCCGGGGCTGGACCTGCCGGACGACCAGGAGGCCGGTGACGCGCTGATCCACGCGGTGATCGCGGCGGGTGGGCAGGACGAGGAGTGGCTGACCTCCGGGCAGCTCACCGACGCCCATGTGCGGATCACCGCCGACGAGTACGCGGCGTGGACGGCGGACCTGCCCGAGGCTTTGCGGGAGGCGATGGCCGAGGCGTGGGGTCCCGCCCCGGGCCGGCTCTTCGTCAACGAGGCCGGCGAGATCGTGCTGGCCGCGTTGCGGGCGGGCAACGTGGTGGTGCTGGTGCAGCCGCCGCGCGGCTTCGGGGAGAACCCGGTGGCGATCTACCACGATCCGTCGCTGCCGCCGAGCCACCACTACCTGGCCGCCTACCGCTGGCTGGAGAACGGTTTCGGCGCGCACGCGGTCGTCCATCTGGGCAAGCACGGTTCGCTGGAGTGGCTGCCGGGCAAGAACGCCGCGCTGTCGGCGGAGTGCGCCACCGACGCGGCGCTGGGCTCGCTGCCGCTGGTCTACCCGTTCCTGGTGAACGACCCGGGCGAGGGCGCGCAGGCCAAGCGGCGTGCGCACGCCACCGTCGTCGACCACCTGATCCCGCCGATGGCACGCGCCGAGTCCTACGGGGACATCGCGCGGCTGGAGCAGCTGCTGGACGAGCACGCCAACATCGCGTCGATGGACCCGGCCAAGCTGCCGGCGGTCCGGGGTGAGATCTGGTCGCTGATGCGCGCGGCCGAGATGCACCGGGACCTCGGGCTCGAACAGCGCCCGGACGACGAGGAGTTCGACGACTTCCTGCTCCATGTCGACGGCTGGCTGTGCGAGATCAAGGACGCGCAGATCCGGGACGGCCTCCATGTGCTGGGCGAGGCCCCCGAGGGCGAGGCCCGGGTCAACCTGGTGCTGGCGATCCTGCGGGCCGCCCAGGTGTGGGGCGGGGTCGGCGGGGCGGTGCCCGGGCTGCGCAAGGCTCTGGGCCTGAAGGACGACGAGCGGCTGGAGACGGTCGACGGCGTGGAGGCGCGTGCGCGCGCGCTGGTCGAGCGCATGGAGGCGGCCGGCTGGAGCCCCGGGGCGGCGGCCGCGCTGCACGACGATCCCGAGGTGCGGCGGGTGCTGGAGTTCGCCGCCGAGCAGGTGGTGCCTCGGCTGGCGCGGACGACGGAGGAACTGGACCACGTCGTCCACGCGCTGGCCGGCGGGTACGTGCCCGCGGGCCCCTCGGGGTCGCCGCTGCGCGGCCTGGTGAACGTGCTGCCGACCGGGCGGAACTTCTACACCGTCGATCCGCGGGCGGTGCCGTCGCGGCTGGCCTGGCAGACCGGTCAGGCGATGGCCCGCTCGCTGGTGGAACGGCACCTCGAGGAGACCGGGGAGTATCCGAGGTCGGTCGGCCTGTCGGTGTGGGGGACGGCGGCGATGCGGACCTCCGGCGACGACGTCGCGGAGGTGCTGGCACTGCTGGGCGTGCGGCCCGAGTGGGACGAGGCGTCCCGGCGGGTGTCGCGGCTGGAGGTGGTGCCGGCGGAGGAGCTGGGCCGCCCCCGGATCGACGTGACGGTGCGGATCTCCGGCTTCTTCCGGGACGCCTTCCCGCACGTGGTGGCGATGCTGGACGACGCGGTGCGGATGGTGGCCGCGCTCGACGAGCCCGACGAGAGCAACTTCGTGCGGGCGCACGCCCGGGCGGACCTCGCGGAGCACGGCGACGAACGCCGCGCCACCACGCGGATCTTCGGCTCCAAGCCGGGCTCCTACGGCGCGGGCATCCTGCAGCTGGTGGAGTCGGGCAGCTGGCGTGACGACCGCGACCTGGCCGAGGTGTACACGGCGTGGGGCGGGTTCGCGTACGGCCGCGGTCTCGACGGCGTGCCGGCGGCGGACGACATGCGCGCCAACTACCGCCGGATCAAGGTGGCGGCGAAGAACATCGACAGCGCCGAACACGACATCGCGGACTCCGACGACTACTTCCAGTACCACGGCGGCATGATCGCCACCGTGCGCGCGCTGACCGGCGCCGACCCGAAGGCGTACGTGGGCGACTCCACCACGCCGGACGCGGTGCGCACCCGCACGCTCGCCGAGGAGACCGCCCGGGTGTTCCGGGCGCGCGTGGTCAACCCGCGGTGGATCGCGGCGATGCGCCGCCACGGCTACAAGGGCGCGTTCGAGCTGGCGGCGACGGTGGACTACCTCTTCGGCTTCGACGCCACGGCCGGGGTGGTGCACGACTGGATGTACGAGAAGCTGGCCGCCGAGTACGTGCTGGACGAGGAGACGCAGGAGTTCCTGCGCCGTTCCAACCCGTGGGCGCTGCACGGCATCGTGGAGCGGCTGCACGAGGCGGCGGAGCGGGGCCTGTGGGCCGAGCCCGACCCCGCGACGCTGCAGGCGATGTCCGAGGTGTACCTGGAGGTCGAGGGCGAGCTGGAGGAGCGGTCCGAGTGAGCGTGGCGGTGCGGGTGCGGATCCTCGGCATCGGCATGGGTCCGCGCCACCTGACGGCCGAGGTCGTGGAGGCGCTGCGGGCCTGCGACTACGCGGTGGCGGCCCGCAAGTCCGAGGACGACGGGCTGCTGGAACTACGGCGCGCGGTGTGCGCGGCGCAGGGCGTGGAGCTGGTGGAGGTGCCCGACCCGGAGCGGGACCGCCGCGACCCGAAGGACTATCCGGGGGCGGTGGCGGCCTGGCACGAGGCGCGGGTCGCCGCCTACGAACGGGTGCTGGCCGCCCGCGGCGGCACGGCGGCGTTCCTGGTGTGGGGCGATCCGTCGCTGTACGACTCGACGGTGCGGATCGTGGAACGGATCGCCGAGCGGGCCGTGGTGCCGGTGGAGTACGACGTGCTGCCGGGGGTGAGCGCGCCGCAACTGCTGGCGGCGCGGCACCGGATGGTGCTGCACGAGGTGGGCCGGCCGGTGCAGGTGACCACGGCCCGCCGGCTGGCCGAGGCGGTCGCCGCCGGGCAGGAGAACATCGTGGTGATGCTCGGGTCCGAGCCGCGGTTCGAGGGGCTGGAGGACTGGCGGGTGTGGTGGGGCGCCAACCTCGGCACCGACAGCGAGGAGTTGGCGGCCGGCCGGGTGGGCGAGGTGCTGCCGGAGATCGTGCGGGCGCGGGCCCGGGCCCGGGAGAGCGCCGGCTGGGTGATGGACGTGTGTCTGCTGAGGAAGGACGCGGCGCGATGAGCGGGCTGCTGGTCGCGGGGACCACCTCGGACGCCGGGAAGTCCGTGGTGACGACGGCGCTGTGCCGGGCGTTCGCGCGGCGCGGGCTGCGGGTGGCGCCGTACAAGGCGCAGAACATGTCGAACAACTCGATGGTCTGCCTCGGCCGGGACGGCGTGGCGGCGGAGATCGGGCGGGCCCAGTGGGTGCAGGCGCTGGCGGCGCGGGCGGTGCCGGAGCCGGGGATGAACCCGGTCCTGCTGAAGCCGGGCACGGACCGCCGCAGCCATGTGGTGCTGATGGGGCAGCCGGCCGGGGCGGTGTCCTCGGCGGACTGGGAGGCGGGGCGCCGGCACCTGGCCGAGGCGGCGCACGCCGCCTACGACGACCTGTCCGCCCGGTTCGACGTGGTGGTGGCCGAGGGCGCCGGCAGCCCGGCGGAGATCAATCTGCGGGCGGGCGACTACGTCAACATGGGGCTGGCCCGGCACGCCGGTCTCCCCGTGGTGGTGGTCGGCGACATCGACCGGGGCGGGGTGTTCGCCTCGATGTACGGCACGGTGGGCCTGCTGGAGCCCTCCGACCAGGCGCTGGTCGCCGGGTTCGTGGTCAACAAGTTCCGCGGTGACGTGGGGCTGCTGAGGCCGGGGCTGGAGGATCTGGAGCGGATCACCGGGCGCCGGGTGTTCGGTGTGCTGCCGTGGGACCCGGGGCTGTGGCTGGACTCGGAGGACGCCCTGGACCTGGAGGGCCGGCGTGCCCGCGGGGACGCCGTGCGCCGGGTGGCGGTGGTGCGGCTGCCGCGGATCAGCAACTTCACGGACGTGGACGCGCTCGGTCTGGAACCGGACCTGGACGTGGTGTTCGCGTCGGGCCCGCGGGACCTGGCGGACGCGGACCTGGTGGTGCTGCCGGGGACCCGGTCGACGCTGGCCGACCTGGAGTGGCTGCGGGCGCGGGGCCTGGACCGGGCCGTGGTGGACCACGCGCGGCGGGGGCGCCCGGTGCTGGGGATCTGCGGCGGCTTCCAGATGCTGGGGCGGGTCGTCCTCGACCCGGACGGGGTCGAGGCCGGCCCGGGGGCGTCCGCCGAAGGGCTGGGACTGCTGGACGTGCGCACGGACTTCGCGGTGGACAAGACGCTGCGGCTGCCCGAGGGGTCGGCGCTCGGCGCCCCGGCGTCCGGGTACGAGATCCACCACGGGCGGATCACGGTGGGCGGCGGGGCCGTGGAGTTTCTGGGCGGGGCCCGGTCGGGCAACGTGTTCGGGACGATGTGGCACGGCAGCCTGGAGGGCGACGCGTTCCGGGAGGCGTTCCTCGCCGAGACGCTCGACCTCGCGCCCTCGGGCGTGCAATTCGAGGAGGCCCGCGAGGCGCGCGTCGAGCGGCTGGCGGACCTGGCGGAGAAGTACCTGGACGTGGACGCGCTGGAGGTCCTGGCGCGGGACGGGGCGCCTCAGGGGCTGCCCCTGCTGCCGCCCGGAGGTGTGCGGTGAGGCTGCTGCTGCTGGGCGGGACGTCGGAGGCGCGTGAGCTGGCGGCCCTGCTGGTGGACGCGGGGGTGGACGTGACGTCCTCCCTGGCGGGGCGGGTGGCGCGGCCCCGGCTGCCGGTGGGCAGGGTGCGGATCGGCGGGTTCGGCGGGGTGCCGGGACTGGTGGCGGCGCTGGACGGATTCGACGCGGTGGTGGACGCCACCCATCCGTTCGCCCGCGGGATGACCGCCAACGCGGTTGCCGCCTGCGGGAGTTCCGGGGTGCCGTTGCTGCGGCTGGAGCGCCCGGGCTGGGACCCGGATCCGGCGTGGACGTATGCCGACTCGCACGAGGAGGCCGCCGAGGTGGCCGCCCGGCTGGGCAGGCGTCCCTTCGTGACGGTGGGGCGGCAGGAACTGGCGCGGTTCGTGCCGGCCCTGCGGACGGCGGCCGTGCTGGCGCGTGTCGTCGACGTGCCGGAGCTCGAACTCCCCGCCGCCTGGCGCCTGGTGACGAGCCGGGGGCCGTACTCGCTCGACGGGGAGCGGGAGTTGTTCCGGGAGCACGCCGTGGACGTGCTGGTGACCAAGGACTCCGGCGGGACCTACACCTGGCCCAAGATGGCGGCGGCCCGCGAACTGCGGGTGCCGGTGGTGCTGGTGCGGCGGCCGGCCGACGGGCACGGCGTTCCGGTGGTGCACGACGTGGCCGAGGCGTTCGCCTGGGTGCGCGAGGCGGCTCGGGGGACGGCGGCCGGTCAGGCGGTCTCCGGGGCGGGTACCGCGTAGCCGGGCAGGGACGGCCAGCGCACGGTGAGCACCACCGACTCCTCCTCCGCCACCCAGGAGTGGTCGACGCCCTCCCCCCAGACGACGTAGTCCCCCTGTCGTTCCAGCACGACGCTGCGGCCGGGGAACTCCACGCGGAAGCGGCCGCTGACGAGGACCTGGAGGGCGGTGCGGCGCTCGCCGCGCACCCATTGCGCGCGCCGGTCGCCCTTGGGGTGGACGCCCCATTTGATCTCCACGGCCTCGCTGTGCCGCGGGTCGCCCTCGTCCTTGAAGTGCCCGAGCAGCCAGCCGCGGTCCAGGGCCGCGTCCTGGCCGGCGTTGCCGACGTACACGCTGTCGTCCATGTGCCCGGACCCTAACAGCCGCGCGCCCCGGACCTGCGGCGCAAGGCCGAGGCACCCGCGGCGCCCGCGGCGGCGGTGATCGCGGCGGCCAGGCAGACGCGGCGGGCCAGGGCGGTGGCACGGGGGATGTCGGCGGGGGCGGGGGGCGGTCCGTCGCCCATCACGGCACGCTGCTCGGTGCGGGCGCCGTACCGGTTGGTGCCGCCGAGGCGGATGCCGAGGGCGCCGGCGAACGACGCTTCCACGACGCCCGCGTTCGGGCTGGGGTGCGCGGCGGCGTCCCGGCGCCAGGCGCGCAGCGGCGCCGCTGGACCGGCCGGGGAGGTGACGGCGGTGAGGACGCCGGCGAGGCGGGAGCCGGGGAGGTTGAGCAGGTCGTCGAGGCGGGCGGAGGCCCAGCCGAAGCGCTCGTGACGCGGGGTGCGGTGGCCGACCATGGCGTCGAGGGTGTTGGCCGCCCGGTAGGCGAGCAGGCCGGGCACCCCGGCCGCCGCGCCCCAGACGAGCGGGGCGACCACGGCGTCGGAGGTGTTCTCGGCGACCGACTCCACCACGGCGCGGGCGATCTGGGCCTCGTCCAGGGTGGTGGTGTCCCGGCCCACCAGGGAGCGGAGGCGAAGACGGGCAGCGGGCAGGTCGGGTGCGGCGAGGCGGGTGTGGACGGCCGTGGCCTCGCGTTCCAGGGTACGGCCGCCGAGGACGGCCCAGGTGGCGGCGGCGGTGACGGCGAGGTGAGCGGCGGGGTGGCGGGCGGCGGCCCGCTCCACGGTGACGCCCAGGGCGGCGGCTCCGCCGACCAGCAGGGCCGTGTAGGCGGCCCCGCGGGCACGGGAGTCGGCGTGCGTCCGCTCCTCCAGCGCGGCGGCGACGGTGCCGAAGCCGGCCACCGGGTGGAGGCGGCGGGGGTCGCCGAGGAGCCGGTCGGCCAGGTGGCCGAGCAGGAGGCCCGCGGCGCGGGTGTTCAGGCGCGAGGGGCGCATGCCCGTACCTCCGCGAGGGCGTCGAGGAAACGGCGGCTGGTCTCCGGCGGGCGGACGGCCAGGCGGATCCACGACGGGTCGAGTCCGGGGAAGGTGTCGGCGCGCCGGGCGGCGACGCCGTGGGCGCGGAGCAGACCGTGCACCCCCTCCCCCGGGCGGGCCAGCACGAAGGGCGCGGCGGAGGGGACGAACGGGACGCCGGCGTCGGCGAGGCCGTCCTGGAGGTACTGCCGCCAGGACGTCAGCAGGCGGGCGCGCGTGTCGGCCTCGGGCAGGGCCTGCGGGGCCGTGCAGGCGACGGTGGCGGCGACGGCCGGGGAGGACAGCGACCACGGGGTCTGGGCCCGGGCGAGCTCCCGCACGACGGCCGGGTCGCCGACGACATAGCCGGCGCGGATGCCGGGGATCGACCAGTGCTTGGTGAGGCTGCGGATGACGAGGAGCCCGTCCGAGCGGTCGTCGGCCAGGGATTCCGGCTCGCCGGGAACGGCGTCCATGAACGCCTCGTCGACGACGACCAGCCGGCCGCGGCGGCGCAGGGCCCGCACGGTAGCCGCCGGGTGGAGGACGCCGGTCGGGTTGGTGGGGTTGCCGACGACCACCAGGTCGGCGTCCTCGGGCACGGCGGCCGGGTCGAGGGCGAAGCCGTCGGCCTCGCCGCACAGCACGGTGGTGACGGTGTGTCCGGCCTGTTCCAGGGCGGCGTGGGGCTCGGTGAACTGCGGGTGGACGACGACCGGACGCCGCCAGGGCCGGAGCCGGGCGACCAGGGTGAAGGCCTCGGCCGCCCCCGCGGTGGGCAGCGCCTCGGCCGGCGGGCGCGCGTGGCGGCGGGCGACGGCCCGGCGGGCGGGTTCCGGGTCGGGGTACGCCGCGGCCTCGGCGATGCCGGCGTGCAGGGCGCGCTCGAGCCAGTCGGGGCGCTCGCCGGAGTAAACGTTGACGGCGAGGTCGAGGAGTCCGTCACGGGCCTCCACGTCGCCGTGGTGCCGCAGCGGGTCCGCGACGGGGGTCGCGGGGGCGCCCGCGGGGGCTGCGGGCGCCGCCGGTGCCGCGGGCTCGACCGGTGCCGGGCCCGCCGACGGTACCGAAGCGGGCACCGGGACCGATGCGAACACCGGGGCCGATGCGGACACCGCGGCCGACGCGGGCACCGGGGCCGACACGGGCACCGGGGCCGACACGGGCACCGCGGCCGACACGGGCACCGGGGCCGTCGCGGGCACGGCTCCGACGGTCCGCGGCCCCGGGACGGGCGCCGCCGTGGTCCCGGTCGCCGCTTCGGCGAACCGCTGCGCGAGGCGGGGGTGGCCGGCCCAGTGGACGTGCAGGTAGGAGGCGTGCAGGGACGGTGAGGCGAATCCCTCGGGCAGGCCGTCGATCTCCCAGGCGGGGGTGGCGTCCGAGGCGGCGGGCGCGGTGGCGGTGCGGTGGAACTCGTGTCCGGTGACCCGCTCCCCCGCCCGGGTGAGGAGGGTGTCGCCGGGCGAGAGGGCCCGCGGGTAGCGCAGGGTGAGGCGTTCGGTCATCCGGGCGTGGGCCGGGACGGCGCCGGCCATGGCGGTGTCGTCCAGCGTTTCCGCCAGGTAGAGCAGCCCGGCGCACTCGGCGACGGTCGGCACACCGGCCCGGACGGCCTCGCGGATCTCGGCCAGCAGCGGCGCGTTGGCGGCGAGTTGCCCGGCGTACACCTCGGGGAAGCCGCCACCGAGGTAGAGGCCGCGGGTCCCGGCAGGCAGGGCGGGGTCGGTGAGCGGGTCGAAGGGCACGACCTGGCAGCCCGCCGCGGTGAGGAGTTCGTCGGTCTCGGCGTAGCGGAACGTGAACGCGCGGCCGCCCGCGACGGCGACGACGGGGCGGGCGCCCCCGGCCGGGGCGGTGACCTCGTCGGCCGGGTCCCAGGCGCGGGCACCGAGCGGCGGCGCGCTCCGGGCGAGGGCGAGGATCGCGTCCAGGTCGACCTGGCGGCCGATGCGCTCGCCGAGGCGTCGCACGGCCTCGGCGGAGTCGGCGCGTTCCGAGGCGGGGACCAGGCCGAGGTGCCGGGAGGGGGCGGCGATGTCCTCGTCGCGGTGGACGACGCCGAGCACGGGCAGGCGCAGCGCCCGGCGTATCTCGGCGACGTTGCGCTGCGAGCCGGCCTTGTTGAGGATGACGCCGACGACCTCGACGGACGGGTCGTAGGCGGCCATGCCCTCGACGATCGCGGCGGCCGAGCGGGACATGCGGGAGATGTCGACGACCAGGACGACGGGGGTCCGGGTGAGGGCGGCGACATGGGCGGTCGAGGCGAAGCCGTCGCCGCCGATGCGTCCGTCGTGCAGGCCCATCACGCCTTCGACGACCGCGAGGTCGGCGCCCCGAGCCCCGTGGAGGAGGAGCGGCGCCACCCGTTCCTCGCCGACGAGGTGGGGGTCGAGATTGCGGCCCGGGCGGCCGGTGGCGAGGGCGTGGTAGCCGGGGTCGATGTAGTCGGGCCCGGTCTTGTGGCCGCTGACGGTGTGCCCGGCGTCGCGGAGGGCGGCCATCAGGCCGGTGGCGACGGTGGTCTTGCCCTGTCCGGTCATGGGGGCGGCGATCATGATCCGCGGCAGGCGCCCGTCCGGCGTGTCCCGGGGCCCGGTGGGGTCGGAGGTCACCATTCGATGCCCCGCTGGCCCTTCTGGCCCGCGTCCATGGGGTGCTTGATCTTGGTCATCTCGGTGACGAGGTCGGCCGCTTCGAGCAGTTCGGGGGCGGCGCGGCGGCCGGTGATCACCACGTGCTGGCGGCCCGGGCGCTCGCGGAGGGCGGTGACGACGTCCTCGACGTCGATCCAGCCCCAGGCGATGGGGTAGGTGAACTCGTCGAGGACCAGCAGGTCGTAGGTCTGGTCGGCGAGGCGGCGCTTGATCTCGGCCCAGCCTTCGACGGCGGCCGCGGCGTGGTCCTCGCCGTCGCCCTGCTTGCGGGTCCAGGACCAGCCGGAGCCCATCTTGTGCCAGTCGACGGGGCCGCCCTCGCCGGTCTCCTCGTGGAGCCGGCCGAGGCGTTCGAGGACGGTCTGCTCGCCGATGCGCCACTTGGCGGACTTGACGAACTGGAAGACGCCGATGCGCCAGCCCTGGTTCCAGCCGCGCAGGGCGAGGCCGAAGGCGGCGGTCGACTTGCCCTTGCCGTCGCCGGTGTGGACGACGAGGAGGGGCTTGTTGCGGCGCTGGCGGGTGGTGAGGCCGTCGTCAGGGACGACGGCGGGCTGTCCCTGGGGCATCAGGCGGCCCTCTCTCGGACGGCGGTGCTCAGCGCGGCGGCGCTGACCTCGCGGACGGGCAGGTGGTCGGCGTGCAGGCGGGCGGCCAGGTGCGCGGCGAGGCCGAGGCGCAAGGGCCCGGACTCGCTGTCGACGACGACGGTGCTGACGCCGAGGGAGGCGACCTGGTCGGCGGCGTGCAGGGAGCGGGCGACGGCGTCCTTGCCCCCGGTGGCGCGGCCGTCGGTGACCACGACCAGCAGGGGCCGCAGCCGTGGGTCGCGGCGGCGTTCGCGGGCGACGACGCGGGCGGCCTCGAGCAGGCCCTCGGCGAGCGGGGTCCGGCCGCCCGCCGGGAGGTCGTCGAGGCGGGCGGCGGCGATGTCGACGGAGTGGGTGGGCGGGAGGGCGAGTTCGGCGGCGGTGCCGCGGAAGGTGATCAGGCCGACCTTGTCGCGGCGGCGGTAGGCGTCCAGGAGCAGGGACAGCACGGCGGTCTTGACCTGGACCATGCGCCTGCGCGCGGCCATGGAGCCGGAGGCGTCGACGCAGAACAGGACCAGGTTGGCCTCGCGTCCCTCCCTGACGGCGGTGCGCAGGTCCTCGGGGCGCAGGCGCAGGCGGCCGCCGGCCCGGTCGGTCGCGGTGCGGGCGGAGGCGGCGCGCACGGTCTCGACGAGGTGGAGGGGCCCGCGGGCGTCGCGGCCGGGCCGGGCGGTGCCGACGCGGCGGCCGCGGGTGCCGATGGCGCGGCTCCGGCGGCCGTCGGTGCCCTCGCCGGTGCCGCGGACGGTGAGGAGGCGGGGGCGGTAGGGGGCGGTGGCCTGGACGGTGCTGGTCCGGCCGTGGGCCTGGGGCCCGGTGTCGCCGGGCTTCCCCCCGTCGTGGGCGGCGGGCGTGTCGAGGGGGGCGGCGTCGCCGGAGGGGTCGGCCGTGCCGTCGGTGCCGGGCGTGGCGCCGGCGGAGGTGTGCGGCTCGTCCCGGCCCGGCGGGCGGGCGGCGTCCTCCTGGTGGGGTCCGCCGGGCTCCTCCGCTTCCGGGTCGTCACCGGGGGCGTCGTCCTGCGGGCCGTCCCGGCCGGGGGCGTCGTCCGGGCCGTCCTGCCCGTCCGGCCCTCCGGACCCTGGTGGGGTGGGCGGGTCCGGCGGGAGTTCGTCGTCGCCGAGGATCCGGTCGAGCAGGTCCTCGTCGAGGCCGGGCGCGTCGAAGGGGTTGCGGCGCCGGCGGTGGGGCAGGGCGAGCCGGGCGGCGCGGCGGATGTCGGCGCGGGTGACGGTGGTCCGCCCGGCCCAGGCGGCGTGGGCGACGGCGGTGCGGGCGGTGACGATGTCGGCGCGGAGCCCGTCGACGTCGAACGCGGCGCATATCTCGGCGATCTTGCCGAGGGCGGTGTCCGACAGCGTGACCCGGGACAGCCGTGCGCGGGCGGCGGCGACACGGGCGGCCAGGGCCTGCTCCGCCGGCCGGTGGCGGGCGGCGAAGGCTGCGGGATCGGCGTCGTAGGCCATCCGGCGGCGCACCACCTCGGCGCGGGCTGCCGGGTCGCGGGGTGCGGCGACCTCGACGGTGAGGCCGAACCGGTCGAGGAGCTGGGGGCGGAGTTCGCCCTCCTCGGGGTTCATGGTGCCGATGAGCAGGAACCGGGCGGCGTGCTCCATGGAGAACCCGTCGCGTTCGACGGTGACACGGCCGGTGGCGGCGGCGTCGAGGAGCAGGTCGACCAGGTGGTCGGGCAGGAGGTTGACCTCGTCGGCGTAGAGGATGCCGCGGTGGGCGCGGGCCAGCAGGCCGGGTTCGTAGGCCACCTTGCCGTGCGAGAGGGCCTGTTCGAGGTGGAGGGAGCCGAGGACGCGGTCCTCGGTGGCGCCGACGGGGAGTTCCACCAGGCGGACCGGGCGGCTCTCCAGGGGCGTGCCGGGCTCGAAGGGGCCGTCCGGGGAGTCGTCGTCCGGGTCGGCGGGGTCGGTGGAGAACCGGTCCTGGGGGTGGACGTCGACGGGCGGCAGCAGGGCGGCCAGCGCGCGGGCCGCGGTGGACTTGGCGGTGCCCTTCTCGCCGCGGACCAGGACGCCGCCGATGGCCGGTGAGATGCCGGTCAGCACCAGGGAGAGGCCGAGGTCGTCGAGTTCGGCGGCGTCGCAGCCGACGATCGCGGAAAAGGGGTAGTGCGTACGCACCAATGGCATGTGAGGCTCCCGCTCGTTTCGCCATCCGTAAGGGGCGGGCGCGAGGCCGGTCTTCGGACTTGCCGAGTCCTCGTGAGCGAGGCTCGGTTCACCGCAGCGGGCCTGTGCCGGATTCTCACCGGGCTTCCCAGATTCTCCCCGTGGACCGTCCTCACCGTTTCCGATGGCTGGGCCGTAGGGGCACCTCGTGCCTGTGATCGACCACGATAGCGTCAGGGGTATGACGATCGGCACGCCCCCTCCCCTCCTTCCCGAAATCGCGGCCCCCCGCGTCACCGTCGTCGGCGTGGCCGCCGACGGATGGGCCTCGCTGCCCGAGCGGTTGCGGCGCGTTGTGCTGGGGGCGGACGTGGTGCTGGGCGGGCGGCGGCACCTGGCGATGCTGCCGGAGGTGGCGGGGCAGCGCCGGGAGGCGTGGCCCTCGCCGCTGCGGGAGGGGCTGCCGGCCCTGCTGGAGTCCGCGGGCGGGGCGCGGGTGGTGGCACTGGCCTCCGGCGATCCGCTGGTGTCGGGGATCGGCACGACGCTCCTGGACCTGCTGGGGGCCGGGGCGGTGCGGGTCGAACCCGCGGTCTCCTCGGTGGCGTTGGCGCGGGCCCGGATGGGCTGGCCGTCGGAGCGGTGCGCGGTGGTGACCCTGGTGGGCCGTGATCCGCGGCTGCTGCTGCGGGAGTTGGCGCCCGGCCACCGGGTGCTGGTGCTGTCCTCGGACGCGCGGACGCCGGACGCGGTGGCGGCGCTGCTGGCGGGCGCGGGGTACGGGGCGACCGTGATGACGGTGCTCGGTGATCTGGGCGCGTCGACGGAGTCCCGGCTGGCGGCCACGGCGGACGCCTGGCTGGCGTCGCCTCCCCAGGACGTGCCTGAACTGCACGTGCTGGCACTGGAGTTGGCGGGGCCGCCGGCCTACGGTCTGGTGGCGGGGCTGCCGGACGACGCGTTCGAGAACGACGGTCAGCTCACCAAGCGCGATCTGCGGGCCTCGGCGCTGGCCCGGCTGGCGCCCGCGCCGGGGCAGCACCTGTGGGACGTGGGCGCGGGCGCGGGCTCGGTGGGGATCGAGTGGATGCGGGCGCACCCGACCTGCCGCACCACGGCGGTGGAGGCGGACGCAGGGCGGGCGGAACGGGTGGCGCGGAACGCGGGCCGGCTGGGCGTGCCGGGGCTGCGGGTGGTGACCGGGCGGGCGCCCGGCGCGCTGGACGGGCTGCCGGCCCCGGACGCGGTGTTCGTGGGCGGCGGGGCGACCCGGCCGGGCGTCCTGGAGGCCTGTCTCGGGGCGCTCCCGCCGGGCGGCCGGCTGGTGGTGCACGGGGTGACGCTGGAGACCGAGGTGATGCTGGCGGACGCCTACCGCCGCCATGGCGGGGAGTTGACCCGCCTGGCGGTGGAGACGACGGCGCAGATCGGCTCGTTCACCGGGTGGACGCCGTCGCGCACGGTCACCCAGTGGAGCCTGACGGTGGGCTGAGGCGGGGACGGGCGGGGTCGTAGAGGAACGACTCCCCGCCGGGGGCCGGGTCGAGTGCCCGGCCCACCAGGATGACCGCGGCCTGCCGCAGTCCGGCCTCCTCGACGGCGTCGGCGATGTCGGCCACGGTGCCGCGGAGCACCGACTCCTGCGGCTGGCTCGCCCGGTGGACGACGACGACCGGGCAGTCGGGGCCGTACTCGGGCTCGATCTCCGCCATCAGGTCGCGGATCCGGGTGATGGCGAGGTGGAGCACCAGGGTGGCGCGGGTGGCGGCGAACGCGGCGAGCGACTCGGCACCGGGCATCGGCGTGGACCGGGCCCGGGTGCGGGTGAGGACCACCGACTGGGCCAGCAGCGGCACGGTCAGCTCCCGCCCCACCACGGCGGCCGCGGCGGCGTAGGCGGGCACGCCGGGGGTGACGTCCCAGGGCACTCCGTGCGCGTCGAGGCGGCGGGTCTGCTCGGCGAGCGCCGAGTAGAGCGAGGGGTCGCCGGAGGTCAGCCGCACGACCTGCTCCCCCGCCCGGTGGGCGGTGACCAGGTGCTCGGTGATGCGGTCGAGGTCGAGCCGCTGGGTGTCCACCAGCCGGGCGCCCGGGGCGCAGTGGTCGAGCACCTTCGGGTCGAGGTAGGTGCCCGGGTAGAGGACGGTGCCGGCCTCGGCGAGCAGGCGCACGGCGCGGACGGTGAGCAGGTCGGCGGCTCCGGGGCCGGCGCCGACGAAGTGGACGGTCATGGCTTCACCCACCGCGGGGTCCAGACGCGGCCGGTCGCCGAGACGCGGGTGCCGGAGGCGCCGACGACGAGCAGGCACCGCATGTCGATGGTGGCCGGGTCGAGTTCGCCGAGCGTGGTGACGGTCAGTTCCTCGCCGGCGCGTCCGACGTCGCGTCCCACCACGACCACGGTCTCCGGCTTGCGGTGTTCGAGCAGGACGCGGCGGGCGGTGGCGATCTGCTCGGTCCTCGACCGGGAGGCCGGGTTGTAGACGGCCAGGACCAGGTCGGCCTCGGCGACGGCGCGCAGCCGGCGTTCGACGACCTCCCAGGGCTTGAGCCGGTCGGAGAGGCTCATGACGGCGAAGTCGCCGCCGATCGGCGCCCCGGCCCGGGCGGCGACGGCCTGGACGGCGCTGACGCCGGGCAGCACGCGCACCGGGACCTCCTGGTAGGCGGGGTCCTCGGCAGCCTCCAGGACGGCGGTGGCCATGCCGAAGACGCCGGCGTCGCCGCCGGAGACCACGGCGACCCGCTCGCCGTTCCTCGCCAGTTCCAGTGCCAGGCGGGCGCGGTCGATCTCGACGGTGTTGCCGGAGGCGTGCCGGGTCAGTCCGGGGCGCTGCGGCACGCGGTCTACGTAGGGGCCGTAGCCGACGACGTGGTCCACCTCGGCCAGCGCCGCGGTGGCCTCGGGGGTGAGCCATGCCTCGGGGCCGGGACCGAGTCCGACGACCAGGAGTTCGGCGGCGGGCACGGCGGGGTGGGCCTCCGCCCCTTCCGGGGTCCGGTCCTCGGCGCGGGCCGGGGCCGTGTCCTGGTCGCCGTGCCGCCGTGAGCGGGTGCCGTTGCGGCTGTCGCCGGTGACGAGGATCAGGGAGAAGTACGGCACGGTGTCCGGGTCGACCTCGGCGACGGGCATCCGCCGTTCGCCCTCCATCGAGGCGCGCTCCACGTACACGGCGTGCTCCAGCCGTCCGGCCGCCTCCAGGGCGCGGCGGACGGCGGGGAAGGTGCGGCCCAGTTTCATCACCACGGCGGCGTCGGTGTCGGCGAGGCGGCGGGCGAGTTCGGGTTCGGGCAGGGTGCCGGGGAGGACGGTGAGCACGTCGGTCTGCCGGACCAGGGGCGCCGCGGCGACCGCGGTCGCGGCGGCGAACGCGGGGACGCCGGGCACGATCTCGGTCTCGTACCGCTCCGAGAGACGGTCGTGCATGTACATGTACGACCCGTAGAAGAGGGGGTCGCCCTCGGAGAGGAGCACCACGTCGCGTCCGGCGTCGAGGTGGGCGGCGAGACGGGCGGCGGACTCCTCGTAGAAGTCGGCCAGGGCGCCCGCGTAGCCGCCGGGGTGGTCGGTGACGCCGGTGGTGACCGGGTAGACCAGCCTCTCCTCGACGGCTGTGGGGGGTATGAGCGAGGCCGCGATCCGCCGGGCGTTGGACTCCTTGCGGACGCCGGCGTGGTAGGCGACGACGTCGGCGGAGCCGATCAGCCGGGCCGCCTTGAGCGTGATCAGTTCGGGGTCTCCGGGGCCGACGCCGACACCGTGGAAACGTCCGGTCACTCCTCCTCCTTGGCGAGTGCGTTGAGGGCAGACGACGTCATGGCGGATCCGCCGCGGCGGCCGTGGACGGTGACGTACGGGATGTCGATGCCGTGCCGGTCGGCGAGTTCGGTGAGGGCCTGCTTGGACTCGGCGGCGCCGATGAAGCCGACCGGGCAGCCGACGATCGCCGCGGGCCGGGGTGCTCCGTCGATCAGCATCTCCAGCAGGTGGAACAGGGCGGTGGGCGCGTTGCCGACGGCGACGACCGCGCCCTCCATCAGCGGCTCCCACAGGGAGACCGCCGCGGCGGTGCGGGTGGTGCGCCAGCGGCGGGCGAGGCCGGGTACGCGTTCGTCGCCGAGGAGGCAGACGACATCGTTGTCGGCGGGGAGCCGGCCGCGGGTGACTCCGGTGGCGACCATGGTGACGTCGCAGAGGATCGGGGCGCCCGCCCGCAGGGCGGCGCGGGCGGCGCCGACCAGGCCGGGGTGGATCACCAGGTCGTCGGCCAGGTCGACCTGTCCGGCGCCGTGGATCATGCGGACGGCGAGGCGTTCGGCCTCGGCGGGGATGTGGTCCAGGCGGGCCTCGCGGCGGATGGTGGCGAAGGAGTCGACGTAGATGGCCGGTCCGTCGGCGATGTAGTCGTAGTGGCGGTCGGGTCGGCGGGGCGTCGGGGCCCCCGTGGTGGTGGTCATGCGGCGGCTCCCGGGACGATCACTCCGCGCCAGGGGGTGACGGTGAGTTCGCCCGCGCCGGCGGCGCGGGCCTCGTCGACCAGTTCGGCGACGAGCTGCGGGGACATGCCCGCGTCGGTGACGGGGACGTGCCGGCCGCCCTCGGGGAGCGGGCCCGGCGGCAGCGGTGGCCCGGGGCTCGGCAGGCCCCGGTCCGGAGGCACGGACTCGCTCAGGGGGACGTCCAGTTCGACGACGTGCCAGGGCGCCGTGGGGCCGATCCCCCGGGCGTCCACGAAGTCCCGGGCGAGGCGGGTGAGGGCGGCGGCCGCCCCGCCGAGCGGGACGACCGGCCCCCAGGCGTCGCCGACGCGCAGCTGCGCGCCGTCGGCGTCGAGGGCCACCAGGCCGAGGTCGCAGGGGCGGGTCATCAGGTCGCCGCGGCCGTCGTCCAGGACGAAGAGGAAGCGGGCGGGCAGCGCGGCGAGGGCCGGGTCGGCGCAGAGCAGCCGGTCGAGTTCCCCGGCCACCGGCCGCAGGTCGGCCCGGCCGCCGGTCACGCCGGTGCGGGGCGAGACCATCACGTTCCTCACCAGTTCGTGGGTGCGCGAGGGCAGCAGGCCGGTGTCCTCGATCGCGGCGAGGACGGCGGTGCCGAGGCGGCCCTGGTGGCCGGGCAGGGCGCGGATCTGGAGGTTGGCGCGTCCGGTGACGTGGACGCGGCCGTCGCCGTGGCGTTCCGCGACGGCCGAGAGGGCGGTGAGGGAGTCGGTGGGGAGGCGGCCGCCGACGAGGCGGAGACGGACCAGGAGGCCGTCGTCGGCCGGCCAGGGGCGGAGCACGCCCGGGCAGCGGTCGCGGCGCGCGCGGCGTGCGGAGCTGAACGCGGAATCCATCGGGGACACACGAGTCCTTCGAGGTCAGGGACCCGTTCGCGGGGCCCGCGGTCGACCTGGCGGCCCGTCACCGCCAGCGCCAGCAGGTCTTCGGACTCGGGTTCCTCCGGTACGGGCGCCTTCCCGGAGCGTCGCTCCAGTGGCTGCGCTGCGCTCACCGCGCCCACGCGTGCCCGACCGTCACCCTCACCGCTGCGCGTCAGTCCCGGAGTCGCACCGGGTTCCCTGACCCCACCTCGTGGAGTTCGACTGGCCCGATGAGCCTACCGTGCCGTTCCGGGGCCGTGGGCGGGGGCCTGCTCCGGGGTCGCCGTCGCGCCGGCGGACCCCGGCGCCGAAACGAGCCCGCGCCGGTACCGCCCCGCACGGCGATGCCACGGCACCGGCGCCGCCGCCGGCCCCGGCCGCTCCCGTCGGTCCTCGTCACGGGGCGCGGGCCCGCCGAGCGGGCCTCGGCCGCGCTGATCTGCCGCAGGGGTTCGATCCCGGCCCGGTGCAGGTCCTCGATGGTCGACTGCCAGGATCCGCGCTGCGCCGGTGAGGAGGCGGCCCACATCCACGGACCCCGGCGGGTTCACCGGCCTGTGGACCGCCCTGGAGATCCTGCGCCGGGCGCCCGGCACCGACATCGTGCTCCTCGGGGCCGACATCCGCGGTGGCGGGGCCAGCGGAGCCGACGCGGACTACCTGATGCCGATGTGGGCGCGGTTCAGCAGTCTGCTGGCCCTCGGCGGCCCCGAGGAGGCCCGCCGGATCGGTGAGGCGTCCGCCCAGGCCGTGGACGACATCCTGGCCCTCGCGGACGAGCACGGCATCGACATCGAGTACCGCCGCGCCACCTGGGCGGCGTTGATCCGGGACTTCCTGACGTCGGTGGTGGAGGCCCCGGGCCGCGTACAGGGGTGACGCGGTCCGGGGAGTCGCCTCCCGGGTTGGAAGGGGCGGCCCGGGAGGCACGAGCGTGGCGGTCGGCCGGCGGTCTAGCCGAGTCGGCCGCTCTCCGGGGCCCGGCCCAGGGCGACCACCAGCAGGGCGGCGAGTGCCAGGCCGCCGCCCAGCCACATCACGGCCTCGATCCCGCACCGTCCGCGGTGAGTCCGCCGACCAGGGCGCCCAGCGCGATCGCCCCGTTGAAGACCCCCACGAAGAGAGAGGACGCCGCCTCGCGGGCCTGTGGCGCGGCCGCCGGCAGCCAGGTCTGGGTGCTCACCGACACGCCGCCGTACGAGATGCCCCACACCGCGAGCAGCACACCGGCCGTCAGCAGCGAACCGCCGAGCAGCGGCAGCAACCCCACGGTGGCCGCCAGGACGAGGGCGATCAGCAGGACCGTGCCGCGCGGGGAGCGGCCCGCGCCGGCGCCTGCCGCGAAGTTCCCCAGGACGCCGGCGACGCCGTAGACGAGGAGCAGGGTGCCGATCATCGTGGGGCTGACCCCGGAGATCTCCTCCAGCGCGGGCCGTACGTACGTGTAGGCGGCGAAGTGGCCGGTGACCAGGAACGCCACCACGGCGAGCCCGGTCGCCACCCGCGGGTTGCCGACCAGCTTCAGCACACCGCCGAGCCGGATGTCCTGCTCGGCCGGGAGTGGCGGCAGCAGGGCCGCGAGCGCGATCAGGACCACCACGGCGAGGACGGCGATGACGACGAACGCCGTTTCCCAGTCCGCCAGTTCGCCGATGTACGTACCGGCGGGGACGCCCAGTACCGAGGCCACCGCGATCCCGCTGAAGATGAGTGAGGTGGCCGGGCCGATGGAGGTCCCGGACACGAGCCGCACGGCGAGACCGGCGGCGACCGCCCAGACCACGCCCATGCCGATGCCGACCAGGACGCGGGCGATCATCATCACCCCGAAGTTGGGGGCCCACGCCGCGAGCAGGTTGCCCAGCGCGAGCAGCGCCATCATGGAGCACAGCAGCACCCGACGGTCCAACCGGCCGAGCAACGGTGTCAGCAGCGGCGCGGAGAGCGCGCCGACGAGACCCGTGACGGTGAGGGTGAGCCCGGCGGTCCCCTCGCTCACTCGGAGCGCGTCGCCGATGGGGGTGAGCAGCCCCACCGGCAGCATCTCGGAGGTGACCACCGTGAACGTCGCCCCGGCGACGGCGGCGACCGCGGGCCAACCGCCGCGTCGTCCCGCCTGCCCCTCTCTTGGTGCCTTGCCTGTGACTTCCTCTGTCTGTGCCATGCAACCAGCCAACCCTCGGGGCCGTCCGGGAACAACGGCCAATCCCTCATCCTTCTATGAGTGGGATTACTCGATCGGGTTGAGGGGGCCGGGATTCCGTGAGCGGTATCGAGATCCGCGAGCTGGAGGCGTTCCTCGTCCTCGCCGAGGAACTGCACTTCGGCCGGGCGGGCGAGCGACTGTACGTCTCCCAGAGCAGGGTGAGCCAGCTGCTGCGTGCCTTGGAGGGACGGATCGGCGCCCCGTTGGTCGAGCGCACCAGCCGCCGGGTACGGCTGACCCCGCTCGGGGAGTCCTTCGTCGGCAGTCTGCGGCCGGCGTACGACGGGCTGCGCGCCACCCTGGACGAGGCGCGGGCCGCCGCCCGGGCGCAGGCGGGCGGGGTGCTGCGGATCGGTTTCCAGGGCACCGTCGACGACTACCTCGCCCAGGCGATGGCCCTGTTCGAGGAGGAGTGCCCGGGCTGCGTCCTGGAGCTGACGGAGATCCCGCTGTCCGACCCGTTCGGGCCGGTGCGCCGCCAGGAGGTGGACTGCGCGGTGGTGCTCCTGCCGGTGGAGGAGGGGGACCTGGTGCTCGGACCGGTCTTCTCCCGGCAGCCGCAGACCCTCGCCGTCTCCGTCCGGCACCCGCTCGCGGCCCGGAACTCGGTGTCGGCGGAGGAGCTGGCCGACTGCCGGCTCATCGGCGTGGGCACGGGCGGGACGCCCGGCCCCGCGCCCGCGTACTGGCGCCAGGCGCAGACCCCGGACCGCACTCCGGAGCTGCGGCCGATCCCGGCGGGTCCGCTGGTCAACACCCTTCAGGAAGGGCTGAGTCTGACGGCGGCCGACCGGGGCGCGATGCTGCTGTGCCGGTCCACGGCCGACTACCACGGGCGGCGCAACGCCATCACCTTCGTCCCGGTCGACGGACTGCCCCCCTCCGAGCTGGGGTTGATCTGGCACCGCTCCCACTTCCCCCCGACCGCCCTCGCCTTCGCACGGGCGGTGGAGAGCGTCACACGGGTTTCCTCCCCGTGAGTCCTCCGGTGGGGGCCCGCGGCGGGGCGGGCCCGGACCGGACCGCGGCACGTTCCCGGCCGCGGGTCAGGGTGTGTTGAGGAACGAGGCCAGCTCCGCCACGAAGGCGGGCGCGCCGACGGCGGTGGAGTGGTCGCCCGGCACGGTCCTGAGGGTGGCGTCGGGAAGGGCGTCGGCGAGAACCTCGGGCCGGGCGGCGAGCGGGTCGTCCTCGCCCGCGATGACGAGGGTGGGGGCGGTGATCCCGGCGAGGGCGATGGGTTCCTGGTGGATGGCCCGCGCGTGGGCGGCGAGGGCGAGGCGGTCGGCGCCCAGGGCGTCGACGAAGGCCCGGAAGCCGGCCGCGGTGGGGTCGGCCACGGTCGAGGGGTCCTCGGTGGTCAGTGCCTCCACCAGGGCGGGCCCGCCGACGACCCTGCTGTCCACTCCCCCGAGCTCGACGACCGCGGCTCCGACTCCGCCGATCGCCAGGCGGCGGATCCGGGTGTCCCGGGCGGCGGTGAGCAGGCTGACGACGGCGCCCATGGAGTAGCCGGCGAGGTCGTAGGCGTCCTCGTCCAGGAGGTCCATCAGCTCGCGCAGGTCCTCCGACATGCGGCTTTCGCCGTAGCGTTCGGGGTCGTGCGGCTTGCCGCTGCGGCCGTGGCCGCGGGCGTCGAGGGCAAGGACCCGGCGGCCGGTCTCGGTGAGCATCCGCACGATGCCGGGGGCGACCCAGTTGACGTCGGCGTCGGCGATGAAGCCGTGGTGCAGGAGGATCAGCGGCCGGTCGGACTCCGCCTCCCAGAGCTGGTAGTGGATCTCGATGTCGTCGGAGGTCTTGAAGAACGGCATGTCGGGCTCCTTCCCGGTCGGTTCGCGCAGGGCGTCGTCCCGGTGGGCCTCCGCACCGCGACCGCGCCGGAGGGCCGCGGGGACGCGGCACAGGGCTCCGGGGCGGCGGACGGCCGGCCGGTGTTCGTCATCGCCGGCCCTCCGTGGTGCGGCGCGGTCGTCGTCGGCGACCGCCCGGAGTGCCGCGCCGGGTCGGTGTGGTGTGATCGCCTGCGCGCATGCCCGAAGCCTCACACGGGCGGCCGGGCCCGCGCCGGGGTTTCGGTCAGTCGGTCCGGGCGGGGTCCAGCCGGGCGTCGAGGAGGGCGCGCAGCCGGTCCCCGGAGCCCTCCTTGGGCAGCACGGCCAGGCAGGGGGCGGCACGGTCGGCGCCGACGAGCAGGAAGAGGCGCGGGGTCTCCAGGTAGCGGGAGATCTCGGTCCAGGCGAACCTGCGCTGTTCGGCACCGGTGGTGAGGCGCACCCCCGCCTCGTCGAGACGGACCTGCTGCCCGCCGTCGGCGGCGGCCTTGGCGGCGGCGCGTCCCGCCTGGGCGCGGGGCAGGGCCACCAGGGCGAAGAACAGGTAGGCGGCGCCCATCAGCAGGGACAGGAGGGTGACCGAGCCGCCGCGGATGCCCACGGCCATCACCGCGACGGTGAGCACGAGGGTGACGGCGAGCCGTCTGCGCCCGGCCGACGTGCCGCGGGCGTGGGCGCGGTGGGCCTCGCGGAAGTCGCGGGCGGTCGGGGTGTGCCGGAGGTCCATGCGCTCCGCGCGCCGGTTCCGGGGCCGGCCGGGGGCCTGCTGGCTGCTGTCGGGGGTCACGTGCGGTTCGCTGCCTGTTCTCTCGTGCGGTTGCCGGTGGCGGGGCGTCCCGAGGGAGGGACCGGTGGAGTGAGACATGCTCACGCGAGGGAACAAATCGGGCACTCCTGCCTCACCCTCTCCTAGTGTGCCCGTGTGAGCGAGTCCAACCCCCCGCCCGTCGCGCCCGGGCCGGCCCGACGCCTCGACCGGCTCTCGGTGACCGGCCGGGCGACCCTGGCGGGCACCGCGGCCGCCGTCCTGTTGATCCTGGCCATCGTGTTCGGCAGCAGACTGCTGCGGGACTTCGACTCGGCGCTGCTGCCGTACGCGGCGGCCTCCGTCTTCCTCGTCTTCGGTCTGGTGTACCGGTACACCGTGTGGGTGTCGGCGCCGGCCGCGCGCCGCCTGTTCAAGCAGGGCTGGCGCTCCTTCTTCTCGGCGGCGAACTTCCGCCGCGCCCCCACCGCGGTGCCCCGGATGATCGCCACCTATCTCGGCTTCCAGAAGTTCCTGGGGGCCCGGTCGCACGCCCGGTGGGCGGCGCACCAGCTGGTGTTCTGGGGCTGTGTGCTGGCCGCGCTGATCACCTTCCCGCTGACCTGGGGCTGGTTCACCTTCACCTCCCCCACCGGCCCCGGCCCGTCCTACGAGTGGCGCATGTGGGGCGTGAAGCTGCTGACCTTCGACTCGCTGAGCTTCTTCGGCTGGCTGCTCTTCCACGGCCTGGACATCGCGGCCGTCCTGGTGATCGCCGGGGCGTCCTACTTCCTGTGGCGGCGGATGCGCGACCGGGGGGCGATGACCGGGCAGCGCTTCGCCTACGACCTGCTGCCCCTGATCGCCCTGGTGGTGATCTCGGTGACGGGGCTGCTGCTGACCTTCTCCGCCATCTTCCTGCACGGCCAGGGCTACGAGTTCCTGATGGTGCTGCACATGATCTCGGTGGTGTTCACCCTGATCTACCTGCCGTTCGGGAAGTTCTTCCACATCGCCCAGCGTCCCGCGGCCGTGGGGATGCAGCTGTTCAAGTACACGGCGCGGCAGGACGAGAAGGTCTTCACCTGCCGCCGCTGCGGCGAGCCGGTGGACACCGACGCGTACGTGGAGAACCTGCGGGGCACCATGCGCGACCTGCGCCTCGACTTCGACGAGTGGACCGAGTACTGCCCCCGCTGCAAGCGGGTGCTGCGCGGGTCCGCCTATCTCGAGAACGTGAAGAAGGGCTACAAGTGACCCGGCCGACCATTCCGCTCGACCCCACGCTGGCACCCCCGGGGGCGCAGGCCTTCCGTGACGCGGGTGGCATTCCCGCCGACCGGTGGCACGCGGACCAGCGGGGCGAGACGCTGGTGCCCACGCACTGCTGCTTCTGCGGCGTGCAGTGCGGCCTGTACCTGCGGGTGAACGAGGCGGGCAAGGTCTTCGGCATGGAGCCCCGCAACCACGACATCAACCGGATGCGGCTGTGCCCGAAGGGCGTCAACGCCTACCAGCAGGTCAACCACCCCGAGCGGCTGACCGCTCCGCTGATCCGCGCCTCCCGTGACGAGCCGTTCCGCGAGGCGAGCTGGGAGGAGGCCCTGGACTTCACGGCCTCGGAGATCCGGCGCATCCAGGCAAGCTACGGGCGGGACGCCTTCGGGATGCTGGGCGGGGCGAGCCTGTTCACCGAGAAGACGTACCTGGTGGGCAAGTTCGCCAGGGTCGCGCTGGGGACCCGGCACGTGGACTACAACGGGCGGCTGTGCATGGTCTCGGCGGCCGCCGCGAACAAGGCGGTGTTCGGGATCGACCGGGCCGGCAACCCGTTCGCCGACATGCTGGTGACCGACTGCCTGCTGGTGGCCGGCGGCAACATCGGCGAGTGCTTCCCGGTGCTCACCCAGTACGTGTGGGGCGGCCGGGACCGCGGCGCGAAGCTGATCATCGTGGATCCGCGGGAGACGGCGATCGCCCGGACGGCGGACATCCACGTGGCGCTGCGGCCGGGCACCGACTCCGCGTTCTTCAACGCGGTGCTGCACGTGGTGATCGCCGAGGGCCTCACCGACCAGGAGTTCGTCGACGCGCACGCCACCGGCTGGGACGAGGTCGTGCGGTGCGTGCAGGACTACCCGCCCTCTCGGGCGGCGGAGATCTGCGGCATTCCCGAGTCGCAGGTGTACGAGGTGGCGCGGATGTTCGCGGGCGCCGAGAACGCGATGGCCTGCCACGCCCGCGGCATCGAGCACCAGACCCAGGGCGTGGAGAACTGCCTGAGCGTGGTGAACCTGATCGTGGCCACCGGCAACGTGGGCCGTCCGGGCGCCGGTTACGGCACGCTGACCGGGCAGGGCAACGGGCAGGGCGGCCGGGAGCACGGGCAGAAGTCGGACATGCTGCCGGGCGGCCGCGACCTGAAGAACCCGGAGCACCGCCGGCAGATCTGCGAGATCTGGGGCATCGACGAATCGGAACTGCCGGGTGTCGGCACGTCGATGATGGAGATGGTCTGGCAGATGCAGCGCGGCGAGATCCGCGGGCTGCTGGGCGTGTGCAACAACCCGCTGGTCTCGCTCCCCAACCACGCCACGGTGAAGGACGGCTACAACCGGCTGGAGTTCCACGTCCAGCTGGACTTCTTCCTCTCGGAGACCGCCGCGGAGGCGCACGTGGTGCTGCCGGTGACGGTCTGGGCGGAGGACGAGGGGGTGACGGCGAACGCCGAGGCCCGGGTGGTCAAGCACAACAAGGCGCAGGATCCGCCACCGGGGGTGCGCACCGACACCTGGGTGCTGTGCGAGCTGGCGCGGCGGCTGGGGGCGGGCGACAAGTTCGCGTTCACCGGGTCGCGGGACGTGTTCGAGGAGCTGAGGGTGGCGACGGCGGGGGCGCTGGTCGACTACTCCGGCATCACCTACGAGCGTCTGGAGGAGACCGGCGGGATCTCCTGGCCGTGCCCGTCCACCGACCATCCCGGCACCCCGCGGCTCTTCGAGGACCTGCGTTCCTACCACCCGGACGGCAGGATGCACCTGCAGACCGTGGAGTGGCATCCGCCCGCGGACGTCCACACGGAGGAGTACCCGCTGACGCTGACCACCGGGCGGACGGTGGCGCACTTCCTGTCGGGCACCCAGACCCGCCGGCTCGGCGGGCTGGTGGAGCAGACGCCGCGGCCGTGGGTGGAGGTGCACCCCTCGCAGGGGTTCCGCAACGGCGACCCGGTGCGCGTGGTGACCCGGCGCGGCAGCGTGGTGTTCCCGGCGCTGGTGACCGAGGCGATCAGGCCGGACACGGTGTTCGTGCCGTACCACTGGCCGTCGCCGGTGGCGGCCAACGTGCTCACCGTGGACGCGCTGGATCCGCGGTCGCGGATCCCGGAGTACAAGGTGGCCGCCGCCCGGCTGGAGCTCGCCGAACGCCTCGACGAGGTGCCGGCGCCGCCGGTGCCGCCCGGCCGGGAGAGCTACGAGGAGGTCCAGGCCGCGCTGTCGGACGTCCTGCCGCCGTCCGCGTCCCAGGGCCGCGGTACCTCGGAGAGGAGCTGAGCGCCGCCATGATGGGCCGCACGATCTTCATCGACCCGGGGCGCTGCATCGGCTGTCAGGCCTGCGTCTCGGCCTGCCGCGAGTGCGACTCGCACCGCGGCAAGTCCCTGATCCATCTGGACTATCCGCAGGAGGGGCAGTCGGTCGCCGCGCTGCCCACCGTCTGCATGCACTGCGAGGACCCGGTGGCGCCGTGCGCGGAGGTCTGTCCGGCCGACGCGATCCTGGTGACGGCCGACGGCGTGGTGCAGGAGGCGGACACCACGCGGTGCATCGGCTGCGCGAACTGCGTCAACGCCTGTCCGTTCGGTGTGCCGAAGATCGACCTGACGGCGAAGCTGCAGCTGAAGTGCAACCTCTGCTACGACCGCACCTCGTTCGGGCTGGCGCCGATGTGCGCGACGGTCTGTCCGACCGGCGCCCTGTTCTACGGGACGGTGGAGGAGTTGCGGGAGGAGCGGCCCGGGGTGGAGGTGGTGGACGAGTTCACCTTCGGGCGGAGCACCGTGCGCACGGGGGTGGCGATGGTGGTCCCCGCCGAGCGGGCCCGGTGGCCGGTACCGGGCGGGCTGCCGGTCGTGGAGGTGAACGGGGTGGACGTGCGATGAGCGTGACCCAGCAGGAGCCGGAGCCGGGGGCGGACCCCGTGGCGGGCCCGCACGCCGACCGGGAGCACGACGCCGCGCAGGAGGCCATGCGGGACCGGATCACGGCCCACTCCCTGACCACCCGCCGGGACTGCCTGCGCCTGGTGGCGACCGTCTCCGGCGGCCTGGCGGTCGGCGGGGTGGCGGTGGCGGCGGGGGTGCTGCACCGGCACGGGGACAGCGGGAACGAGCAGCCGCCGAGGGTGCGGATCGCGGACCGGATCGAGCCCGGGCAGTCGGTGGCGTTCCGCTACCCGGAGGAGGAGGACCGGGCGGTGGCGGTCCGGCTGGGCGACGGGACGCTGGTCGGCTACTCCGCGGTGTGCACGCACCTGGCGTGCGGGGTGATGTGGCGGGCCGACCGGGGCGACGAGGGCGAGCTGTACTGCCCGTGCCACGAGGGGGTGTTCAACGTGCGGACCGGTGAGGTGACGGCGGGGCCTCCACCGCGGCCGTTGCCGAGGGTGTACCTGACCGAGGAGCCGGACGGCAGCGTGTGGGCGTTCGCGACGGCCCGGTCGGGCGAGAACGTGACCGACGCGCTGTGCCGGCAGTTCCGTCAGCCGGATCTGCGGCGGCAGCTGGGCTGTCCGGGAGAGGGTGAGGACGGGTGAGCGAGGACGCGTCGAGGCGCCGCTCGATCGGGTTCGGGCGCGAGGGCTACCGGCCGGGCAGTGCCCGGCCGTGGCTGAACCGCCCGGTGGACGAGCGCTATCCGCAGATCAGGCCGACCAGCGGGTACGGCGACGGCCGTGTCAGGCACACCGGTCCGGGACCAGGCGCCGGCAGTGAGCAGGAACCGGAGCGCGCGTCGAAGCTGACGGCGCGTCTGGTGCTCGCCTTCTCGGTGCTCGCGGGCCAGCTGTGGGCGCTGACGGTGGTGGTGAACGCGTGGATGGCCGGCCGGGTGGGGACCGCCTGGTGGGGCGCGGCCTTCCTGGTGCTGTCGTTCCTGGTGGTCCTCGGGCTGTGGTGGCTGGACCCGGAGGACCGCTGAGCGGCCGGGCGGGTGACCGCCGTCCGGAGTACTCCGCCGGGCGGGCGGGGGCGGGCGTTCCTAGCGTGGAGGCGTGAATCGATCGAAGGGGCCCGCGCGGGACGCGGCGCAGACGGCCGACCCGGTTCCCGGGGCGGCGTACCGGAATCTGCTCACGGCGACGGTCGGGTTCGCGCTCACCTTCTGGGCGTGGAACCTGATCTCGCCGCTGGCGGGCGAATTCGGTCGGCAGCTGTCGCTGTCCTCCTTCCAGCAGTCGTTCCTGGTGGCGGTGCCGGTGCTGGTCGGGTCGCTGGGCCGGATCCCGGTGGGCGCGCTGACCGACCGGTACGGGGCGAAGGTGATGTTTCCGCTGGTCTCGGCGCTGACGATCGTGCCGGTGCTGCTGGTGATCCCGGCGCGGGACTCCTTCCTCGCCATGATCGCGGTGGGCTTCCTGCTGGGTCTGGGGGGCACCACGTTCGCGATCGGCATCCCGCTGGTGAACTCGTGGTTCCCGCCGTCCCGCCGGGGTCTGGCGCTGGGCGTCTTCGGCATGGGCATGGGCGGTGTGGCCCTCTCCGGCTACTTCACGCCGCGGATCGCGAAGCAGGGCGAGACGCTGCCGTTCCTGGTGGTGGCGGCGGCGCTGGCCGTGTACGCGGTGGCGGCCTTCTTCCTCATCAGCGACCACCCGGGCCGGACCGTGCCGACGGCGTCGCTGGCCTCCCGCCTGGGGCAGGCCTCTCGGCTGCGGGTCACCTGGGAACTCTCGGCGCTGTACGCGATCGGTTTCGGCGGGGTGGTGGCGTTCGGCGTCTACCTGCCGTCGTACCTGAAGACCTGGTACGACCTGAGCCCGACCGACGCGGGCGCCAAGGCGGCCGGCTTCGCCCTGGTGACGGTGGTGTTCCGGCCGTTCGGCGGCTGGCTCTCGGACCGGGTCCATCCGGCGATGGTGACGGCCGGGGCGCTGGCGGTGGTGGCGGTGTTCGCCGTGTTCCAGGCCTTCGACCCCCACCTGTACCCGATGGGCACGATCTGCCTGCTGGTGATGGCGGCGGGTCTGGGCACCACCAGCGGCAGTGTGTTCGCGCTGGTCTCCCAGGTGACGCCGCAGCAGCAGGTCGGTTCGGTGACCGGTGTGGTGGGCGCGATGGGCGGGCTCGGCGGGTTCGTGCCGCCGCTGCTGATGGGCGCCATCTACAGCTCGAAGGGTTCCTACTCCATCGGGTTCATGCTGCTGTCCGACCTGGCGCTGGCGGGCTGTGTGTACGCCTACGGGCGGATGCGGACCCTCAAGCCGTCCGCGTAGGCGGCCCCGGCCCGACGGTCCGTCGGTCAGGCCGGCTCGTCGTCCAGGAGGGCCTGGAGGGTGGTGCGGGCCAGGTTCGACATGACCGGGTTGGTCTCGCGGTAGTACCAGAGGCAGCCGATGGCCTGGGCGAAGGCCCAGCCCTTGCCCCGGTCCCAGGTGGCGTCGTCGACCCCGAGCGCGGCACGGAACGCCTCCCGGGCGGCGGGGGCGAAGTAGTTCCACGCGGGCTGCAGGTCGAGCGCGGGGTCGGCCACGTCCGCCTGGCCGACGTCGATCACCCCGGCGAGCCGGCCGCCGTCGGCGAGCAGGTTGCCGGGCATCAGGTCGCCGTGCGACCAGACGTCCGGCCCGCTGCGGGGGGTGTCGCGCAGACGGTCCCAGAGGCGGGCCAGGGCCTGGGTGTCGATCAGTTCCCGGCTCTCCTCCAGCCCCTGGGCGACGTAGTCGTCGTGGTCGGTGAGGAGCCCGCCGCGGCCCCGGCCGCGGAAGACACGGCCCTCGGCGTCGATGGCGCGGACCTCCCGGACGAAGGCGGCCAGGTCCTCGGCGAAGGCGGTGGAGTCGTGCGCGTCCGACGCGGTGGCGGGGGTGCCGGGGATCCAGCGGTAGACGCTCCACGGGAGGGGGTAGCCCGGTCCGGGCTCGCCGAAGGCGACGAAGCCCGGCGTCGGGATGGTGGTGGCGGCCTCGATCGCCGCGGCCGCCTCGGCCTCCCGCCGGATGTCGTTCAGCGTGGCGTCCGGGTCGTCCCCGAGCAGCCGGAGCCTGGCGACCAGGTCGTCACCGATGCGGAACAACGCGTTCTCGGTTCCGTCGGACGGACAGGCCCGCACCGGCAGGTCCTTCCAGCGGGGGAACCGGGTGGCCACCAGAGCGGCCATCTCCGTCTCGGAGACGGTGAGTTGACCTGTGTGCATGGCGGGTGAGGCGGGCATGGGGGCATTCTTCCGCAGCCGGGGTCACGGGCGCCCCGGGTTTTCCCGCCCTCGGTCCGGGGCCGGGAACCGGCTCGACCTCGACAGGAACGAAGCGGCGGACGCGGTGACGCCGGACCGTCCGGCCGGCGGCCTGTGCGGCGGGCGGGGTGACTGAGGCCCCGCCCGCCGCTTGCCGTGACCGAGAACCGGGTTGCCGCGCGGGCGGCGGTCAAACGGGGGATCTCGGGCGGGGTGCCGGGCCGGCCGGGCGCGGGTGTGCTGCGGGGGGCGGTCGCCGCCGGCCGCCCGGTGCGGCGTGATGGCGTCCTGACGCCCCGTTCGGCCCTCTCCGGGCTGCGGGGTCCCGGGGGTGGTGCCGAGCATGAGGGAATGATCAAAGGCTTCAAGAGCTTCCTCACCCGCGCCGACGTGGTCACGGCAGCGGTCGGCCTGATCGTCGCCCTGGCCTTCTCCACGTTGATCAAGGCCTTCACCGACTACGTCGTCAACCCCGTGGTCGCCCGGTTCCAGGGCGGCACGTCCATGGGGCTGGGCTGGCAGCTCGGTGAGAAGGGGAACGAGTCGACCTACCTGAACCTGGGTGAGTTCATCTCCGCCCTGATCTACTTCGTGATCTTCATGGCGGTGGTGTACCTGTTCATCGTCGTGCCCTACCGGAAGGTGCAGGCCCGGCGGGGTCTCGAGGCCTTCGCCGAGGACAAGCCGGTGAAGACCTGCCCGGCCTGCCTGCAGGACGACATTCCCGAGGCCGCGGTCAAGTGCAAGTACTGCGGCACGGAGCAGCGGGTCGACGGGACCGTCTGAGGGGTACGTTCAGGACGATCAGGGTGAGGTGATTCCCCGGGCCAGCAGGTCCCAGAGCGCGTCGGCATCGGCGTCGGCGTCGCGGGCCTCGTGGTCGGTCCCGCCGACGGCCAGGGCGAACGGGTGGAACAGCACGGCCTGAAGCAGCGTGCCCGCCACGAGGCGGTGGTCCAGGCCGGGCCGCACGGCGCCCTCCCGGGCCGCGTCGTGCAGGATCTCCTCCAGCAGGAGCCGCAGCGGGGCGAACGCCCGCGCCGCTGCCCTGGGGTGGTCGGTCAGCAGCCGTCGTGCGAGCTCGGCCGGGGCGCCGCCGCCCTCGGCGTCGGCCCCGTGCTCGCGGTCGGCGGGACGGGGCCGGCACAGGCGGTGGTAGTCGCGGGTGAAGCGGCGCAGCCGGGCCGCCGCGTCGGGTTCCTCGGCGGTGACCTCCCGGAGCCGGTCCGCGGTTCTGCGCGCCGACTCCTCGAGGAGGGCCAGCAGCAGCTCCTGCTTCCCGTCGAAGTACTGGTAGAAGCTGCGCAGGGACTGGCCGGAGGTCCTCACGACGTCCTGGACGGTGAAGTCCTTGCCCCGTGCCCCGGTGACCAGTTCCAGCGCGGCGTCCAGGAAGCGCCGCACCTTCTCCTCTGCCCGGTCGCGGACCGGGTCGTCCGACCGGGCGACCGCGAGCTCCCGCCGGCCGGGGGTGGGGGTCTGCGGCGACGGGGGCTCCGCTGCTGGGTGGTCCGCTGCCATCCGGTCATTCTCGCACGCGGGGGCAGAGCGTTCCCGGTGTCGGGCCGCCGGTTCCGGCGGGTTTCCGAACGGCCGCCGGCCGGTCCTCCGGCGGCGTGGGGCGCCCGGGCGCGGTAGCGTGCCGGTGCCGGACGTCCCTGCTCGTACTCCTCGGAGGGCAGCATGTACGACCCCGTTCCGCACCCGGCCCTGCGGCGGCTGGAGCCCCTGATCGGGATCTGGGAGATGTACGCGCGCGGCGAGGACGTGGGGCCGGTGCGCACCGAGATCGCGTGGCTGGAGGGCGGCGCCTTCCTGCACCAGCGCGCCTTCCTGGGGCCGGAGACCGTCCTGCCCGAGGACTGGCAGGCGCACGCGCCGTTCCCGACGTCGTGCGTCACCGGTTACGACGACACCGCCGACGAGTTCACCGTGCTGTACGCCGACGGGCGGGGCGTGGCCCGTGTCTACCGGGCGGACCTGGTGGACGGCGTGTGGCGCCAGTGGCGGGCCGCGCCCGGTTTCCACCAGCGGTTCGAAGCCGTCGTCGACCCGGAGGGCGGGACCGTCACCGGGGCCTGGGAGTTCTCGGAGGACGGTTCCTCCTGGCGGCGCGACGTCGAGGTCACCTACCGGCGGGTCCGCTGACGGTCCGTCCGCCGTAGGCTGGTCGGGTGCATCTCACGTTCGTCTGCAGCGGAAACATCTGCCGGTCCCCCTCGGCCGCCCTGGTGGTCGGAGAGCGACTGCGCCGGGCCGGCCTCGGCGACCGGGTCCGGGTGACCAGTGCCGGCATCGGCGACTGGCACGTCGGGGAGCCCGTGGACCCCCGTTCGGGCGCCGCGCTGGCCGGGCGCGGTTATCCGACGGGCCACTCCGCGGCCCAGGTCGGTGCCGAGCATCTGGACGCCGATCTGTTCGTCGCCATGGACCGCACGCACGAGAAGGCGCTGCGCGGTCTGGTGGACGACCCCACCCGGATCCGGCTGATGCGCTCCTTCGACCCGGAGGCCGTGGCGGCCGGCGACCTCGAGGTGCCCGACCCCTACTACGGCGGGGAGCAGGGCTTCGAGGACGTGCTGGACATGATCGAGGCCTGCGTGCCCGGGCTGCTCGCCTGGGTCCGCGAGCGCCTGGACGGATGAACGCCGCCGACGGGCCCGCGGCGGCCGCGGAGCGCCTGACCGGCCGACGTGCGGTGTCCGAGGACCGTGGGGCGGCGGGCGCGCTCTTCGTGGTCGGACTCGACGACGGGCGCCGGGTGATGGTGAAGCGCGGCGACGACGCCCGCGCGGTGCTCGCCGAGGCGGCCGGGCTGCGCTGGCTCTCGGAGGCGGGCGCGGTCCGGGTGCCGGTGGTGCACGGCTGGGACGAGCGGTGGCTGGTCAGCGACCGTGTGCCGGAGGGCGTTCCGGACGCGGGGGCGGCGCTGCGGTTCGGCCGCGGCCTGGCCGCGCTGCACACGGCGGGCGCTCCGGCGTTCGGGACCCCGCCGCCCGGTGGTCCGGTGGACGCGTACATCGGTGCGGCTCCCATGCGGAACGTCACCGGTGAGGAGTGGCCCACCTGGTACGCCGAACAGCGGGTGCTGCCGTACCTGCGCCGGGCGGTGGACGACGGCACGCTCGAGGCGGCGGAGGCCGCCGTGGTGGAGCGGGTGTGTGCGCGGCTGCCGGAGCTGGCCGGGCCGCCGGAGCCGCCCGCCCGGCTGCACGGCGACCTCTGGAACGGCAACGTGCTCTGGGGGGCCGACGGGGAGGTCTGGCTGATCGACCCGGCCGCGCACGGCGGTCACCGGGAGACGGACCTCGCCATGCTGGCGCTGTTCGGCTGCCCGCGTCTGGACCGGGTGCTGGCCGGCTACGACGAGGCCGCGCCGCTCGCCGACGGATGGCGGCGGCGGGTGCCCCTGCACCAGTTGTTCCCGCTGCTGGTGCACACGGTGCTCTTCGGACGCGGCTACGCGGAGCGGACGGTGACGGCCGCCCGCGCGGCGCTGGCGGGCTGACACGTCGCCCCGGTGGACACGCCGTGGCGTCCGGCCCGCCGCGCGTGGCGGACCGCCGGGAGTCGGGCCGTGAGGATCAGGGCTGTCGGCAGGCGGGCCGCCAGCGGGCGTGCCGTCAGGAGCAGGGCCGTCAGCAGGCGGCCGTCTTCAGGCGGGCCGTCAGGAGGCCCGGCGGTAGACGGCGGCGGGGCCGATGACCGTGGGCCCGAAGCGGTTCCGGATGCCGTCGGCGGCCTCCTCGGCCGCCAGCCGGGCCTCCCGCGCCTCGTCCAGGCTGATCTGGCGGGCGACCCGCTCCGCGTCCACCAAATCCTCCGCCCTGAGCCCGATCCCGGTCAGCCGCCCGCGTTGCAGTCCGGCCGCGTCCATCAGCTGGTAGGCGAGGGTGCGCAGGTCGTCGTCGTGTCCGGAGGGCTCGGGCAGGCGCCGGGTCTTCTCCCAGACGCCGCCCGCGGCGAACCTCAGCGTCAGCCGCAGACCGCGCGCCGCCTGGCCCCGCCCGCGCAGCAGCAGGCCGAGCCGGACCACCAGGTCGAGCAGGGCCGCCCGGACCTCCGCCCCGTCCAGCGTCTGCCGCGGGAAGGAGTGGCTCACCGCCGCCGAGGCCGGCAGCTCGCGCGGCACCACCGGCCGGGGGTCGACGCCCCGGGCCCGCTCCGACGCCGCCCGGCCGGCCGTGCCGCCCAGCAGGCGCTGCACCGTGGCCGGCGGCAGCTCGGCCAGCAGGCCCACCCGGTCGACGCCGTAGTCCCGCAGCGCCGCCGTCTGGCGACGGCCGATGCCGTGCAGCGCCTCCACCGGCAGCGGAGCCAGCCACGCTGCGACGCCGTCGGGTTCCACCGCCACCACGCCTCCCACGCCGCCTTCGCCCGACGCCTGCCCCGAGGCGGTGGCCGCGACCGCGATCGTGGGGCCTATCCCGATCCGCAGGTCGACGCCCAGCCGGGAGATCGAACGGATGCGCAGCACCTCTCCGAGCCGCCGCACCTCCTCGATCCGGGCGCCGTCCACACCGTGGCACCGCAGCGCTCCCCCGAGGTCCACCAGCGCGGCGGAGGGGGGCGACGCCTGCACGACCGGCGACAGGTCGCCCAGCAGTTCCAGGACCTGCCGGTAGACCGCCTCGGGCAGCCGCTCGGGGCAGCGCACGTGCATCACGCACCCCGTACCGGTCCCGCTCCCGCCGTTGCTGGTCATCGTTCCCACCTCCCCCATCACGTTATCGAACTAAAATTCGAACACGCGAATCACTTACCTCGCCCAGAAGTCGATCTCCTTGCTCTCCACGGTCCCCGCGGTGCGCCCGGGCGCCTTCTGGAAGGACCAGTAGAGGTTGGTGTGGGCGATGACCTCCGCCGGCTCGGGGGCGCCCCACTGCGAGAGGTCCTCGGTGGTGTGCGCGTCCGCGACGAGCATCGCGTCGTACCCGCGGGCCAGGGCGCCGTGCAGAGTCGAGCGGACGCACATGTCGGTCTGCGCCCCGGTCACGAAAACCCGGCCCACCCCCCGCTCGGCCAGCACCGTCTCCAGCGGGGTGTCCTCGAAGGAGTCCCCGTACTCCTTCTCGACCACCGGCTCGCCCTCGGCGGGCCTGAGCTCCGGCACGATCTGCCAGCCGTCGCCGCCCGCCGGCATCCCCTCGTCGTGATGCCGGACCCAGACCACGGGGACCAGCTCCGCGCGCGCCTTCTCGACCAGGGCCCCGATGGCCCCCACCACCGCGTCCCGCTCGTGGGCCTTGGCCACCACGTCGTTCTGCACGTCGATGACCAGCAGCCCGCTCTTCGACCGGCCCTCCAGAGTGCTCATGACGGCAACCCACCTCGACTTCCACGTTCCGATGTGACACTCACCACGCTACTGGCCACCACTGACAACGCGACGGAGCCGCGACGCGTCCTCGCGTCGCGGCTCCGGCCTCTCCTCCGTCAGCGCCCGGAGGCCATCACCAGCGTCCACCAGGGCCCGCCGTTCCCCCGTGCCACGCCGACACCGGCGTGGGTGTACCGGCAGCCGAGGAGGATGGCCCGGTGCGGGGAACTGCGCATCCATGACCGGACCGCCGCGCGCGGCCCGTCCGGACCGGCGACGACGTTCTCCCCCACCATGGAGGGCCGGTACCCGGCGGCGCGCACCCGGTCCCCGGGCGAGCTGCCGCCGCGGCCCCGGTGGCTGAGCCGTCCGATCCGGGAGAGGTGCGCGCTGTGCGCGCCGGCCGCCCGGTGGAGCGCCCCGCGCCCCCGAACGGGGCGGCAGCCGGCCCGGCCGCGGTAGTGGTTGACGGCCGCGATGACCCGGCCGCGCGCGGACGCCCCTTCCGGCGCCTGCGGGCGGGGACGCGAGGGTCCGGCGCCCTCGCCCGGGCGGTACCGACCGTCGTGGTCGCCGCCGAGCAGCCACGGGAGCAGGTGGTGGGGCGTCCACAGCTGCGCGTGCGGCGGGGGCGGCGGCTCCGCCACGGGCCGCGCCGCCCACGACGGCGTCGCCGTCAGGGTCAGCAGCGTCAGCGCGACCCCCACGGCCGCTCCCGCTCTCCATGCACCGGCCATCTGGTCCCCTTCCACCTGTCGTCACGTCCCTCGGATCCGGCCGAGCACGAGGTGGTCGACCGCCGTCCTCCCAACGGCCGGGCCCTGACCAGGTAACGGGCCGTTCCGCCGTCGGAGGGTCGGCACGACCCGCCGGGGTGACGACCAGGGCCAGGAAGCGGCAGCGGTCCGTGACCGTCCCGCCACGTACGGACAGGTGTGCGACCTGGTGACGAGGCGGGTACTCGGGGCGTCGTCCACGGGACCGTCCCGGAACCGTCGGGAGGAGAAGCGATCATGACCACACTCGACTTCCACCGCCACCGCTCCAACGGGCACCGCACCGATACCCGCTCACAGCCCGGCTCCGCCGACGCGCACGCCTCGGTGGGGCATCTCGTGCAGCAGGCCTCGCGGCAGCTCACCGATCTGGTGCGGGCCGAGATGCGGTTGGCGCAGACCGAGATGACCCAGAAGGGGAAGCGGTTCGGCGCCGGCGGAGGCATGCTCGCGGCGGCCGGGGTGTTCGGGTTCCTGGCACTGGCGACGCTGGTGACGGCGGCCATCGCGGCGATCGCCATGGAGCTGCCGCTCTGGGCGTCGGCGCTGATCATCGCCGGAGCGTTGCTGCTGATCACCGGCGTGATGGCACTGGTGGGCAGGTCGATGATCCGTAAGGCGACCCCGGCGGCGCCACGCCGCACCATGGCGAGCGTGCGCACCGACGTGGCCGAGATCAAGGAGAGGAGCCGGCGATGAGCAACACCCACACCCATCACCACTCCCACACCCATGAGGGGCCGCACGGCCCGCACTGCGAGGACGAACTGCGCCGGGACGTCGAGGAGAAGCGGGAGGAACTGGGCCACACGGTCGAGGAACTGGCCGCGCGCGCGGATGTGAAGGCACGGGCCCGGACCAAGCTGCGCGAGACCCGGCAGCAGGCGGAGGCCCGGCGCACCGAGCTCCGGGACCGCGCCGTGCAGGCGAAGGAGCGGGTGCGCAGCAGGTCCTCCTCGTCCGACGACGTGGTCGAGGCCGGCTACCAGCCTTCCGGCATGACGGGGTCCGGCGCCTACCGGGCGGACCAGATCGAGGAGAGCGACCGCCGCAAGCAGCTGATGGCCGTCGGCGGGGCGGCGCTGGCCGCCTACGCGGCGGCGGTGCTGATCCGCAGGAGCGGTCACTCCCCCATGGCGGGGCACACCATGGGCGGACGCCACATGGGCGGCGCCATGGGGAAGCACACCTTGGGCGGTCGCACCCTGGGCAAGCTGCCCGTCGGCGGGCGGTCCATGGGCCGCCACACCATGGGCAAGCACGGCATGGGCAAGTCTTCCCTGGGCGGGCACACCATGGGCAAGCTCCCCATGGGCGGCCACACCATGGGCGGGCACACCATGGGCGGGCACACCATGGGGAAGCACATGGGTGGCCACGCCATGGGTGGCCACGCCATGGGCGGGCACGCCATGAGGTCCATGCACGCCCTGGGGAAGGGCGGCCACCACGGCGCACCCGGCGGGTCGGCGATGCGCGGCATGGCCCTCAAGAAGGGCGCCGCCATGACCGGTGGCGCTCCGCTGCTGGGCGCGAAGGTCGCGCAGCGGGGCGTGTCCATGGGCGGCGCGCTGATGCGGGCCGGCACGGGCGCCGGCGGCGGCCGGTCCTCCGCGACCGGGCTGACGCACTCCCTGGCCCACTCCCTCGCCCAGGACCAGGGCTTGGCCCACCGGCTGGAGCACGCCCTGGGCCACGGCCACCGTCACCACGGTCCCGCGGGCCTGTGGCACTGAACCGGCGTCCTGACGAGGGAGGCGACATGACGGTCCGGCCCGCGATGGCCGCGCTGCTGGCGGCCGCCGGCGCCGCGGCGGGTGCCCGTGCCCGGCTGGCCGCCGTCCGGCGCTCCCGTCACGCGGCGAGCACCGCCCGCACCCCGTGGCGCCGCACCGCGCCGGCCGGGCCCACCGGGCACGCGCCGCCCGCCGGGCCCTCCGGCCCGGTGAGCCGCACCACCGGCCGGGCGGCGCTTCCGGCCCGCCCGGCGACGTCCGCTCCGGCGGCCCCGCCCGCCGCCGGGTCCCCCGCGGACGCGGACGCGCGCCGGGGACCCGTGGATCACGCGCCGCCCCGGCGCGAGACCCCGGAGGTCCAGGTCCAGGACGACCGACAGCCCCAGGAGGCGCGGGAACCGCAGACGATCGAGGAGGTGGGCCAGGACCTGCGGCGGTACTGGGACCGGATCCGGCCCCTGTACCCCCGTCAGTGAAACGGATCCGGGCGACCGGAGCCCGACCCGGCATTCCGGGCCGCCGGGTCGCCCGCCCCCTCCCCCACGACGACCGCGAAGGAGTCAGCGGACTCCTTCGCGGTCGTCGCCGCTCCGGTCCACGACGTCCCGCCGGCCCTCGTTCTCCCGCTCCTCCAGCGCCGAGTGGCGCGGATGGTGCATGTCGAAGGCGGGCGAGTCGGAACGCACCTGGGGCAGGGCGACGAAGTTGTGGCGCGGCGGTGGGCAGGAGGTGGCCCACTCCAGGGACCGGCCGTATCCCCAGGGGTCGTCGACCTCGATCTTCGGCGCGTACCGGGCGGTCTTCCAGACGTTGAAGAGGAACACCAGGGTCGACGCGCCCAGGACGAACGAGCCGATGCTGGACACGGTGTTGAGGGCGGTGAACCCGTCGGCGGAGAGGTAGTCGGCGTAGCGGCGCGGCATGCCCTCGGCGCCCAGCCAGTGCTGTACCAGGAAGGTGGTGTGGAAGCCGGCGAAGAGCGTCCAGAAGTGGATCTTGCCCAGCCGCTCGTCGAGCATCTTCCCCGTGAACTTCGGCCACCAGAAGTGGAAGCCGCCGAACATCGCGAAGACGATGGTGCCGAAGAGCACGTAGTGGAAGTGGGCCACCACGAAGTAGCTGTCGGTCACGTGCCAGTCGAGGACCGGGGAGCCCAGGACGACGCCGGTGAGGCCGCCGAACAGGAAGGTGACCAGGAAGCCGGTGGCCCACAGCATCGGTGTCTCGAAGGACAGCGAGCCGTTCCACATGGTGCCGATCCAGTTGAAGAACTTCACGCCGGTGGGCACCGCGATCAGGAACGTCAGGAACGAGAAGAACGGCAGGAGCACGGCCCCGGTCGCGAACATGTGGTGGGCCCACACCGTGGCGGAGAGGGCGGTGATGGCGATGGTGGCGCCCACCAGCCCCATGTAGCCGAAGATCGGCTTGCGGGCGAACACCGGGATGATCTCCGTGACCACGCCGAAGAACGGCAGCGCCAGGATGTAGACCTCCGGATGGCCGAAGAACCAGAACAGGTGCTGCCACAGCAGCGCCCCGCCGTTCTCCGGGGCGAAGACCCGGGATCCGAACTGCCGGTCGGACATCAGCGCGAAGAGCGCCGCGGCGAGGACCGGGAAGGCCAGCAGGACCAGCACCGAGGTGAGCAGCACGTTCCAGGTGAACAGCGGCATCCGGAACATGGTCATGCCCGGTGCCCGCATGCAGATGATGGTGGTGATGAAGTTGACGGCGCCGAGGATGGTGCCGAAGCCGGAGAGCGCCAGGCCCATGATCCACAGGTCGGGGCCGAGGCCGGGCGTGCGCTGGTCCAGGCTGAGGGGGGTGTAGGCGGTCCATCCGAAGTCGGGGGCGCCCTGCGGGGTGAGGAAGCCGCTGATCGCGATCAGCCCGCCGAACAGGAACAGCCAGTAGGAGAACATGTTGAGCCGCGGGAAGGCCACGTCGGGCGAGCCGATCTGCAGCGGCATCACCGCGTTGGCGAACCCGGCGAAGGTGGGTGTCGCGAAGAGCAGCAGCATCACCGCCCCGTGCATGGTGAACGCCTGGTTGTACTGCTCGTTGGAGAGGAACTGGACTCCGGGGCGGGCCAGTTCGGCCCGCATCAGCAGGGCCAGCACACCGGCGAGCAGGAAGAAGGCGAACGACGTGGCGAGGTAGAGGTGCCCGATCCTCTTGTGGTCGGTGGTCGAGGCCCAGGTGATGACGGCCCGGCCCCGGCCGCGGTGCCTGCGGGGCGCGGGGGTGACCGGTTCTGTCTCTGTCATCGACGTCCTTCGCGTTCGCGTCGCTTCGGGTCCGGCCGGGCCGGGCGCGGACCGGCCCGTCGGCCGCTCCTCAGCCACGGCGGCCCGTCCGTCCCTCCCGCGAGCCGGCGTAGGCGGCGACGCGGGCGGCGCGCAGCGTGCGGGTCGGGCGCAGACCGGGGAGGCAGTGGGCGTACGGCTCGTAGGAGACGGTGTGTCCGGCCGGTTCGGGCCCGGCGGGACCGAGGGTGAGGGTGGCGAACATGCGCCGGGGTTCGCCGGTGGCCTCGGTGCACAGCCGGAACCGGACGTCGCCCCGGTCGAGCGCCTGCCGCAGCCCGGCCAGGGTGACCGGTGTGCCGGCGGGTCCGCCCGCGGGGGTCACGGGGTGGGCCGTCAGCACACGGTCCCGGTCGCCGACCCGGTAGGCGGTGAGGCTGGAGTACGGGCCGTCGAGCGCGTCCCGGCGCGGGAGCGGCAGGCGGCGGCCGAGCCGGCCGCGTCCGCAGGAGGTGAACAGCAGGTCGAGGGTGGCGCCCGCGCCGTCGGCGTCGTCCACCCGGAGCGCGAGGCCGACGCCGTCGGGCAGGCCGCCGGGGAGGCCTGCCGCCCTCGACCAGCGCACGGTGACCCGGTGCACCGCGGGACGGTCCAGCCAGGTCACCTGCCAGCGGCCCTCCGGGTCGCCGGGGACCTCGAGCGTCCCGGAGCACATCACCCCGGCCGGGTGCAGCGCGGGCGCCGCCCGCACCCGTGCCACCCGTCGGGCGACGGCGTACAGCGCGCTGCCGAGCAGCTTGGTCATCTCACACCCCTCTCCCGGCCGGACGACGGCCGGTCTGCGTACCCACCGGGCGCTCCCGGAGACGACTGCGCGGCGGCGGGGCCGGTGGGGCCCCGTCGCCGCGCGACGGCTCAGTGGCCGCCCATGGCCTTGCGCACCGCGTCCCTGGTGCGGTCCATCAGCGCGGCCAGCGGTCCGGCCGCCATGTTGGCGGCACCCGACTCCACGCCCGGGTGGGGGTGGGTCGGCGCCGTGGCCTCGGCCGCCTTCACCGCCTTGGCCATGGCGGCCAGCCGGGCGGGGTCGGCGGTGCGCAGGATGTGCGTGAACTCGTACCGCTCCTCGGCGCGGGCGTGCAGTTGCACGTCCGTCCGGAGGGCCAGCAGCTTCGGCAGGAAGGCCGGGTCCTCCGGGTCCATGCCGTCCAGCTCGGCCAGCGTCTCCTTGGCGAGCCGCTCCTCCTCGAGCCGCTCGGCGACCACCTGCTCCCCTCCGGTGACGTTCCGCCGGGCGAAGGGGTGCACGACCTCCTCCTCGGCGGTCTCGTGGACCGCGAGCAGGCGGACCAGGCGGCGGAACGCGTCGCGGCGCGCGTCGCCGGTGGTCGCCTCGACCTCGTCGAAGAGGTTCCGGATGTCGCCGTGCTGGCGCATCAGCAGGTCGACCACGTTGTCGTCGGGGGCGTTGTCGTCGCCCGCGTGCGGGGTGCGGGCGCCGCTCGTCCCGGTCTCGCTCATCCCGTTCACCCCTGCCGCATCGCCGGGTCGGGGTGCTCGCCCTCGGTCTCCAGGCGGTACTCCCGGCCGAACATCTCGCGGTGCTGGTCGATGACCCGCTCGCTGGCGGGCGCCTCGCCGCCGTGGATGCTCTCCTGGAGCTTCTCGAACCGCTCGTGGGCGTCGCGCACGTAGCCCGCGCCGAGGGTGGTGAGGTCCATCTGGGTGGCGAGGAGTTCCCGCAGGTAGGCCTTGTTGGGCTCGAAGGTGAGGACCGGGGGCAGCTCGGGCGGCAGGACCTCCTCGGGCTCGCGTCCGTCGTGCCGGCGCATCAGGTCGCAGGCGATCCGCAGGTGCTCCAGCTCCATGTTGAGGTGGAGCTCCCAGACCGCCTTCACCTTGGGGTCGGACTCCTGCTCCATGAAGGAGTGGTACAGGTAGCACTCGTTGTACTCGTGGTTGACGAGCTGCTCCCACCACGTCTCCCCCGGGTCGACCAGCGACTCGTAGTGGGTGACGTGCTCCTCCTCGATGAGGCCGATCTCCTGGTAGAGCTGCCGGGCGATCGGCTCCATGTAGGTGGGGCCGACGTTCATGTAGAAGTTCATGGTCTGCTGCTCGGCCGACATGACGGTCAGCGCGTGCAGCTTGGAGAGCGGGTCGGTCCGCGTGCGGTCGTACGGGTCGCGGACGTTGTCGGCCGGGTGGCGGTGGTGGTACTTGGTCGGCCGGCCGGGCATCACCTCGGTGAGCCGGTCGACGATCGCTTCCGCCTTGCGGTGCTCGATGATCTCGTAGAGATTCGCGTACCGGTACAGGTGGTCGAAGTCCTCGAGCACGCCGAACTGGTAGGCCTGCTGGAGGTACGGATCGGGCTCCATCCGGGCGATCCAGGCGGTCAGGTCGACGGCCACCTGCTCGTAGGCGATGGTCGTCTCGAGGACCGAGGCGACTCCGGGGAGCAGCCAGTTGACGGCCTTCTGCTGCTGGGCCTCGATGTAGCGGGTCTCGGCGAGCTGTCGCTTGACCTCGGGGTCGGGGCAGTGCCGGGCGAGCTGGTGGCTGAAGAGGATCGCCTCCACCTCGATGCCGTTCATGGTGATGACGCGGCAGCGGGTGTAGGGGTCGCCGTGGTCCGGGTCGACGGGCTCGACGTCGAGTTCCCGCCAGTTGCGCAGCTGCCGGTCCAACGGGATGCCCCGTTGTTCGAGCGGGTTGAAGCTCACGCGTGCTCCTGGTTCGGGGGCGGTGCCGCGTCCCGGGGAGGGAGCGGGCCGGTCGTCCGTCATGCTCCGTGCCGGGTCCCGCCCCGGCGCCGGTCCACGCCCCGGGCGACCGGTCGTTCATCCGTTCAGGGCACCGGTGCCACGTCCGTGTGGCCGCCCGGTCCCAGGGCCGTGGCGCCGGGGTCCCGTGGCGCCGGGGCTCCGCGGGCGGGCGTCCCGGGGGGAGCGTGCCGAGGAGCGGGCGGTGGGCGGCGCGGCCGTCACCGTCCGCCGTTCGGCGGGCGGTGCGGGGGCTGCGCGGGGGTGGGGCGGTGGACCGGGTTGGGGACCGGGCGGACCACGGGGCCTCCGCCGTTGACCGTCACCCGGACCGGGGTGCCGTGGTGGGTGATGGTCATCGGCTTCCCGCTGACCAGTTTGTACGCCGCCGTCTCCTGGGTGATCTCCACCTTCAGGCAGCGGCCGAGGACCTGCAGGGTGAAGGCGAGCCGGCTGAACTTCTCCGGCAGCCGGGGCGAGAACTCCAGCCGGTCGCCGCGCTGGCGCATCCCCCCGAACCCGGCGACCAGGGCCAGCCAGGCTCCGGCCAGGGAGGCGATGTGCAGGCCGTCGCGGGCGTTGTGCTCCAGGTCGTCGAGGTCCATCAGGGCGGCCTCGGCCGTGTAGTCGTACGCCAGCCGGAGGTGGCCGGCGCGGGCGGCGATGACGGCCTGGCAGCAGGCGGAGAGGGAGGAGTCGCGGACGGTCAGCGGCTCGTAGTAGGCGAAGTTCCGCGCGATCTGCTCCTCGTCGAACATGTCGTCGCACGTGTACATGGCCAGCACCAGGTCGGCCTGCTTGATGACCTGCTTGCGGTAGAGGTCGAAGTAGGGGAAGTGGAGGAGCAGCGGGTACTGGTCGGGGCCGGTCTTCTCGAAGTTCCAGCGCTGGTGGCCGGTGAAGCCGGCCGACTGTTCGTGGACCTGCAGTTCCTCGTTGTAGGGGATGTGCATGGCACCGGCGGCGTCCCGCCAGCCCGCGCTCTCCTCCTCGTCGACGCCGAGCCGGGCGGCCTCGTCGGCGTGGCGCTCCACGGCGTCGGCGGCGGCGAGGAGGTTGGCCCGGGCCATGAGGTTGGTGTAGGCGTTGTCGTCGACGACCGCGCTGTACTCGTCGGGGCCGGTGACGCCGTCGATGTGGAAGTTGCCGTGGTGGTCGTGGTGGCCGAGCGAGCGCCACAGGCGGGCCGTCTCCACCAGCAGTTCCAGTCCCACCTCCCGCTCGAAACGGGTGTCCCCGGTGGCGGCCACGTAGCGGACCACGGCGGCGGCGATGTCGGCGTTGACGTGGAAGGCGGCGGTGCCGGCCGGCCAGTAGCCGGAGCACTCGGAGCCGTCGATGGTCCGCCAGGGGAACGCCGCCCCCCGCAGGCCCAGCGTGGCGGCGCGCTCCTTGGCGACGGCCAGGGTGTTGTAGCGCCAGCGCAGCGCCTCGGCCACCGCCTTGGGCGAGGTGTAGGTGAGCGGGGTGAGCACGAAGGTCTCGGTGTCCCAGAACGCGTGCCCGTCGTAGCCCGATCCGGTGAGTCCCTTGGCGGGGATGGCGCGTTCCTCGGCCCGGACGCCCGCCTGGAGGACGTGGAAGAGGGCGAAGCGGACGGCCTGCTGGATCTCCTCGTCGCCGTCGACCTCGACGTCGGCGCGTCCCCAGAAGTCCGCGAGGAACTCCTCCTGCTCCTGGAGCAGCCCGTCCCAGCCGCTGTGCCGGGCGGCGGCCAGGGCGGCGTCGACCTGGTCGCTCATCGCGGGCAGCGAGCGGGTGCGGGACCAGCCGTGGGCGACGACCTTGTGCAGCACCAGCCGCTGCCCGGGCTCCAGCACCGAGGTGACGGTGAGCCGGGCGAGGTCGTCCTCGCTCTCGCTGTCGGTGACGACCGGCTGGTGCCCGCTGATCACGTGGTCGGCGGCGACGGCCACCCGGATGCCGCTGCGCCGCGTGCGGTGCACCAGACGCAGCCGGTTGCCGGAGGCGAAGTTCTGCTCGGGCTCCAGCGGCGACTGGAGCGCCTTGGCGGCCCGGGGGTCGCTGCCGGTGCCGTCCGGCAGCTGCTCGTTGGCCACCAGTTCCGACTGGAGGACGACGCGGACCCGGGCGTCGACCGGTTCCACCTCGTAGGAGACGGCGGCGATGGCGCGCTGGGTGAGGGAGACCAGGCGGGTGGAGCGGATGCGAACCCGCGAGCCGGCCGGGGACACCCAGTCGCAGCTGCGTTCGAGGACGCCGCGGCGCAGGTCCAGGTTCCGCTCGTGGGCGACCAGCCGGCCGTGGCGGAGGTCGAAGGGCTCGTCGTCGACGAGCAGCCGCAGCACCTTGCCGTTGGTGATGTTGATCGCCGTCTGGCCGGACTCCGGGTAGCCGTAGCCCGCCTCGGCGTACGGCAGCGGGTGGAGCTCGAAGACGCCGTTGAGGTAGCTGCCGGGCAGGCCGTGGGGCTCCCCCTCGTCGAAGTTGCCGCGCCAGCCGACATGGCCGTTGGAGAGTGCGAAGACCGATTCGCTCTGCGCCAGGACGTCCAGGCTGAGCTCGGTCTCCCGGACGGTCCAGGGCTCGACGGCGTACGAACGCTGGCTGATCACCTCTCACCTCCCACGGTGCGGGTCGCCTCCGCGGGACCGGCGAGTTCGGCCAGGTCCTGGACGACGACGTCCGCGCCGTGCGCGCGCAGCGCCTCGGCCTGCCCCACCCGGTCCACGCCGATCACCCGGCCGAAGCGTCCGGCGCGCCCCGCGTCCATGCCCGCCAGCGCGTCCTCGAACACGGCGGCCTGGGAGGGTTCCACGCCGAGGTCGGCGGCGGCGGCGAGGAAGGTGTCCGGCCGTGGCTTGCCCGGCAGCCCGCGCTCGGCGGCGACCACGCCGTCGATGCGGACGTCGAAGAGACCGACGGCGTCCACCGCGCGGAGTACGTCGAGGCAGTTCTTGCTGGAGGAGACGATCGCGGTGGCGAGCCCTCGGGCGCGGACCTCGCGGATGTACTCGAGGGTGGTGTCGTACGCCTCCACCCCGCCCTCGCGGATCTTGCGCAGCACCAGGTCGTTCTTGCGGTTGCCGAGTCCTTGCACGGTCGTGGCGTCCGGCGGGTCGTCGGGCGACCCTTCGGGGAGCGTGATGCCGCGTGAGGCGAGGAAGGAGCGCACGCCGTCGGCACGGGGCAGGCCGTCCACGTACTCGTCGTAGTCGTGCGCCGCGTCGAAGGGCCGCTGGCCGCCTCCGCCGTGTTCCCTCAGGAAGGTGTCGAAGGTCTCCTTCCAGGCCGCCGCGTGGACCACGGCGGTCCGGGTGACGACACCGTCGAGGTCGAACAGGCAGGCGCGGATCTGTGCGGGGAGGCCGAGATCGCTCATGCCGACCACCTTCCCACCGGGCGCCGAACCTTGCCTGCCGGCTTTCGTCGGGGTGGGTGAAAGGGAACCCGGGGAAGGTTTTCGGCCGAACCCGCCCCCGGAGGCGGACGGGGGGATTCCACACTGCCCCGGCACGGGGCGGGGCACCAGGGCCGAAGGTCCCTCATGGATGCGCTGACGTGGGCGTCCGCGTGATCCGGCCGCACCGGATGTGCCATGCTCATCACGTGACAACCGATCCAGCCCGTTCCGCCGAAGCAGGCGCCGTCCCCGACGTGGTGGCGCCCGAAGCCGTGCTGGAGCGTGCCAAGGGTGTGGTCATGGCCCTGACCGGCGTGACGGCCGACGCGGCGCACGCGGAACTGCTCCGCCGGGCCCGCGACGCCGGTCGTACGCTGCTGGACGAGTGCTGGATCACGCTGGACCGGGCCATGGACCGTCCTCCTGTCGCCGCGGCTTCCCGCCGTACCCCCTCCATCCCCTCCCCCGCCTCGCCCGGCCGCGATTCCTCGCCCGCCTCCTGGGGATCGGCGCCCGCGCCCACCGAGGACGCGGGCGCCGCGCTGCTGCGGCAGGTGGGGCGCGCGCTGGTGAGTGTGCGCACCCCGATGGAGCTGGCCCGTCGCCTGCGGGAACACCTGGCCGGCTCGCTGGGCGTGGAGGCCGTGGCGGTCTTCACGGCCCTGCCGGGCGGAGGGCTGGAGCTGAGCGGACACGCGGGCGTCGCGGGCGAGTTGGCCGACCGCTGGCGTGAGACCCCGCCGCCCGAGGGGTCCCCGGTGGCCGCGGTGGTCGAGACCCGCGAGCCGTACTGGCCGGTCGGCTCCGCCGGGGCGGCGCCGTCGCCGCGGCCGGGCGACCCGGCCGGCGCGTGGGACTCCGGCGCCTGGCTGCCGGTCGGCACGGGTGACCGGCCGGCGGCCGCGCTCGGTCTGCTGCCGCACGCCGGGAGGCCGTTTCCGCCGCGGACGCGCGAGCTGCTGCGCGCGGTGGCCCGGCTCTGCTCCGGCGCGCTCGGCGCCTCCGGCCCCCGGACGCGGCTCTCCGAGGACGCCTCACGGCCGACGGTGCAGGCGGTGCTGGGCGCGCTGCCGGAGGCGGCGCTGGCCCTGGCCCCGCTGCGCGCGGCGTCCGGGCAGGTCGAGGACTACCGCATCGAGGCCGCCAGCCCCGCGGTCGTCGGCCTGACCGGTCTCGGCGGCCAGGACCTGGTGGGGCTGCGGCTGCTGGAGTCCTTCCCGGCGCTGGCCGACGAACACACCTGGCAGGGACTGCTCCACGCACTGGCCACCGGGGAGCCCTTCGAGGGCGACCCGATGGCGTACCCCTCGCCGGACGGCGACTCGGCGGAGCTGCCCACGTTCGCGGTGCGGGCCCGGCGGCTGGGTGACGGCCTGCTGCTCACCTGGTCCCGCTACGAGATCGCCGAACGGCAGGAGCAGCGGCTGTCCGACGTGCAGCGCCTGGGCAACCTGGGCTGGACCAACTGGAACCTGCTGACCGGCGAGGTCAACTGGTCCCCGCAGGTCTTCCGGATCTTCGACCGCTCCTCCGCCGACGGCCCCGTGCCGTACCACGAGCTGCCCGACCAGGTGCTGGCCGAGGACCGGCCGGCCCTCGGCCGTGCCGTGCGCTCCCTCGCGTCCGAGGGTGAGGCGTTCGACGTCCCCTTCCGCATCCGCACCGCGCACGGGGTGCGGCACCTGCGGGCGGTGGCCGAGGCGGTCACGGACCCGCAGGGCACGCCGGTGGAGGCGCACGGCTTCGTGCAGGACCTCACCGCCCAGCGCAGCGCCGAGCTCGCCCTGATGGAGAGCGAGCGCATGATGCTCACCCAGCACGGCATGCTGCGCGCCGAACGGAGTCTGGCCGGCCGGCTCCAGCAGGCGCTGCTCCCGCTGCCGCACAAGCCGGTGCGGCCCGCGGGCCTGCGGGTGGACGTCGCCTATCTGCCCGCGCAGTCCGGCATACAGGTGGGCGGTGACTGGTTCAGCGCCATCGAGCTGCCCGACGGGGACGCGCTGTGCGTGGTGGGCGACGTGGCCGGGCACGGCATCGACGCGGTGGCCACCATGGCGCAGCTGAGGTTCACCGCCAAGGGCATGGTGATCACCGGTTCCTCGCTGACCGGCGCCCTGTCCCGGCTCAACGCCCTGCTGCTGCACACCGGGGAGCCCCGCGCCACGGCCACCATGGTGCTGGCCCGCTACAACCCGCGGGAGCGGAAGCTGGTGTGGGCGCAGGCGGGTCATCCGCCGCCGCTGCTGCTGCGCGACGGCGAGGCGCGGTTCCTGCAGCGCCCGACGGGCATGCTGCTGGGCGCCGTGCAGAGCCCGCCGTTCCAGGAGGCGGAGTGCCTGCTGGAGCCGGGCGACCGGATCCTGCTGTACACCGACGGGCTGATCGAGCGGCCCTCGGAAGGCATCGACGCCGGTCTGCAGCGGCTCGCCGCCGCGGCCGCCGGGCACGACGAGCAGCCGGGGTCCGCGTCGCTGGGGCCGCTGCTCGCCGAGATGCTGGAGGGCGAGCGGCGGGACGACGTCTGTGTGCTGGACATCCGGGTGGAGCAGGAGCAGGAGGAGCGGCCGGACGTCTGATCCGCGCGGGCCGGGGTGCCGTCCGGGCGGGCGGGCCGGTCAGGCCGGGTGCCCCGGCTCGATGTCCAGGGCGTCTCCGAGCCTGAGGAGACTGCCGCGCCGTCCGGGACGCTCGCCGCTCTGCTCGGGCGCGAGCACATGGGCCACGTGGTCGCCGGTGTCCAGCCGTTGTTCGACCAGACCGACGGTCCAGGCCGCAGCACCGGTCAGCACGACGCTGCCGCCGGGCCCCTCCCGCCAGTCCACGTCGGCGAACTTGTCGACGTCGTCACCGGTCCGGCCGCCGAACAGGGCGGCCAGGTCGTGCTGGTCCCGGGTGAGCAGGTGGACGGTGAGACGCTCGGCCCGTCGCGCCACGCGGTAGGTGTGGTTCGCCTTGGAGATCCAGACGGTGAGCCGCGGCGGGTCGATGGAGCACTGGGCCCAGAACCCGACGAGGCAGCCGGAACGCTCCCCGTCGGCGGCGGCGGTCACCACGCACATGTCGGGGTCGATCCGCTTCATGAACGCGTCGGTGGATCGCATGCGTGCCCTGCTGCCCCGGAAGCCCCGGTCCAACCCACTCCTCCTCCGGACCCGTGGCCGCACCAGGGGCGGCGGGGCGCGGCGGGTCCGGCGCCGCGCGCCGGGGCGCGGCGGCCCGGCGCGGGTCAGCCGCTGCGCAGGAGCCGGTGCAGCGCGGCCCGGAGGGCGTCGACGAAGGCATCGCGGCGGTCGGCGGGGACCGCGTCGAGGGAGAGGTAGGGGTTGAGGTCCTCGAGTTCGACCAGCAGCAGCCTGCCGTCCCCGTCCCGGCAGGCGTCGACGCGCTGGATGCCGTGGGAGACGGTGTTCCACTCGACGAAGCGGCGCGCGAACGCCAGGTCGGCGGGCGTGGGCTCGTAGGGGACCAGTTCCCAGCGCCGGGCGGGGTCGGGGGCGTACAGGGCGTACTGGAAGTCGTGGTCGACGAAGTAGAACGACACCTCGTACGCGAAGTCGACGCGGGGCTGCACGAGGACGTCGCCGTACTCGACGCCGTCGAGTTCCTCCGGGGCGAGGACGCGCAGGCCCACGGAGTCGGCGCCGAGCCGGGGCTTGACCACGTAGGCGTCGGCGGCGGGCAGGCGGCCGAGGTCCTCGGGGCGGTCGACGGTGGGGATGACGGGGTGACCGGCCGCGGTGAGGTCGAGCAGGTACTGCTTGCCCGCCATGTCGCCCCTGCCGGTGAGCTCGTTGTAGACGAGGGTGCCGGCGGCGAGCGCGCGTTCCCGGAAGTCCTGGTAGGCGTCCCGGTGGCCGAGGACGGGGCCGCTGTTGCGGACCAGTACGGCGTCGAAGGAGTCCATCAGGGCCGCGGCCTGGCGGGGGTGGCAGAGGGCGACGTCGAAGTCCTCGGCCAGCCGGGCGGAGAGGTGGATGTCCTCGTCGCAGTAGCGGCGGCCCGCGGCCGGGTAGGCGAGGTCGGTGACGTGCAGCAGGCGGGGACGGGCGGCGGGCATGGGCTACTCCTCGGGCGGGCGTCGGCGCAGGTCAACCTAGCCGGTGCACTCCGTACCCCCACGGAGGGGACGCGGTGCCGCGGGTCCGTGGGCGGTGCTACGTTCGCGGCATGAGTTTCCCGTCGAAGCCGCCGATGCGTGACGCGCTGGTCGAGGCCGCCTTCCGGCTCTTCCTGGAGCGGGGGTACGAGCAGACGACGGTGGAGGACATCGTCACCCTGGCCGGGGTGGGCCGTCGTTCGTTCTTCCGGTACTTCCCCTCCAAGGAGGGTGTGGTCTTCCCGGACCACGAGCGCCGGCTCGCCGAGGTGACCGAGTTCCTCGCGGGGGGCGACAAGGGCGAGGACCCGGTGGCGCGGGTCTGCGAGGCGGTCCGGCTGGTGCTGCGGCTCTACACCGACAACCCGACCTTCTCGGTGCAGCGCTACCGGCTGACCAAGACCGTCCCCGGCCTGCGCGCCTACGAGTTGTCGGTGGTGTGGCGCTACGAGCGGACCTTCGCCGGGTACCTGCGGGACCGGCTCTCCGACCGCCCGGACGGGGCGCTGCGGGCGGACGTGATCGCCGCGGCGGTGGTGGCGGCCCACAACAACGTGCTGCGGTCGTGGCTCCGGTCGGAGGGGCAGGGCGACGCCTGGGAGGCGGTGGACCGGGCGCTCGGGTACGTGCGCGAGGCCTTCGGGGACGGGGCGGACCGGGACCGCCCGGACGACGACGTGGTCGTGGTGGTGGCGCGCCGGAGGGCGCCGATGTGGCGGGTGGTGCGGGAGGTCGAGTCCGCGCTGGAACCCCGGCCGGAGCACCAAGAATGACGGTACGCAGTACCTTTACGTGTGACACTGGGTGCCATACGCTGTGCTTCGCGCGCGGGGGCGCCGCGCGCTTCGGATTCCGTCCGAGCGCAGGGAGATGACAGTCGTGTTCCAGTCAGGATTCGCCTCTCACGCGGCCACCGGCTCCTCCGCGACGGGTGTGCTCGATCACGGCACCCAGGAGACCGAGGCCTTGAGCTACCAGCGGTGCACCTGGTGCGGTACCGCGATGTACCACCGGCTGCTGTGCCCGGTCTGCGCGGGGAGCGACCTGGTGACGGAGCGCAGCGCGGGCGCCGGAACGGTACTCCGGTCGACGGTGGTCCACCGGAACACCCCGTCGGCGCGGAACGTGTCGCTGATAGAGATGGCCGAGGGCTTCGTGGTGCGCGGCCGGGTGACCGGCCCCCCGGCGGGTGTGCACACCGGTGACCGGGTCCGGCTGGTCACGGCGAAGGATCCGGTGCGGGGCGAGCCGGTCTTCCAGCTCTCGGAGGACACGCACCGGTCCTGGCACTGACGCCCTGCCGGTCCTGGGGCCGATACCGGACTCCCGTGTCCCCGCGGGGCGGGAACACGGGCAACGGACACGAAGGGTTCAGGAGGCGCGGGCCGGGCGGCGGCGGGGCTTGGGCCGCGGGGTGGCGGCGGCCCACTCCCCCACCAGGCGCTGATACCTGCGGCGCTGCTCGTGGTCGAGCCGGCCGCCGGACTTCATCAACAGGTCCCGGATCTCCTCGTTCACCTCTGCCGCCGTACGCCGGCGGGCGGTTTCAGGAGTGGTGGACATGTTGTGAAGCATACGGGGAGAGCCGCCGGGACAATGTGAGCAATCCGGCGAAAACGCACTTGTCCGACGTGGCAATGATCACGTGCCGGGTTTGCGGCCCCAGACGAAGACCTCGTCGCCGGTCCGCAGCGAACTCCAGTACTTCTTGGCGTCCTTGGGCGTCATGTTGACGCATCCGTGCGAGCCGGGCGGGGCCCAGACGCTCATGGTCACCGAGTGGAAGGCCTGGCCGCCGTCGAAGAACTGGCTGTACGGCATGGGCACGTGGTAGATCGTCGAGACGTGGTCGATGTTCCGCCACGAGATCTTCTTGAGCCCGGTGCGGGTCTCGTAGCCGTCGCGGCCGGTGCGCACCGGGACGGGGCCGTACACCAGCTTGCGCCCGTCCTGGATCCAGCTCAGCTGCCGGGTGAGGTCGACGCAGGCGATGCGGCCCTTGTCGACCGGGCAGCGCCCCGCCGCGTTGGGGTTCTTTCCCGCCGCCCGCTGCCGGTTCATGAGGTCCATCACGCGCCACGTGATCGGGCCCGCGTAGCCCGCGCTGGGGGTGATCAGGTGCTTCTTCTGGAAGGCGCGGACGGCCTCGCAGTCGGCGCGCGACTGCCGGCCGTCCACGGGGCGGCCGAGGAAGCGCTCGGCCTGCCGCTGGTAGGGACCCGCGCCGGCGGTGCAGGCGGCGGCGGCGACGGGCGCGGTCTCCGCCGCCCCGGCCGGTGCGGCGCCCACGGTGAGGGCGAGCGGTGCGGTGAGCACGGCGGTGAGCAGGGCCGCGGCCCGTCTGCGGATGTCCCCCATGAGCCGGAGCCTTCCTCTGTCGGTGTGCCGGGTACGCCGACAGGGGTCCACGCCCCAGGAGCGCCCGGGGGTGGGAGACGTCGGTGAGGAAATGATGACATCACCGGCACCGTCACCGGAAGCCCGGAGACGAGCGCCACGCCGCGAGGGCGTGCCGCGCTCACCGTCCCGGCCCCCGGGTGACGGGGGCGCCCTGTGCCGGCCGGTGCCCCGGCCGACGAGGGCGCCGTGTGCCGGTCAGTGCCCCCGGGCGATCCATTCGTCGAGGTGAGGGGCCTCTTCGCCGATGGTGGTGGCGTCGCCGTGGCCGGTCAGGACCTTGGTGTCCGGCGGCAGGGTGAGCAGTTTCCCGCGGATGGATTCGATGATGTCCGGGAAACTGGACCAGGACCGGCCGGTGGCTCCCGGGCCTCCCTGGAAGAGGGTGTCGCCGGTGAGGACGACCCCCAGGCCGACGGCGCGCAGGCAGACGGCGCCCGGGGCGTGGCCGGGGGTGTGGATCACCTCGAGGTCGGTTCCGGCCACCTCGATGCGCAGGCCGTCCTCGAGCCAGGCGTCGGGGAGCCGGTCGGGGTGGGTCTGCTTCCACAGGTGCAGGTCGTCGGGGTGCAGCCAGATCGTGGCCCCGGTGCGCTCGGCGAGCTCGGGGGCGGCGCCGATGTGGTCGTTGTGGGCGTGGGTGCAGATGATGCCGGTCAGGCGGCGGTCGCCCACGGCCCGCAGGATCGCCTCCGCGTCGTGCGCGGCGTCGATCACCACGGCCTCGTGGTCGTCGCCGACGATCCAGACGTTGTTGTCCACGTCCCAGGTGCCGCCGTCCAGGCTGAACCGGCCCGAGGTCACCAGGTGTTCGATGCGGGCGACCATCAGAGGACCACCACCGAACGCAGGACGTCACCCTGGTGCATCCGCTCGAACGCCTTCTCCACGTCGGTGAGTTCGATGGTCTCGGTGACGAACTTGTCCAGCGGCAGGCGGCCCTGGAGGTGCAGGTCGACCAGCATCGGGAAGTCCCGGGACGGCAGGCAGTCGCCGTACCAGGAGGACTTCAGCGAGCCGCCGCGGCCGAAGACGTCGAGCAGCGGGAGCTCGAGCTGCATCTCCGGGGTGGGCACGCCGACCAGGACGACGGTGCCGGCCAGGTCGCGGGCGTAGAAGGCCTGCCGGTAGGTCTCCGGGTGACCCACGGCCTCGACGACCACGTCGGCGCCGAAGCCGCCGGTGAGCTCGCGGATCGCCTCCACGGGGTCGGCGTTGCGGGAGTTGACGGTGTGGGTGGCGCCGAAGGTGCGGGCGGTCTCCAGCTTCCGGTCGTCGATGTCGACGGCGATGATCTTCGCGGCGCCGGCCAACTGTGCCCCCGCGATGGCCGCGTCGCCGACGCCGCCGCAGCCGATCACGGCGACGCTGTCGCCCCGGCCGACGCCGCCGGTGTTGATGGAGGCGCCGATGCCGGCCATCACGCCGCAGCCGAGCAGGCCGGCCACGGCCGGGGAGACGGCCGGGTCCACCTTGGTGCACTGGCCGGCCGCGACCAGGGTCTTCTCGGCGAAGGCGCCGATGCCCAGGGCGGGGGTCAGTTCCGTGCCGTCGGCCAGGGTCATCTTCTGCCGGGCGTTGTGGGTGTCGAAGCAGTACCAGGGGCGCCCGCGCAGGCAGGCACGGCACCGGCCGCACACCGCCCGCCAGTTGAGGACGACGAAGTCGCCCGGGGCGACGTCGGTGACGCCCTCGCCGACGGACTCCACGACGCCGGCGGCCTCGTGGCCGAGCAGGAAGGGGTAGTCGTCGCCGATGCCGCCCTGCTTGTAGTGCAGGTCGGTGTGGCAGACCCCGCAGGCCTGCACCTTCACCACGGCCTCGCCCGGGCCCGGGTCGGGCACCAGGATGGTCTCGACCCGCACCGGCTCGTTCCTGCCGGGGGCGACTACGCCGCGTACTTCCTGCGCCATGGAGTGACCTTTCGTGGGTGACCTGACCAGCCGTCCAACGGTACGTCACGCGGCCTCCCACGAGGCGCAGCGGTCGGGCCCGTCGCACGGATCGCCGTGGGCCGGGCCGCCCCCGGAGTGGGGGGCGGACCGGCACGGCGGGAGGGGCTAGAAGGGGTAGTGGGCGTGCTCGGTGGCGACGGTCACCCAGCGGGTGGCGGAGAAGGCCTCGATGCCCCAGCGCCCGCCGAACCGGCCGTAGCCGGACGCCTTGACGCCGCCGAAGGGCGCCTGCGGCTCGTCGCCGACGGACTGGTCGTTGACGTGGACGATGCCGGTGCGGATCCGCCGGGCGAGGTTCAGGCCGTGGGTGGCGTTCTCGGTGATGATGCCGCAGGTGAGCCCGTTCTCGGTGTCGTTGGCCAGTGCGACGGCCTCGTCGTCGGTGGTGAAGGTCCGTACCACGCACACGGGGCCGAAGGCTTCCGCGTAGTAGAGGTCGGCGTCCTCCGGGACGTCGGTGAGCACGGTCGCCGGGTGGACGGCGCCCTCGGGTTCGCCGCCGCCGGTGAGGACGGTGGCGCCCTTGTCCACGGCGTCCCGGACCAGGGCGGCCACCCGGCGGGCGGCGTCGGCGGTGACCAGCGGGCCGATCACCGTCTCCGGGCGGGTCGGGTCGCCGGACGGCAGCGAGGCGACCTTGGCTGCGAAACGGCGGCAGAACTCCTCGGCCAGCGACGCGTGGACCAGGACCCGGTCGCCCGACATGCAGATCTGGCCGGCGTTCATGAAGACGCCGAAGGTGGCGGCGTCGACCGCGTAGTCGAGGTCGGCGTCCTCCAGGACGATCACGGCGTTCTTGCCGCCGAGTTCCAGGACCGCGGGCTTGAGGTGGCGGGCGGCGTGGGTGCCGATGATCCGGCCGACGCCGGTGGAGCCGGTGAAGTTGACGGCACGCACCCGGGGGTCGGCGATCAGCGTCTCGGCGATCTCGGCGGCGTCCTCGCGCGCGTTGGTGACGACGTTGAGGACGCCGTCCGGCAGGCCGGCCTCGCGGAGCACGTCCGCGACGAAGAGGGCGCAGGCGACCGGGGCGTCCTCGCTGGCCTTGACCACCACGGTGTTGCCGGAGGCGAGCGGCGCGGCGACGGCCCGGACGCCGAGGATGACCGGGGCGTTCCAGGGGGCGAAGGCGGCTATGACGCCCAGCGGCTCGCGGACCGCCATGCCCAGCACGCCCTCCTGCTGGGAGCTGAGGACCTCGCCGCGGGGCGCGGTCACCGCGGCGGCCGCCTCGCGCAGCATGTTGGCTCCGAGACCGGCGTTGAACATGGCCCAGGGGCGGGTGCCGCCGGCCTCGTCCGCCATCATCGCGGCGACCTGCTCCGCCTTGCCGTCCATGATGTCGGCGGCCTTGAGCAGGATGGCGCGGCGGGCGAAGGGCGGGAGCGCGGCCCACGACTCGAAGGCGGCGTCCGCCGCGTCCACGGCGCGCCGTACGTCCTCCGGTCCGGCGGCGGCGACGTGTGCGTACACCTCACCCGTGTACGGATTGACGTCCTCGGTGGTCCGCCCGGAGGCGGCGGGCACGTCCTTGCCGCCGATCAGCAGGTCACGGGTGAGGGTCATGGTGCGGTTCCCCATCGTTCGTGGATGTACGGAGCGATCGGGTGAACACGTGTTCACCCGTCCAGGCATGCTCCGTGTACTGACGATCGGAAGTCAAGACGTCACCGCCTCCGACCCCGGCATCGTCCACGCCGCGCCACCGCCCGCACACGGGCGGTGAGCGTCCGGGCCACCGGAACCCCGGTCCAGGAAATCTGCACACCCGCTGCCCGAAGCGGGCACCGCCCGCGCCTCCCCCGCACCGCCCGCCGCGGGCCGCGGCCCGGAATGACCCGTTCCGGGAAGACCACGTACGAAGGGTCCGCGGCCATGGCGTGCCGCTTGTGGGGATGCGATCACCGAGCGGTGACGGCGGGTTCACGCTTCCCGCCGACATCCGGCCGAATGCCCAGCTCAGGGGGGATGTTGATTGGAGGGCGGCGTCGGCGCCGTGCTTTGATCCCACCGCGCCGCAGGTCCCCGCCGGCTCCGTCCGGGCGTCGGCGGACGCGGTGCGATTCCCCCTGTGAAGGTCCTTACGAAGGGAAGTCCCTCATGAGCTTCGTCCCCCAGGTCGAGACCGCCGAGATCTCCGACGCCGAGCTGGACAACGTCTCCGGCGGCCTCGTCGGCGAGACCCTCGGCGCCGTGACGGGCATCGTGGACGGCATCGTGCCGGTCTCCGGCATCCTGAACACCGCTGTCGCCACGCTCGAGGGCGCCACCGGCCTGAACACCGCCCCGATCACCGGCCTGGTCAACGGCCTCTGATCGCACCCGGTGCCGCCGGGTCCCGGAGCCGCCCCGCGGTTCCGGGGCTCCCGGCGTTCCGTCCCGGTCCCCCGCACGGGGGCGCCGGTTCCGTACAGGCGAAAGAAGTCCCGTGCAGTTCCGCCAGCAGGCTCTCGACAAGCTGCGGTCACCGGAGGATCTCGAGCTCCCCGCCCGGCTCGCCCGCCCGCAGGGCCGGCTGGCGCTCTCGGTGACCCTGGCCGTGATGGCCGCCGCCTCCGTGTGGGCGGTGACCGGATCGGTCACCACCACGGTCGGCGCGCCGGCCGTGCTCTCGCACGGGCGGGGAAGCTACGTCCTGCAGAGCCCCGTCACCGGACAGGTGACCGAGGTGCTCGCCGGGGAGGGCGACCGGCTCGCCGCCGGGGCGCCGGTCCTCGAGGTGCGCACGGCCGGGGGCGACGCCCTGGTGCGGGCGGTCGAGGCCGGCCGGGTCACCGCCCTCGCCGTGACCGCCGGGGCGGTCCTGCAGACCGGCGCCGACGTGGCCGCGGTCGAGAAGGTCTCCGACCCGGACGCCCCGCTCCTGGCCACCGTCTACGTCCCGGCGGGCAGGGCCGCCGAGGTCCGCGAGGGCGACCGGGTGGACCTGACCGTGCAGACCGCCCCCGCCTCCCGGTACGGGGTGCTGCGCGGGACGGTGACGTCGGTGGAACGGCGTGCCCGGTCCGCGCGGGCCGTCGCCTCCTTCCTGGGCGACGCGCAGCTCGCCGCGCGGCTCACCGAGGACGGCGCGCCCGTCGCCGTCACCGTGGCGCTCACCCGCTCGTCCTCGACGCGGAGCGGCTACGCCTGGTCCACCGAGGACGGCCCGTCCTTCCGGCTCGACTCCATGACCCCAGCCACCGCCTCGGTCCGCGTCGCCGACCAGCACCCCGTCGATTGGCTCCTGCCGTGACCGCCCCGCCCCGGAACGAACCGGCGCCGCCCGTCCGCGGCCGGCGCCGGGCCGCCCCGAGGAAGCCCCCGGTCCGCCGGTCGCGCCGCCGGCCCGTGCGCACCCCCACCGTGCTGCAGATGGAGGCCGTCGAGTGCGGCGCCGCCGCGCTCGCCATGGTGCTCGGCCACCACGGTTGCCATGTGCCGCTCGAGGAGCTGCGCATCGCCTGCGGTGTCTCCCGTGACGGCTCGCGGGCCGGCAACCTGCTGAAGGCGGCCCGGAGTCATGGCATGACCGCCAAGGGCATGCAGATGGACACCGCGGCCCTCGCCGGGGTCGCGGCCCCGGCGATCCTGTTCTGGGAGTTCAACCACTACGTCGTCCTCGACGGCATGGGCCGGCGGTTCGGCAGGCGCGGGGCGTACGTCAACGATCCCGCCGAGGGCCGGCGGTTCGTGCCCCTGGAGGACTTCGACACCAGCTTCACCGGCGTGGTGCTGGTGATGGAACCCGGCCCGGACTTCCGGCGCGGCGGTCGCCGTCCGGGGGCGCTCGGCGCGCTGCCCGCCCGGCTGCGCGGCACCGCGGGGGCGCTGCCGGCCGCGGTGCTGGCGAGCCTGCTGCTGGTGCTGGTCGGCGCGGCCGTCCCGGCCCTCGGCCGCACCTACATCGACACTTTCCTCATCGGCGGGCAGACCTCGCTGCTGGGCGTGCTGTTCACGTCGATGGGGGCCTGCGTGCTCCTCACCGCGGTACTGACCTGGCTCCAGCAGGGCAACCTGCTGCGCGGGCGGATCATCTCCTCCACGCTCTCCAGCGCCCGGTTCCTGCGCCATCTGCTGCGGCTTCCGGTCACCTTCTTCTCCCAGCGCGGCCCGGCCGACCTGGTGCAGCGGCTGGAGTCCAACGACTCGGTGGCCGAGACCCTCTCGCGGGACCTCGCCTCCGCGGGCGTGGACGCGGTGGTCGTGGTGCTCTACGCGGTGCTCCTCCACACCTACGACCCGCAGCTCACCGCCGTCGGCGTCGGGGTGGCCCTGCTCAACGTGGTCGCCATGCGGGTGGTCGTCCGGCTGCGGGCGACCCGCACCGCCAAGCTGCGCGCCGACTCCGCCCGGCTCACCAACACCGCGTACACCGGGCTCCAGCTCATCGAGACCATGAAGGCGACCGGCGGCGAGGACGGCTACTTCCGCAGGTGGGCGGGGCAGCACGCCATCACCTTGGAGGAGCAGCAGCGCCTGGGTGTCCCCACCGCCTGGCTCGGCGTGGTGGCGCCGACGCTCGCCACCCTCAACAGCGCCCTGATCCTCTGGATCGGCGGCCTGCGGGCGGTGGAGGGCCACATCACGGTGGGTCTGCTGGTGGCCTTCCAGGCGCTGGTCACCCGCTTCACCGCGCCGCTGACCCGGCTCAACGGGGTGGCCGGGCGGATCCAGGACTTCGCGGCCGACGTGGCCCGGCTGAAGGACGTGGAGAACTTCGCGCCCGATCCGCTCCACACCCGCGGCGGCGAGGACTCCACCCGCCGCCTGCGCGGGCACGTCGAGCTGCGGAACGTCGCCTTCGGCTACAGCCCGCTCGACGAGCCGCTGCTCAGCGGGTTCGACCTGACGGTCGGCCCGGGGCGGCAGGTGGCCCTGGTGGGCGGGTCCGGCAGCGGGAAGTCGACGGTGGCGCGGCTGCTGTCGGGGCTGTACGCCCCCTGGGAGGGGGAGATCCTGATCGACGGCCGGCGGCTGGAGGACATCCCGCGCGGCGCGCTGGCCGCCTCGGTGTCCTTCGTCGACCAGGACGTCTTCCTCTTCGAGGGCACGGTCCGTGACAACGTCGCGCTGTGGGACCCGTCGGTCCCCGACGAGGCGGTGGTCGACGCCCTGAAGGACGCCGCCCTGTACGACGTGGTGATGCGCCGCCCCGGCGGCATCCACAGCCCGGTCGAGCAGGACGGCCGGAACTTCTCCGGCGGTCAGCGGCAGCGGCTGGAGATCGCCCGCGCCCTCGTCCGCCGCCCCAGCGTCCTGGTCCTCGACGAGGTGACCAGCGCGCTGGACGCCGAGACGGAGCTGGTCGTGATGGACAGCCTGCGCCGCCGCGGCTGCGCCTGCGTGGTCGTCGCCCACCGGCTCAGCACGGTCCGGGACAGCGACGAGATCGTGGTGCTCCGGCACGGCGCGGTCGTGGAGCGCGGCACCCACCACCGGCTGGTGGCCGCCGGCGGGGCCTACGCACAACTGGTCAGGGAGCGGTAGATGACGTCCGTGAACGACGGGGACCACGCCTTCCGGGACACCGGTCTCGCGGCGCTCGACGGTCTGGGCGCCCCCGTGGACTGCTCCGGCCCCCGGCTCGACCTGGAGGGTCCGCAGGTGCTGTGGCTGGTCGCCGCGGGAGCGCTCGACGTGTTCGCGGTGGACGCGGTGGGCCAGGGCCACTGGCACCACCTGGGCCGGCTGGAGGCCGGCTCGCTGCTGCTCGGACCGGTCCCCGGCCCCCGGCACACGCTGGTGGCGCGGCCCCTGCGGGACTGCGCGGTGCGCCGGATCCAGCTGCGCGAGCTGTACCAGCCGGTCACCGGGCGGACCTGGACGTACGACGAGTACGGCAATCCGCTCCACCTGAGCCCCGGGTACTCCGCCGCCGACGCGGGCCCGCTGGAGCACGCCCTGGCCCTCGGCGTGGGACGGGGCCTGTCGGTGCTCTTCCAGGCCCCGATGGCGGCGGTCCTCACCGCCGAGTTCACCGAGGGCTTCTCCACCGGGCCGGACTTCCAGCAGGCCGCGGAGCACCTGGCGCGCAGGGCCGACGAGGACGTCCTCTGGATGCACGTGCCGCCCGGCGGTGTCGCCCCCGGTTCCCTCTACGGCGCGGAGGCCGCCGCCGACCTGCTGATGGACCCGTCCCTCTGGCAGGGCATGGTCGACCGGCAGTTCCGTCTGCTCTCCGCCCTGGACCGGTGGATCGAGCAGCGGGAGAGGACCCACGAGAGCCGGGCGGCGGCGGGCATCAGAGCGGGCCAGGAGGCCCGCGACCGGGCCGACCGCACCCTGCTGGCCTCCCTCGGCGGCCGTTCGCGCCGCCGGATCACCGACGTCGACGAGGACGCCACCTGGGCGGCCTGCCGGCTCGTGGCCGGGGCGGCGGGCGTCACGCTGACCGATCCGGCGCGCGGGGACGCGGGCGCCGAACGGCTGGACCCGGTGGAGCGGATCGCCGCCGTCTCCCGGGTGCGGACGCGGACCGTGCGGCTGGGCGGGGGCCGCTGGTGGAAGGAGGACGTCGGGCCGCTGCTGGGCTTTCGCGCGCTGTCCGGCGCGCCGGTGGCGCTGCTGTGGCGGCGCGGGGGCTATGCCGCGGTGCATCCGACCACCGGCCGGGAGACCCGGATCGGCGCGGGGAACGCCGGCGACTACGACACCCGCGCGGTGATGTTCTTCCGCCCCCTGCCCGAGCGGCGCACCACCCCGCTGCGGCTGGCCCGGTTCGTGCTGTCCGGCGCCCGGGGCGACCTGGCCGCGCTGCTGCTCGGCGGGCTGGTCACCGTCGCCGTGGGCGTGACGGTGCCGGTGGTCACCGGCAAGGTGCTGGGCGCGTACGTGCCGCAGGCGCGGACCGACCTGATCGCCCTGGCCTGCACCGCCGTGCTGGTGGCCGCGGTGGTGTCGGCGGTGTTCCTGCTGCTGCAGAACCTCACCATGCTCCGCCTGGAGGGCCGGATCGAGGCCGTGCTCCAGCCCGCGGTGTGGGACCGGCTGCTGCGGCTGCCGGCGGGGTTCTTCACCGGGCGCTCCACCGGCGAGCTGGCCGGCGCGGCGATGGGCATCAGCCGGATCCGGCAGCTCCTGGCGGGCGTGGGCCCGGTGGCGGCCCAGTCGCTGACCGTCGGCACCGTCAACCTGGGGCTGCTGCTGTGGTACGACGTGAGGATGGCGCTGGCCGCGATCGGCCTGCTGCTGGTGCTCGCCGCGGTGTTCCTGGCGCTGGGCCTGTGGCAGGTGCGGTGGCAGCGCCGGCTGGTCCGGCTCACCCACAGGCTCAACAACCAGGCGTTCCAGACGCTGCGCGGCCTGCCCAAGCTGAGGGTCGCGGCGGCCGAGAACTACGCCTACGCGGCCTGGGCGGGCGAGTTCGCGCGCAGCCGCGAGATGCACCGGCGGCTGGGCGGCATCAAGAACCTCAACGCGGTGCTCGGCTCGGTGGCCCTCCCGGTGTGCTCGCTGCTGATGTTCATGCTGCTGGCGGGTCCGGCGCGGGGTTCGATGCCGCCCGCGGACTTCCTCGCCTTCAACACGGCGGTGACGATGCTGCTGGGCTCGGTCACCCAGCTGACCGGCGCGGCGGTCTCGGTGGTGGCGGCGCTGCCGCTGTTCGAGGAGCTGCGGCCGGTGCTGGACGCGGTGCCGGAGGTGCGGCGGGCGAGCACCCCGCCGGGGCGGCTCTCCGGGGCGATCGAGGCGCGGCGGCTGTCGTTCCGCTACTCCGACGACGGGCCGCCGGTCCTCGACGACGTGTCCTTCGAGGTCGGTCCCGGCGAGTTCGTGGCGATCGTCGGTCCTAGCGGCTGCGGCAAGTCGACGCTGCTGAGGCTGCTGATCGGCTTCGACCGGCCGGCCTCGGGGAGCGTCCTCTACGACGGTCAGGACCTGGCCGCGCTGGACCGGGCGGCGGTGCGGCGGCAGTGCGGGGTGGTGCTGCAGCACGCCCAGCCGTTCACCGGGTCGGTGCTGGACGTCGTCCGCGGGCACGAGCCGTACACCCCCGAGGACGTGATGGAGGCGGCGGAGCTGGCCGGGCTGGGCGACGACATCCGGCAGATGCCGATGGGGCTGCACACCCTGGTGGCCGGCAGCGGATCGCTCTCCGGCGGTCAGCGGCAGCGCCTGATGATCGCCCAGGCGCTGATCCGGCGGCCGCGGATCCTCTTCCTCGACGAGGCCACCAGTGCCCTGGACAACGAGACCCAGCGGCGGGTGATCGAGAGCACCCGGGCGCTGCGGGCCACCCGGGTGGTGATCGCGCACCGCCTGTCCACGGTGATGGACGCCGACCGCGTGATCGTGATGGACGACGGGCGGGTGGCGCAGACCGGGTCCCCGGCGGAACTGCTGGCCGACACCGGCGGGCGTCTGCACGAGCTGGTGCGCCGCCAGATGGCGTAGCCGGAGGAGTCCGCGCCTGTTCCCGGCGGTGCCGGGTACCCGCAGGTCCGCCCCCTCCGGGGGCACGACACGCAGACACCTGTGAGACCGAGGAGACGACGGTGAACCATCACCACAGCGACCGCGACCGCGAGGACGACCAGCCGCGCACCGCGCTGGCCGAGGCGTTCCGGGAGGCCGAGGAGGCCGCCGCCCGCGCGGACGGCCGGAGCCAGGACGGGCAGGAGCGCTCCGGTGAGGCCGGCGACGCGACGTCACCGAACCCCGCCGCCCAGGAGCAGGCGCGGCAGGAGCGCTGACCTGGCGGTCCGCCCGGGTACCCGGCGTCGCGGCGGGTACCCGGGCCGCATGAGTCACGACCGCGACGATCTTCACGACCTGCACGCACCCGCGTTGCCGTCCTCCCGGGGCCCGCTGTCCGCGGGCGTCCTCGCCCTGCTGCGCGGCGAGGGCCCGCCGCCCCCGACGGCGCTCGCCGAGGAGGCCGACCCGTACGGGGACGACCTCCAGCTGGCCCTCTACTGCTGCTACGAACTCCACTACCGCGGCTTCGCCGGGGTGGACCCGGCCCTGGAGTGGGACCCGGACCTGCTGGCCGTGCGCCGGGCGATGGAGAACCGGTTCCTCGCGGCGCTGCGCCGTGACGTGCCGGTGCACGGGGACGTGCGGTCCGCCGTGAAGGAGCTCCTGGTGGAGCCGTCGGAGGGCACGGGGGTCACCTGGTTCCTGCGGGACGAGGGCGAGCTGCGCCACCTGCGGGAGTACGCCGCGATGCGGTCGGTGTACCACCTGAAGGAGGCGGACCCGCACGCCTGGGTGCTGCCCCGGCTGTGGGGGCGCGCCAAGGCGGCCATGGTCTCGGTGGAGTTCGACGAGTTCGGCGGCGGCCGTGCCGAGCGGGTGCACGCCAAGCTCTTCGCCGACCTGATGGCGGACCTGGGCCTGGAGACCGCCTACGGCCGCTACCTCGACCCCGCCCCCGCCCCCGCCCTGGCCGTGGTCAACCTGATGTCGCTGCTGGGCCTGCACCGCGCCCTGCGGGGCGCGCTGGTGGGCCACTTCGCGACCGTGGAGATCACCTCCTCGCCCGGGTCGCGTCGCCTGGCGGAGGCCATGCGCCGCACCGGCGCCGGACCGGCCGCCGAGTTCTTCTACGACGAGCACGTCGAGGCGGACGCGGTGCACGAGCAGGTGGTCCGCCACGAGGTGATCGGCGGCCTGCTGGAGGAGGAGCCGTACCTGGAGGCCGACGTCGTGTTCGGCATCGACGCGACGGTGTTCCTGGAGGACCGGCTGGCCGACCACGTCATGGACCGCTGGCGCGGGGACCGCACGGCGCTGCGTTCGCCGCTCGCCGAGCCGGTCGGGGCTTCCGCGTGAGCGGGGCGGTGGCCGGCGCGGGCCGCGCCGAGGGACGGAACCGGCCGGGTGACGGTGACCCGGAGTTCGGCCATGCACCGGCCCGACCTGGGTATTCGGCCCGTGTGAAGCGACCTTTGGTGATCCCCGGCGTGTACGCGCCCCAGGACGACACCCGCCTCCTTCTCGAGGCCCTGGACGACGAAGCCCTCTCCCCGGGCGCCCGTGTGCTCGACGTGGGCACCGGCTCGGGCGCCCTGGCCCTGGCGGCCGCCCGGCGCGGCGGCGAGGTCACGGCCGTGGACGTCTCGCGCCGCGCGGTGGCCGGTGTCCGGATCAACGCCCTGCTGCACCGCGTCCGGGTGCGCGCGGTCCGCGGCGACCTGTTCGCACCGGTGCGGGGCCAGGCGTTCGACGTGATCACGGCCAATCCCCCGTACGTGCCGACGCCCCCGGGCGGTCTGCGCGGGCGGCCGCGCGAGGCGCGGGCGTGGGACGCCGGGGACGACGGCCGGCTGGTGGTCGACCGGATCTGCCGGGAGGCCCCGGACCTGCTGCGTCCGGGCGGCGTCCTGCTGATGGTGCACTCCGCGCTGTGCGGTCCCGCCGCCACGGAGGAGCGGCTGCGGGCGGCCGGGCTCAAGGCGTCCGTGACGCTCCGGCGGCAGGTGGCCTTCGGGCCGGTGCTCCGTGACCGGGTGAACTGGCTGCGGCACCGGGGGCTGATCTCCCCGGAGCAGGCCCGTGCGGAGCGGGAGGAACTGGTGGTGGTCCGTGCCGAACGACCCGAGTGAGCAGACCGGCGCCCCGGCCGCGGACGGCCGGACGGCGGACGGCCGGACGGCGGACGGCCGGACGGCGGCCGGGCGGGCGCCCGAGGCGCGACGGATCGTGGTGCCCCGCCGGGGGCCGATGCTGGTCGAGGGACCGGTGGAGGTGGAGCTGGAGGACGGCACGGTGGCGTCCTCGGACCGGTTCCGGGTGGCCCTGTGCACCTGCCGGCTGAGCGAGCGCTACCCGTGGTGCGACACCAGCCACCGAAGGCGGCGCTGACCGTGGCCCGCGCCGCCGCCGGGTCACAGCTGCCACTCCCGCAGGCGGTCGGCGGCGGCGTAGACGTCGGCCTTGCCCGTGACCAGGTCGCGGGCGAGGTCGACGAGCGCGCCGTACGGCGGGTCGATGCCGGCGCCGCTGGCGTACATGTAGGCGACCGCGGTGGCGCAGGCGAACCGGGCGTTGGAGGCGGGCAGCGGCCTGAGCACGACGAGCGTGTGCAGCAGGGCCGCGGCGCGCCAGGCCGGGTCGGAGTCGACGCCGAGGCGCGGCGGGTCCACCCGGTGCCGGGCCACGGCGGCCACCAGGGCGGAGAAGTCGGTGATGGTCGGCTGGTCCGGCAGCACCTCCTCGTGGCGCTGCAGCAGCCAGGGCACGTCGATGTGGAGGACGGCGGCCATGGGTCAGGCGGCCCGCCCGGCTCCCCGCAGGGGCGGCTCGTCGTCGGGGAAGGCGGCGGCGAACTCGGCGGCGTGGGCGGTGAAGAAGCGGCGGAACGCCTCGGCGCCCTCCTGGAGCGCCCGGTGACGGGCTATGTCGGCCGCCGCCGCCTCGCGGACCAGGGCCTTCATGGAGGTACCGCGCTCCTTGGCGATCTGCCGCAGGTCCTCGAGCTCGCGGTCGCTGAACTCGACATTGAGTGCTGGCATGGCGCCAAGGTACCGCCGACCCGACCGGCCGTAAATATCCGCAGGTCAGAGCAGTGGGAACGTCCTTTCGAGCCGGTACCGCGAGGAGGACGGCCGCGGGGCGCCGCGGCCGCCCGCCGCCCGTGCGGGGACCGGACCGCCGCCCGCCCGGCCCAAGGCGGCGGCACGCGCCCGTGTCCGAACGACTACGCTGGGACCGACGTGACGCGACGGTCACGGAATGTGCCCTCGATGGAGTGCCGACCATGAGCCCGGTCAATCCGCTCGACGATGCCGCGACGGCACGGGTCGTCGTCGACGACGACGGCGTCGTGCTCGAGTGGAACGAGGGAGCCACGCGGCTCCTCGGCCACACCGCGAGCGACGTCGTGGGCGGCCCGGTCTCCGCGCTGTGCGCCCCGGGGGGCGGCTGCGGCGGCCTCCTCACCGGCGACGCGGCCTCCGAGCAGCGGCTCGTCTCGACGGTCCCGGTGCGCCACTGTGACGGCCGTACCGTGCCGGTGGGCCTGATCGCCCACCGCAGACCGCCGCGCGGCGACCGGCCGGGCCGGTGGGTCATCGTCGCCCCGGTCGGCGAGACCTCCCGGCCGCTGCAGCCGGACGACCCGCTGGCCACGGTGGAGCTGGTGCAGTCACCCTGCGCGATGGCGGTCTTCGACGCCGGTCTGCGCCTGCGCGCGATGAACACCGACATGGCGAGGGTGATGGGCGCCCCCGCCGAACGGCTGCGCGGTCTGCGGGTGACCGAGATCGGCGGGCGCGAGGAACTGGCCGAGGTCGAGCAGACCATGCGCCAGGTCCTGGACACCGGCAAGCACTACTCGGTGCGGACGTACCTGCCGCAGCTCGGCGGGAGCGGGGTGATCCGCGCCTGGCTGACCAGCATGGCCCCGGTCCTGAACGGCTCGGGGGCGGTCTGCGGCGTCTCGCTCGCCGCCCACGACTTCACCGAGCAGCTCAGGGCCCGGGAGCGTCTGGAGCTGGTCAACGAGGCGAGCACCCGGGTGGGCACCACGCTGGACGTCCGCCGGACCGCGCAGGAGTTCGCGGACGTGCTGGTGCCGGCGCTGGCCGACTTCGTCAGCGTGGACCTGCTCGACCCGGAGCACGGCGGCGACCCGCCCTCGGAGCCGCCCTCGCCGGGGGTGCCGGTGAAGCTCCGCCGGGCGGCCGACCGCTCGGTGCTGGGCCGGGCGGACGCCTTCCCGGAGATCGGCGAGCTGGACTCCTACCCCGGCACCACCCTGCAGTCCGACGCGCTCAGCCAGGCCAGGACGCTGATCGTCACCGACACGCCGGAGGGGATGGCGCGCCGCTTCGCCTACCGCGACGGCCTGGCCCGCCGGGTGGTGGAGGTCGGGCTGCACTCGGCGCTGGCGGTGCCGCTGCGGGCCCGCGGCATGATCCTCGGCGTGGCCCTGCTGGCCCGCCACCGGCACCAGGAGCGGTTCTCCCGCGACGACGTGCTGCTGGCCGAGGAGGTCGCGGCGACGGCCGCCGTCTGCATCGACAACGCCCGCCGCTACTCGCGGGAGCGGGAGGTGGCGCTGGCGCTCCAGCGGAGCCTGCTGCCGCGCTCGCTGCCGGTCACCGCCGCCCTGCAGGCCGCCTCGCGCTATCTGCCGGCGGCCCGGGCGGGCGGCGTCGGCGGCGACTGGTTCGACATCATCCCGCTCTCCGGCATGCGGGTGGCGATGGTGGTCGGCGACGTGGTGGGCCACGGCGTGCAGGCGTCCGCCACCATGGGCCGTCTGCGCACCGCGGTGCGCACCCTGGCCGACATCGACCTGGCCCCCGACGAGCTCCTGACCCATCTGGACGACCTGGTCGTCCGCCTCTCCGAGGAGGCGGGCAACGACGGCAGTCCGGGCGAGGTCGGCGCGACCTGCCTGTACGCGGTCTACGACCCGGTGTCCCGGCGCTGCTCCATGGCCCGCGCGGGGCACCATCCGCCCCTGATCGTCCGCCCGGGCGGCCTGCCCGAGCCGGTCGAGATGCCGGCCGGCCCTCCGCTGGGGGTGGGCGGGCTGCCCTTCGAGGTGGCCGACCTGGAACTGCCCGAGGGCACGGTCCTCGCCTTCTACACCGACGGTCTGGTGACGCATCACGGTCAGGACGTCGACACCGGCCGCGCCCGGCTCCAGGAGGCGCTGGCGGAGCCCGCGGAGTCCCTGGACGCCAGTTGCGAGCACATCCTGGCGCGGCTGCTCCCCAAGGGCGACGTGGCCGACGACGTCGCGCTGCTGCTGGCCCGCACCCGCGGCCTGCCCTCGTCCAAGGTGGCCACCTGGGACATCCCCGCCGATCCGGCCCTGGTCGCGGCGATCCGCAAGCAGTCGGTGAAGCAGCTCGAGCACTGGGGGCTGGAGGAGGCGACCTTCACCGCCGAACTGGTCGTCAGCGAGCTGGTCACCAACGCCATCCGGTACGGGGCCCGACCCATCCGGCTGCGGCTGATCCACGGCGCCTCCACCCTGATCTGCGAGGTCTCGGACACCAGTCACACCGCCCCGCACCTGCGCCGCGCCCGGACCTTCGACGAGGGCGGCCGCGGTCTGCTGCTGGTGGCCCAGCTGACCCAGCGCTGGGGCACCCGGCACACCCCGGAGGGCAAGACGATCTGGGCCGAACTGACGCTGCTCGAGGGCGAGTAGCGCGTCCCGGAGGCGGTCTTTCCGAATCCGGTCCTCGGGAGGACGATGACGGGACATCCGTCCCGACGTTCTCCGGGGAGTGTGGACGACCATGGGCATCTCGCGTGCGAAGCGGTACCGCGGCGCTCTGTGGACGGCGGCCGCCCTGCTCCCGGCCCAGCTGCTCCTGGCGGGCTGCCGGGGCGGGGAGTCCGAGGCGTCGCCGGCCGGCCCGGCCGCGGCGACCGGCTCGGAACCGGCCGCCGTCACCACCCGGTGCCGCACCTCCGGCCTGTCGGCGTCGGTGGGCCCCGGCGACGCGGGAGCGGGGCAGCGCGCCTTCTCGGTGGCTCTCACCAACCAGTCGGGCAAGGCCTGCTTCCTGCGCGGCTACCCCGGCGCGGCGTTCACGGACGCCGGGGGCGGGCAGCTGGGGCCGGACCCCGAGCGGATCCCTGACGCGCCGGCGGCCAGGGTCACCCTGGCTCCCGGGGAGAGCGCCTGGGCCGCGCTGTCGTACTCCAACCCGGAGCTCACCGACGCGAGGACCGCCGTCCCGGAGACGCTGCTGATCACCCCTCCGGACGAGCACAGGCCGCTGAGCGTGCGCTGGGAGGGCGGCAAGGTGCCGGTCTCGGGCAGGACGACGCTCTCGGTGACGGCGTTCACCTCGCGGACGGGCCGCTAGCCGGGGCGCCGGACGGGACGGTGTGCGCGCCTCGGCGGCCCGTCGTTGGTGCCCCCAGGTGAGGGGGCGGCGTGTCCGGTGCCCGGCGGCGGCCCGCGGGGCACCGGGGGGCCATGCTCGTCGGCGGACCCGACGCCGCTGACCCCCGGAGGAACCGGTGCCGACATCGCCGACCCCGCCGTCCCGTACCCCGCTCACCCGGCGGGCCCGTGTCGCGCTGACCGTGGGAGCCGTGGGCCTCACGCTGACCGCGGTCGCCCAGCTGCCGGGCTCCCCGCCCGCCGACGGCCGCGGGCCCGCCCGCGCGGCGGCGCCCTCGCCCTCCGCCACGCCGACCGCCCCGGGCGCCGCGGCGCCCGCCCCGGAGACCCTGTGCGCGCCGGCCGGAGTGCTGGAGGGCGCGGGCGGCCGGAGCGCCTCGGTCTCGCTGTGCACCTCCACCGGCGGCCCCTCGCTGGCCCTGTCCGCCCCCGCCTCCTGCACGGCCGGCGGGGAGACGCGCGCCTGCCGCACCTCGGGCACCTGGACCGCCCGCCGCGACGGCGAGGTGGTCGCCCGGGGCACGCTGCCCGGCTCCGCCGACTACCCCGGCCCGGGCACGTACGAGATCACCGCCGAGGTGCGGGTGCGCTCGACGCCCGAGGGTGTGGACCTGGCGGGCGACGTGAGCGCACCGCTCACCCTCACCCAGCCGCTGCGGGAACCGACGCACCGCATCGTGGTGGACCGGGAGCGGCTGCGCCCCGGGCGCACCACGGTGCTGACGTACACCGTCCACCGGGACAGCGAGGCGGGTGACGGCAGCGGACGGTTCGGGCTGATCGGCGAGGAGGAGTCCGGTGTCCGCCTCACCACCGAGGACCCGCGGTGCGTCAACCCGCTGATCGGCCGCCACCCGTCGAAGAAGCGTCTGAACCACGCGCTGGACTGCGCGCTCACCGACCTCCAGCCGGGCAACCCCTCCACGGTCGTCGTCCGGGCCACCACCACCGGCACGTGCTCGACCGTCGTGTCGAAGCTGGGGTACTGGATGCCCCAGGGCCAGACCTTCCGCACCGGGGGCATGGTGGCCGGGCCCACCGTCACCTGCGCCGGGTGACCGCGCGCCTTCCGGCCGGGTGTCGCCCGCAGGGGTGATTTCCGGCTGTCCCCGGGTTTTCCCCGGGGCCGTCACGCATGAAGCCCTGAGGGCGGGGCAGACGCTTGTCGGGTCCCGCCGCGCTCCCCCGTCGTGGCGGGGCCCACCAGCGTCTGCGCCCGCTCCTCGCGCGGCGGCCCCCGGCGCCTCCTCCCCTCCCCCGCCTCCCGCGGACGCCCCTCGGCCGCGGGCCGGCCCGGTTCCCCGTCGCCCCGGCACGGTGCCGATCACGAAAAAGGGGGAACGCGTCCCTGGGAGCGGACCTGCCGGTCCGCGGAGGCCACCCGGGAAGGCGGACGCAGATGGGCGAGGGGAACGCCGAGTACGGCCGCAAGAAGTTCAAGCGGTCGCGAAGCCACTTCGCGGACCGGATCACGGCCGACGGCGCGGACGGCTGGCCGGTGGAGCCGGGCCGCTACCGGCTGGTGGTCAGCCGGGCCTGCCCCTGGGCGAGCCGCGCGGTGATCTCCCGGCGCCTGCTGGGGCTCGAGGACGCCGTCTCGCTGGCGGTCACCGACCCGATCCAGGACGACCGGAGCTGGCGTTTCACCCTCGACCCGGACGACCGCGACCCGGTGCTGGGCATCCGGTTCCTCCACGAGGCCTACGACCGGCGCGAGAGGGACTACCCCGGCGGCGTCAGCGTCCCGGCGATCGTCGACGTGCCGAGCGGGAAGCTCGTCACCAACGACTTCCAGCAGATCACCCTGGACCTCGCCACCGAGTGGACGGCCCACCACCGGGAGGGGGCGCCGGACCTGTATCCGGAGCCGCTGCGGGCGGAGATCGACGAGGTCATGGAGGGCGTCTACCGGGACGTCAACAACGGTGTCTACCGGGCGGGCTTCGCGACCACGCAGGCCGACTACGAGGAGGCGTGCCGCGCGGTCTTCGACCGGCTGGAGCGGCTCGCCGGGCGGCTGGAGCGCCGGCGCTACCTGGTGGGCGACACCGTCACCGAGGCCGACATCCGCCTCTTCACCACACTCGTACGTTTCGACCCGGTCTACCACGGTCACTTCAAGTGCAACCTGTGGAAGCTGGCGGAGAACCCGGTGCTCTGGGCCTACGCACGCGACCTGTACCAGACCCCCGGGTTCGGCGACACGGTCGACTTCGACCACATCAAGCGGCACTACTACGTGGTGCACCAAGGCATCAACCCCACCCAGGTGGTGCCACTCGGACCGGACCTGTCGGCCTGGCTGACCCCGCACCACCGGGAGCAGCTCGGCGGCCGGCCGTTCGGCGACGGAACGCCCCCCGGCCCGGTGCCGCGGGGCGAGGAGGTTCCCCCGTCGGGGCGGCCCTGACCGGCCCGGCGACCTCGGACACGACCGCGAGAACACAAGGAGAGACCTCTTGGCCACCTACGCGCAGAAGAAGCAGACGCTGCCCACCGTCTACAAGCCGCTCGGATTCGCGGTCAGCTGGGGCGGTGGACGGCTGGCCACCGCCGCCTTCCAGAAGACGTGGAAGGCCATCAAGCACGAGGACAACGCCCCCGACGCCCTCGACCGGGACCGCCGGTGGGGCGAGATCCTGCTGGCCGCCGCGATCCAGGGCGCCATCTTCGCCCTGGTGCGGGCGGTCATCGACCGGAGCAGCGCCCAGGCGCTGGAGCGCAGGACGGGCGTGTGGCCCGAGAAGGCGAAGGGCCAGGGCCGGGACTGACACCGGCCCGCCCGCCCCGCCGCCGGGGCTCCGGGACTCGTCCCGGGGCCCCGGTTCCTCGTGTTCGGGGGTGCGTTCTCTCTTCCGGCATGTGACGCGCGAGAGTGATCCGGGTCACATGTCCGAGGGGTATGCGCGCCTGACCGGAAGGGCAGCTTCGAAACGGCTCGCGTTTCAACTTGGCCGATTTGAAACGCACTTGAGCCCCCTTCCGTCCCGAAAGGACCCCCCATGCCTCAGGACGTCACGTTCGACCTCCCCTTCTCCACGCCGGTCAGCCCGCACCTGGAGTACGCCAGGGAACGGCATCTGCGCTGGGTCCGTGACCGGGGGCTGGTCCGCAGCGAGGCGGGGTTCGAGGAGTACTGCTCGTGGGATCTGCCGCAGGCGGCGGCGCGTACCTATCCGTACGCCTCGGCCGAGGACATGACCGTTCTGATGAACTGGTTCTCGCTGGCCTTCCTCTTCGACGACCAGTTCGACGCCAACCGGCCGGACCGGGCCGACCGGATAACCGAGGTGGCGCGCGAGCTGATCGTCACGCCGCTGCGCCCCGCCGGGACGGCGCCGCGGGTGGTGTGTCCGATCACCGAGGCGTGGGCGGAGGTCTGGGCGCAGCTGTCGCGCGGCATGTCCCTCACCTGGCAGACCCGGTTCGCCGCCTCCTGGGGCAGATTCCTGACCGCCCACTGCGAGGAGGTCGACCTGGCGGCCGCCGGCCTGGAGGGCACGCTCGGGGTGAAGGAGTACGCGGAGTTCCGCCGCCGCACGGTGGGCATCCACCACAGCATCGACGCGGGTGAGCGCAGCCGCGGCTTCGAGGTCCCGGCCCAGGTGCAGGCGCACCCGGTCATGGAGCGGATGCGGGACCTGGCCGCGGACGTCATCGGCTTCATGAACGACATCCACTCCTTCGAGCGGGAACGGCGCCGGGGGGACGGGCACAACCTCATCGCCGTGCTCCGCCGGGAGCAGGGCTGTTCGTGGGAGGAGGCCGCCGACGAGGCGTACCGGATGACCGCCGCCTGCCTGACCGAGTACCTGGCGCTCGAGGCCCGGGTGCCCGCGATGTGCGACGAGCTGGCGCTGACGGAGGACGAGCGCCTGCGCACCCGGATGGGTGTCGAGGCCGTGCAGCACTGGATCAACGGCAACTACGAGTGGGCCCTGGTCACCGGCCGCTACGCGGCGGACAAGGACACCCTGGCGGCGGCGGCCGAGCGGGCGGGCCGGGGCTCGGTGGACGACCTGCTGTCGGTGGGCTGACCCGCCGGTCGCCGAGGGGTCCGGCACCGCGGACGACTCGGCGGGGGGGGGGGGGGGGGGGGGGGGCCGGGGGGGGGCCCCCCCCCCGGGGGGGGGGGGGCGGGGCCCGCAC
>NZ_JBEYUK010000016.1:0-163862 GCF_040643475.1 Streptomyces sp. NPDC047130 | reverse complement strand
TTCTCCGCGTAGGCGATCGACCCGTCCGGGCGGTGATGGAACCAGTCCGGGTGCTTCTCCACCCACGGGTGGTCGGGGGAGCACTGGAGGGCGAAGTCCAGCGCGATCTCCAGGCCGTGCTCGGCGGCCTTCGCAACGAACGCGTCGAAGTCCTCCAGCGTCCCGAGGTCCGGGTGGACGGCGTCGTGCCCGCCCTCCTGCGACCCGATCGCCCAGGGCACGCCGACGTCCCACTCGTGGGCGGTCAGCGTGTTGTTGCGGCCCTTGCGGTGGTTGAGGCCGATCGGGTGAATCGGCGGAAGGTATACGACGTCGAAACCCATCGCGGCGACGGCCGGGAGCCGCTCGGCCGCCGTGCGGAAGGTCCCGCTGACCGGTGGCCCGTCCTGCGGGACCACGGCGCCCTCCGAGCGGGGGAAGAACTCGTACCAGGCGCCGTACAGGGCCCGTTCGCGTTCCACCAGCAGGGGCAGCGGTTCGGCGGGGCTGACCAGTTCGCGCAGCGGGTGGGCGTCCAGGGCCTCGGTCACCTCGGGGGCGAGGGCCGCGGCGAGCCGGGAGGCCACCGGGCGGTCCTCGTCGCGCAGCGCGGCCACGGCGGCCAGCACCGCGTCCCGGGCGGGGCCCGGCGGGACGTCCCCGGCGGCGCGTTCGTGCAGGCGGGCGCCCTCCTCCAGGACCGGTTCGGTGTCGATCCCGGCCGGGACCTTGATGCCCGCGGTGTGCCGCCAGGTGCCGATCGGGTCGCTCCACGCCTCCACGGTGAAGCTCCACCGGCCCGGGCGGTCGGGGGTCACGGTGGCGGCCCACAGGTCGGTGCCGGGGGCGACCTCGCGCATCGGCGTCCACGGTCCGGGGGTGCCGTCCGGGTCGGTCAGCACGACGTTCGCGGCGACGGCGTCGTGGCCCTCGCGGAACACGGTGGCGGTGACCTCGAAGCTCTCGCCGGTCACCGCCTTGGCGGGCCGCCGGCCGTCCGCGACGCGGGGGCGGACGTCCTCCACGGGGATGCGGCCCACGGTCGGCGCGAGGCCGCCGGTCGTCCGTGCGGCGTCTCCAGGAGCCCGGGTGCCGCCGGCCTTCCCCGCCTTCGCCTTTGCCTTGGCCGGGGGCTTCCCCTTGGCGGGGGCCTTCGCTTTGGCGGGCGTCTTGGCGCCGGCGGGGGCCCCGGCCTTGCTCCGGGTCTTGGCGCCGGAAGGGGCCTCCGCCTTCGTCGGGGCCTTCGCGTCGGCCGGTGTGCCGGTTCCGGTCGGCGCCTTGGCCTTGGCCTTGGCCCTGGTGGGAGCCTTCGCCCGGGCCGGAGCCCTGGCCTCGGGCGGAGCCTTCGCCTCGGCCGGAGGCCCTGCCTCGGTCGAGGTTCCGGCCTCCGGCGCAGCCGGGGGTGTGGCGCCACCGGCTCCCGGCGGACCCAGGGATCCGGCTCCGCCGGGGCCGGCGGGCGGCGCGGCGGGGCCGGCGTCCGCGGGGCCCGGGGACTCCGCTCCGCCGGGGTCGCCGGGATGGTGGGTGGCCCCGCCCTCCGCCGCGGCGTCCTCGGCGGGGGTGTGCTGCGGGGCGGGGTCCCCGGGCCGGGTCGCGCCCCCGGCGCGCGGGGGCGGGGTCTGCGCCGGGGCCGAGCCGTCGGCCGCGGGAGCCGCGCGGGGCGGCTGCGGCCGGGGGCGGGTCGCGGCGTCGGGTTCCTGGCGGGGGGCCGTCTGACGATGTGTGGCGGGCATGACCACTCCTCCGCGTCAACGTGGGTGGGCGGATGGGGAGATGCTGGACGGGTGGGGGGAGGTGGTTCCCGCGAGAGCCACCGAAAGGGGTACGGGGGAGCCTTCCCACCCTCTTCGGGTGAGCAATCCGGCGCTTTGTTAACTACTCATGGCCTTTCGGGAGCACAAGACCGGTCCTGTACCGGATGGAGACGAGACGGACTTGTACGCCGATCGTCGTATGCCCGTCCGCGCCCCGGCTATTTCACCCGCCTGCCCCGCGTTTCGCGCTCCGTGTGCCCCGGCGGCACGCCGGAGAACCGTGCGCCGTGGTTGATCCGCCGTCACGCGGATACCGTCAAGGGTGACGACGGGGACGCATTCATACGGATGTGTCCCCCCTTTCCGCACGCCCAGCCGAGGTGGAAACGTGAAGGCGATCCGTCGATTCACCGTCCGTCCCGTCCTCCCCCGACCCCTTCAGCCACTCAGCGACCTGGCGCGGAACCTGCGCTGGTCCTGGCACGCCGGGACCCGCGACCTGTTCCGGTCCGTCGACCCCGAACGCTGGGCGGCCTGCGGCGACGACCCGGTGCGGCTGCTGGGCAGCGTCCCGCCGGCCCGGCTCGCCGAGCTGGCCGAGGACGACGCGTTCCTCGCCCGGCTGAACGCCGCCGCCGAGGACCTCGCCGAGTACACCGGCGGTGGCCGCTGGTACCAGGAGCAGAACGGCGGGCTGCCCGCCGCCGTGGCCTACTTCTCGCCGGAGTTCGGCATCACCGCCGCCCTGCCGCAGTACTCCGGCGGTCTCGGCATCCTGGCCGGCGACCACCTGAAGGCCGCCAGCGACCTCGGGGTCCCGCTGATCGGCGTGGGACTCCTCTACCGGCACGGCTACTTCCGCCAGTCGCTCTCCCGCGACGGCTGGCAGCAGGAGCACTACCCGGTCCTCGACCCCCACGAGCTGCCCCTCGTCCCGCTCGCCCGGCCCGACGGCACCCCCGCCCACGTCTCGCTGGCCCTGCCGGGCGGCACCTCGCTGCGGGCCCGGATCTGGGTCGCCCAGGTGGGCCGGGTCCCGCTGCTGCTGCTCGACTCCGACGTCGAGGACAACGGGGCCGGCGAGCGCGGCGTCACCGACCGCCTGTACGGCGGGGGCAGCGAGCACCGGCTGCTGCAGGAGATGCTGCTGGGCATAGGAGGTGTCCGGGCGGTGCGCGCGTACTGCGAGCTCACCGGCCACCCGCAGCCCGAGGTGTTCCACACCAACGAGGGTCACGCCGGCTTCCTGGGCCTGGAGCGCATCCACGAACTGGTGCGGGAGGGGCTGGACTTCGACTCGGCCCTGGAGGCGGTCCGGGCCGGAACCGTCTTCACCACCCACACGCCCGTGCCGGCCGGCATCGACCGCTTCGACCGCAACCTGGTCGCCCGGCAGTTCGGGCCGGACGCCGAGCTGCCCGGGGTCGACGTTGACCGGGTGCTCCGGCTCGGCGCCGAGACCTACCCCGGCGGAGACCCGGGCGTCTTCAACATGGCGGTGATGGGCCTGCGGCTCGCCCAGCGGGCCAACGGCGTCTCCGTCCTCCACGGCAGCGTCAGCCGGGAGATGTTCGCCGGGCTCTGGCCCGGCTTCGACCCCGAGGAGGTGCCGATCACCTCCGTCACCAACGGCGTCCACGCGCCGACCTGGGTCGCCCCCGAGGTCCTGCGGCTCGGTGCGCGCGGCGTCGGGGAGCGGCGGGCCGAGGAGGTGCTGAGCGTCGGCGGCTCCGAACGGTGGGACGCCGTCGCGGACATCTCCGACGAGGAGATCTGGCAGCTCCGGCGGTCCCTGCGCGGGCAGCTGGTCGACGAGGTGCGGCGGCGGCTGCGCGACTCCTGGCGCCAGCGCGGCGCGGGCGACGCGGAACTCGGCTGGATCGACGGGGTGCTCGACCCCGAGGTGCTGACCATCGGCTTCGCCCGCCGGGTGCCGTCCTACAAGCGGCTCACGCTGATGCTGCGCGACCAGGAACGCCTGCGCTCGCTGCTGCTCCACCCCGAACGGCCCGTGCAGCTCGTGGTGGCCGGCAAGGCCCACCCGGCCGACGAGAGCGGCAAGCGGCTGATCCAGGAACTGGTGCGGTTCGCGGACGACCCGCGGGTGCGGCACCGGATCGTCTTCCTGCCCGACTACGGCATGGGCATGGCGCAGAAGCTCTACCCGGGCTGCGACATCTGGCTGAACAACCCGCTCCGCCCGCTGGAGGCGTGCGGCACCAGCGGGATGAAGTCGGCGCTCAACGGCGGGCTCAACCTGTCGGTGCTGGACGGCTGGTGGGACGAGTGGTACCAGCCCGACTTCGGCTGGGCGATCCCCACCGCCGACGGCACCGGCACGGGCCCCGAGCGGCGGGACGACCTGGAGGCCGCCGCCCTCTACGACCTGCTGGAGCGCCGGGTCACCCCGCGCTTCTACGAGAAGGGCGGCGACAGCGGGCTGCCGGACCGGTGGATCGAGATGGTCCGGCACACCCTGACCCACCTGGGCCCGAAGGTGCTCGCGGGCCGGATGGTGCGGGAGTACGTGGAGCGGCTGTACGCGCCGGCGGCCCGGTCGCACCGGGCCATGACGGCCGACGCGGCGACCGAACTGGCCTCCTGGAAGGCCCGGGTGCGCGGCGGCTGGCCCGCCGTGCGGGTCGGCCACGTGGAGACCTCGTCCGCGGCGACCACCGCGGAACTGGGCGCCACGCTGACCCTGCGGGTGCGGGTCGGGCTCGGCGGCCTCGCCCCGGAGGACGTGGAGGTCCAGGCCGCGGCGGGCCGGGTCGACGCCGAGGACCGGCTCACCGCCCCCACGACGGTCCCGCTGAAGCCCGCCTCCACCAGCCCGGACACCGAGGGCAACTGGGTCTACGAGGGCCCGCTGACCCTGGACCGGACGGGGCCCTTCGGCTACACCGTGCGGGTGCTGCCCGCGCACCGGCTGCTGGCCTCCGGCGCGGAGCTCGGGCTCGTGGCGCTCCCCGCGGAGGAGATGGTCGAGGCGGCCGGGGTGCTGATGCGCTGACGCTCCGGGTACGCCGGCGGGGGCCGCTCACGGCCCCCGCCGGCGCCTCAGAACTCCTGCGGCGGGTCCGCGAGGCGGCGCAGCACCACCCCGCAGCGCCTGGCGTAGGCGTGCTGGAAGCCGCGCACGGCCGGGCCGCCCGCCTTCGCGTACCACTTGGCGGGACGGGAGAACGCGGTGACCGTGAGCCAGACCGTGCCGTCACCCGTGCGGGTGACCACGAAGGCCTCCTCGCCGGACTCGGGGTGCCCGGGGAGCGTCCCGTACGCCCATCCGACGCGGCGCGGCTCGTCCGCCGTCCACACCACCCGGCAGGGGGCCTTGACGATGCCGGCCAGGGTCACCGTGACGTCCACGCCGGGCGCGGCCCGCTCGGCGGAGGCGGTGATCCCCACGCCCATCTCGCGGTGCATCCGCCAGGTGGTCAACGCCTCGGCGGCACGGCGGAAGACGTCCTCGCCCTCGCCGATGCGGGTGCGTTCGTGCACGGAGTGGTAGCCGGGCGGACAGGGGACGCCGCCGTCGCGTGTGGCGCCGACGTCCTCGTAGGTGAAGGACATGAGGCCCAAGACTAAGCGGCACCCGGGGGCATATGCCCGCCGGGTGCCGGTCAATCGTTCGAGAATTCACCCGTGTGCGAGGGTCACTTGACGTTGACGGCGGCCCAGGCCGCGTTCACCGCGTTGTACTCGGCGCTGCCGGAGCCGTACAGGGACGTGGCGGCGTTGAGCGTGGCGGTGCGGGCGCCCGCGTACTTGGTGGTGGAGGTCATGTACGTGGTGAGCGCCTTGTACCAGATCTGGAGCGCCTTGGCGCGGCCGATGCCGGCGACCGCGGCGCCGTTGTAGGTCGGCGAGCTGTAGCTCACGCCGTTGATCGTCTTCGCGCCGCTGCCCTCGGAGAGCAGGTAGAAGAAGTGGTTGGCCGGGCCGGACGAGTAGTGCACGTCCACGCTGTTGGTGGTGGTGGACCAGTAGTCCTGGGACTTGCCGTCCTTGCTCGGCCTGTCCATGTGGCGCAGCGGCGTGCCGTTGCCGTTGATGTCGATCTTCTCGCCGATGAGGTAGTCGCCCACGTCGGTGGAGTTGGCGGCGTAGAACTCGGTGCCGGTGGCGAGGATGTCGGAGGTGGCCTCGTTGAGGCCGCCGGACTCGCCGCTGTAGTTGAGGCGGGCGGTGACCGAGGTGACGCCGTGGGTCATCTCGTGCGCGGCCACGTCGAGCGAGGTCAGCGGGTGGGTGTTGCCCGCGCCGTCGCCGTAGGTCATGCAGAAGCAGGAGTCCTGCCAGAAGGCGTTGACGTAGGCGTTGCCGTAGTGGACCCGCGAGTAGGCGGCCTTGCCGTCGTTCTTGATGCCGCTGCGGTTGAAGGTGCTCTTGTAGAAGTCCCAGGTCTTCTGGGCGCCGTAGGCGGCGTCGGCGGCGGCCGTCTGGTCGGAGGAGGAGCTGGAGGCGGCGCCGGTGCCCCAGATGTCGTCCGCGTCCGTGAAGAGGGTGCCGGTGCCCGAGGTGCCGCGGGCCAGGTTGTACGTCTTGTGGCCGCCGCGGGTGGAGTCGGTGAGCTGGTACGTGGAGCCGGAGAGCGTGGTGTTCAGCGTGACGCTGCCGGAGTACATCGTCCGGCCGGTGCCGGTGTGCACGCCCTGGTACTCGTAGATCTTCTCGCCGGTGGCGGCGTCGGTGATCACGTGCAGCTCGTTGGGGGTGCCGTCGGACTGGAACCCGCCGACCACGGTCTCGTAGGCCAGCCGGGGCTCGCCGTCGGCGGCCCAGACCACCTTGCGCGGGGCGTGCTCCACGGCGGTCCTCTCGGAGCCGGAGGCCTCGGAGGCGGACAGCGCCTGCTTCTCGGCCTTGCCGGCGGTGACCTCGGCCGACAGGTCGGCCTTGATCTCCGCCTTGGTGGCCTTGGTGACGCCCTTCCGCTCGCCGGAGGGCGAGGTGTGCACGACCAGATCGCCGCCGAGCACGGGGAGGCCCTGGTAGGTGCGCTCGTAGCGGGTGTGCAGGGTGCCGTCGCCGTCCTGGACCACGTCGCGGACGACCAGCTTCTCCGAGGACGCCAGGCCTATCGCCTTCGCGGTGTCCGCCGTGCGGCCCTCGGCCGCCTTGAGCAGGGCGGTGCGGGCGGCGGGGGAGAGCTGCACCGGCATCGCGGCGGGGGCGGCGGCGGCCTGCGCGGCGGCCGAGGCGGCGGAGTCCTCGGGGGCACCGGTGGCGGTGCCGCCGGTGATCAGCAGGGAGCCTGCGGCGAGCGCCGTGGCGACGGCCAGCGCGGTGCGCCGGTGACGCGTGTAGAGAGCGGACACGCGATCTCCTCGTGTGGGGGCCGGGACCGGCGTGGTCGCGTCGGTCCGGGGAGCGGCGGGGGAGGGGGTGCTGGTGGTGCCGGTGCGGCCGGGCCGCGGTGGAACTGTGGCACCGGCATCACCTTGATGTCATGACCACGACGACAGGTTGACCGGAAACCGGCAGGTGGGTGAAGGGCCGGGGTGGGCGGGGCGGGTCGGGGGGCGGCAAAGCGGCGGCCAAGAGCGGCCCGGTCGCGCGTAAAGGCGGGTCAAAGTCGCGGTGCGCGTCGCCTGTACGCCCCTTGGGGCGCAGGGATCGCCCGGGGGGAGGGGGTCATGGCTCGGTAAACCGGCCCGGCGGGCGCGGGCGGGGCGAGGCGCCGGAGGTGCTTGGCCGAAAAGCGCCGCAACCCGGGGTCCCGCCGGAGGGGTGGTGGCGGGGACGGAGGGCGAGGAGGCGGGGGATACTGGCCGGCATGCGTGTCGACTTCGCTCCCGAGTCCCTGGAACCCGGCGCCTTCTACCGGCTGTTGACGGCGGTGGTGGTGCCGCGGCCGATCGCCTGGGTCTCCACGCTGTCCGCCGGGGGCGTGGCCAACCTGGCGCCGCACAGCTTCTGCACGGTGGCCTCGACGGATCCGCCGGTCGTCCAGTTCACCTCGGTCGGCGTCAAGGACACGCTGCGGAACGTGCTCGCCACCGGGGAGTTCGTGGTCAACTTCGCCGCGGAGGGGCAGTTCGCGGCGGTCAACGACACGGCCACCGACTTCCCGCCGGGGGTGGGGGAGTTCGAGGCGGTGGGGATCGCCCCGGAGCCCTCCGCGACGGTGGCGCCGCCGCGGGTGGCGGGCTCCCCGGTGGCGATCGAGTGCGGGCTCTACGACACGACGGCCATCGGCGACTGCACGGTGGTTTTCGGCCGCGTGCGGCATGTGGCGGTCGCGGAGGAGGCGCTGGACGAGCACGGGCACCCGCAGCTGAGCCGCCTGCGGCCGCTGTCCCGCCTCGGCGGGAACGAGTGGGGCGCGACCACGGTCGTCCACGACCGGCGGAGGATCCGGTACGAGGACTGGACCGGCGGGGAGCGGACCGAGGGCTGACCCCGCGCGCCGGCCGCGCGGGCCGGCCACCCGGGAGCGGAGGCGGTACGCGCACCAGGCCGTTGGCGGTGCGTGCGGGGCTCCCGTCCCGCGGTTCGGGGCGTCGCAGGGGGGCCGGGGTCAGGGGGTGGGGGTGCCGTGCCAGGTGCGCCAGAGGGAGGCGTATTCGCCGCCCGCGGCGACGAGTTCGTCGTGCGGGCCCAGTTCGGTGAGGCGGCCGTCGCGCATCACGGCGACCCGGTCCGCGTCGTGGGCCGTGTGCAGGCGGTGGGCGATCGCGATCACCGTGCGCCCCTCCAGCACCGCCGCCAGCGCCCGCTCCGCGTGCCTTGCCGTCGCCGGGTCGAGCAGCGCGGTGGCCTCGTCGAGGACCAGGGTGTGCGGGTCGGCCAGCACCACCCGGGCCAGCGCGAGCTGCTGCGCCTGCGGACCGGACGCCCGGTACGCGTCCCCGCCCAGCACCGTGTCCAGCCCGTCCGGCAGCGCGGACACCCACTCCGCGCCCACCGACCGCAGCGCCGCCCACAACTCGGCGTCCGACGCCTCCGGTTCCGCGATCAGCAGGTTGTCCCGCACGGTGCCCAGGAAGACGTGGTGCTCCTGGGTGACCAGCACGACCTGCCGCCTCAGCCGCTCCGGGGCCAGCGACACCACCGGGACCCCGCCCACCGTCACCGAACCCGCCGTGGGAGCGTCGATCCCGGCGACCAGCCGGCTGAGCGTGGTCCTGCCCGCCCCGGACGGCCCCACGACCGCCAGCCGCTCACCGGGGCGCACCACCAGGTCGACCCCGCCGAGCACCTCCGGCCCGCCCGGGTAGGCGTACCGGGCGCCCCGCACCTCGATCCGGTCGTCCTCCGGCTCCGCGGAGAGCTCCTCGCCGTTGCTCATCGGCGCCCGCGCCAGGCCCTCCACCCGGGCGAACGAGGCGCCGCCGGACTGGAGTTGATCCACGTGGCTGAGCACCTCGTCCAGCGGCGCCTCGATCTGCCGCATGTAGAAGGCGGCCGTCAGCACCGTCCCCAGGGTCACCGCGCCCCGCAGGTGCAGCCACCCGCCCACCAGCAGCACGGTGATCAGCGGCAGGCTGTACGCGATCTCCACCGCCGGGAAGTACACGTTGCGCAGCAGCAGGGTCCGCATCCGGGCGGCGCGGGCGACCGTCAGCGCCTCCCGCCCCGCGCGAAGGCGCGCGTCGCCCAGCCGGAACGCCTCGACGGTGCGGGCGCCGGTCGAGGTGGCGGACAGGATCTCCGCCACGCCGGAGTCCGCCGCGCCCTGGGCCAGGTAGGCGGCGGGCGCCCGGCGCAGGTACCAGCGGGTGGCGAGGTGGGCGGCGACCAGGCCGGTCAGCGCGCAGCCGCCGAGCAGCGGGTCGGTGGCCACCGCGGCGCCCAGCAGGAACAGCAGTTGCGCCGAGGCGATCACGATCTGCGGCCCGGAGTCGCGCAGGGTGGTGCCCACGGCCGCCACGTCCGCCGTTCCCCGGGTGGCGAGGTCGCCGGTGCCGGCCCGCTCCACCACGGAGGCCGGCAGGGCGAGACACCGGTCGACGAAGGTCTCCCGCACGCGGGCCAGCGTCCGCTCACCCATCCGGTGCGCGGCGTACCGGGCCCAGCGGGAGAGCAGCAACTGCACCACCGCCGCGGCCACGATGGCGAGGGCCAGCCGGTCGACGACCGCCACCCCGGCCCCCGCCCGGACCTCGTCGACGATCCGCCCCAGCAGCCACGGGGCGGCCAGACCGGCCAGCGCCGCCGCGGAGTTGAGCGCCACGACGCCGGCGAAGGAACGCCGGTCCTGCCGGATCAGCCGGGCCGCCGCCCTGCGGACGTCCGCGGGCCCGGCCACGGGAAGGGCGTGCGCCTCGGCGGGAGCACCTTCCAAGGGCGTGGTGGTCATCGGGCCATCTCCTCGCTCCCGGCCGGGCCCCCGCTCCCGGGCCGCTCCCCGGCGCCGGCCTGCCCGCCGGACTCGCGGGCGACCAGGGAACGGTAGCGGGGCTCGGTGGTGAGCAGCGTCCGGTGCGGGCCGGAGGCCACCACCCGGCCGCCGTCCAGGAGGTGGACCACGTCGGCGCGGTCGAGCAGCAGCGGCGAGGTGGAGGTGACCACCGTGGTCCGGCCGGCGCGGGCGGCGCGCAGCCGCTCGGCCACCAGGTTCTCGGTGTGGGCGTCGAGCGCCGAGGTGGGCTCGGCGAGCAGCAGCACCTCGGGGTCGGCGGCCAGGGCCCGGGCCAGCCGGATCCGCTGGCGCTGGCCGCCGGACAGGTTGCGGCCCTGGGCGTCGATCCGGGAGTCCAGCCCGTCCGGCAGCCCGCGCACCACGTCCTCGGCGGCGGCCGTCCTCAGGGCGCCGGAGAGCGCCTCGTCCGTGTCCGGCCCGGCGCCCCCGGCGAGCAGCGCGCGCAGCGGTCCGGTGAACAGGTCGGCCTCCGACTCGGCGACCAGGATCCGCTCCCGCACCCGCGGCAGGGCGATCGCGTCCAGGCGCACGCCGCCCCAGGTGGCGGTGGTGGCGGTGTAGCCGCCCAGCCGGTCCAGGACCTCCACGCCGTCGGCCGGGTCGGCACAGGCCAGCGCGGTCAGCGCACCGGGCCGCACGGTGACGCCGGAGTCGGGGTCGTGCAGGACGGCCGGTCCGCCGGGCGCGTCCAGTGCCTCGGACGGGGGCGGCCCGGAGTCGGGCTCCAGCCCGAGGAAGGCCACCACCCGCCGGGCGGCGACCACGCCGCGGCTGAGCAGCTGGGTCCCCTCCACCAGGAAGAACACCGGGTAGATCAGGGCGAGCACGTAGCCGTACACGGACACCAGCTGGCCGACCGTGATCTCGCCGAGGGCGGCGGGCCGGGCGGCGGACCACACCACCGCGGCCAGCAGCACGGCGGGCAGGCCCAGGGCGAGGGACTGCATCCAGCTGGTGACCGCGCCCACCCGGAATCCCTGCTCCCGCAGCCGTGCCGAGTCCTGGCGGAAGGCGTCCGCGAACAGCCCCTTGCCGCCGAGTCCGTTGAGCACCCGCAGGCCGCCCGCCAGGTCGCCGATCCGCGCGGTGAGGGCGTTCTGCCGTTCCCGGTAGACCGTCTCCGCCGACTGGAGGCGGGCGGTCAGCGGGCCCAGCAGGAGGGCCAGCGCCGGCACCCCGAGGAGCGCGACCACCGCGGGGAGCGGGGCGACCGAGAACAGCAGGGCGGCCACCAGCAGGTAGGAGACGATCGCGCCGACGCCCGGCCCGACGACGGTCAGCGCCCCGGCGATGGTCTGCACGTCGCCCACGCCGATGGTCATGACCTCCCCGGCCGAGACCCGGCGCGACAGGGCCGGGCCCAGACGCACCGACTGGGCCAGGATCACGCGCACGGTGCGGAAGTTGGCGTCCATCCGGACCTTGGTCATGGTGCGGTGCCGCACCAGGCTGACGCCGGCCCCGGCCACGGCGGCGCCGAACAGCGCCGCCGTCCAGCCGAGCAGGGCGCCGGTGTCGCCCTTCGCCAGGCCGTCGTCGACGGCGCGGGCGAGCAGGTAGGGGGAGACCGCGAAGAGGCCCATCCAGAGGATCGACCAGAGCGCGCCCGCGGCCGACCGCCCCGGCTGGCGGGCCACCAGCCACCACAGGTACCGGACCCCGCCGCGCAGGTCCGGGGTGCCCGGATCCCCGTCCACGTCGACGCCGCGGCCCGGCAGCCACCTCACGCGAGGCTGTCCCGCCAGGCGCGGTGCAGGTCGGCGAACCGGCCCTCGCCGCCGATGAGTCCGGCGGGCGAGCCGTCCTCGACGATCCGGCCCTTCTCCATCACCAGGACCCGGTCGGCGATCTCCACGGTGGACAGCCGGTGCGCGATGACCACCGCCGTCCGGCCCTTGAGCACCGTCGACATGGCCCGCTGCACGGCCTGTTCGCCGGGCACGTCCAGCGAACTCGTCGCCTCGTCGAGGATCAGCACCGCCGGGTCGGCCAGCAGGGCGCGCGCGAACGCGACGAGCTGGCGCTGTCCGGCGGAGATCCGGCCGCCGCGCTTGCGGACGTCGGTGTCGTAGCCGTCGGGCAGCGCGGCGATGAAGTCGTGCGCCCCGATGGCCCTGGCGGCCCGTTCGACCTCCTCGCGGGTGGCGTCGGGCCGGCCGATGGCGATGTTCTCCGCGACCGTGCCGGAGAACAGGAACGCCTCCTGGGTGACCATGACCACCCCGCGCCGCAGGTCCGCGTTGGCCAGGTCGCGCAGGTCGACGCCGTCCAGCAGGACCCGCCCGTCGGACGGGTCGTAGAACCGGGCCAGCAGCTTGGCCAGCGTGGACTTGCCCGCGCCGGTGGAACCGACCACGGCGACGGTCTGCCCGGCGGGCAGCGTCAGGTCGAAGCGGGGCAGCACCTCCCCGCCGGTGCGGTAGGCGAAGCGCACGCCGTCGAAGACCACCTCGCGGCCCGGGCGGCCGTCCTCCGTGGGCGGCAGTTCGCGCGGGGCGACCGGCTCCGGGACGGCCGGGACCTGCGCCAGCAGACCGGCGATCTTCTCCAGCGAGGCGGCGGCGGACTGGTACGAGTTGAGGAACATGCCCAGCCGGTCGATCGGGTCGTACAGCCGGCGCAGGTAGAGCACCGCGGCGGCCAGCACGCCCAGCGCCAGCGAGGAGTCCGCCACCCGGTAGGCGCCCCACAGCACGATGCCGGCGACCGTGACGTTGGCGACCAGCCGGGAGCCCACCACGTAGCAGGCCATCTCCAGCAGGGCGTCGCCGTTGGTCCGCTCGTGGCGCTTGTTGAGCGGGGCGAACTCGGCGTCGTTGGCGTCCTCCCGGCGGAAGGCGCGGACCGGGCGGATGCCGTTCATGGTCTCGGTGAACTTCACGATCACCGCGGCGATCGCCGTGGACCGCTCCCGGTAGATGCGGCCGGCCCGGTTCTGGTAGGCGCGGACCAGCAGCGCCAGCGGCAGGAAGGAGGCGACCGCCACCGCGCCCAGGCCGAGGTCGAGCCAGAGCAGCAGGGCCGAGATGTAGACGAAGGAGACGACCACCGAGATCAGCTCCTGCAGCCCCTCGCTGAGCAGTTCGCGCAGCGACTCCACGTCGGTGGTGGAACGGGAGATCAGGCGTCCCGAGGTGTACCGCTCGTGGAAGTCGACGCTGAGCGCCTGCGCGTGGCGGAAGATCCGGCCCCGCAGGTCCAGCAGCGCGTCCTGGTTGACCCGGGCGGAGCTGGTGATGAAGGCGTACTCCAGCACACCGCCCGCGGTCGCGGCCAGCAGGTAGCCCACCGCGACCGCCAGCAGCGGCCCGTGGTCGGCGGCCCGGAAGGCGGGCACCGCCGTGTCGATCGCGTACGCCACCAGCAGCGGCCCGGCCTGCACGGCGGCCTGCTGGAGCAGCAGGAGGACCGCGGCCAGCGCCACCCGGGCGCGCAGCGGGGCGAGCAGCGACCGGAGCAGCGCCAGGGTGGCGCCGCGCGGGGCGGGCAGGACGTCCCGGTCGAAGGCGTCGCGGCCGTCGGTCTCCGCCGGCTCCGCGCCCGGCCGCTCGGCGGCCTCCCCGCGGTTCCGCTTCCTCTCGTCGCGCTGCTGCGCGGTGGGAGCCGTCATCGGCGGGCCTCCTCGGGCTCCAGGGCGCCGGACATCAGCCAGGCGTATTCGGCGTTGGTGCGCAGCAGTTCGTGGTGGTCGCCCACGGCGGCGATCCGGCCGCCGGAGAGCAACGCCACCCGGTCGGCGAGCAGGACGGTGGACGGGCGGTGGGCGACGATCAGGGCGGTGGTGTCGGCGAGCACCTCGCGCAGGGCCGCCTCAACGGCGGCCTCGGTGTGCACGTCGAGCGCCGACAGCGGGTCGTCGAGGACCAGGAAGTCGGGCCGGCCGACGACCGCGCGGGCCAGCGCCAGGCGCTGCCGCTGGCCCCCGGAGAGGCTCAGGCCCTGCTCGCCGACCTGCGTGTCCACGCCCTGCGGGAGGGCGTGCACGAACTGGGCCTGGGCCACCGCGAGGGCGCGCTCCAGGTCCTCCGGGCCGGGCCGCCCGGCGGCGCCCATCAGGACGTTCTCGCCGACGGTGGCGGAGAACAGGGTGGGGTCCTCGAAGGCGACGGCCACCCGGGAGCGCAGTTCCTCGCGCGGCATGGTGGTGATGTCGACGCCGTCCAGCGTGATCCGGCCCTCGGTGACCTCGTGGAGCCGGGGCACCAGGGAGGTCAGGGTGGTCTTCCCGGAGCCGGTGACGCCCACCAGCGCCAGCGACTCGCCGGGCCGTACGTGCAGGTCGACGCCGTCCAGCACCGGCGGGGCGTCCTCGGGGGCGTCGGGGAAGCGGAACCGGACGCCCTCCAGGCGCAGTCCGCCGTGCTCCTTCACCGTGAGGGCGGCCTTCGGGGCCGCGGCCGGGCCGGCCGCGGCCTGCGACTCGGGCTCGGTGTCCAGCACCTCGAAGTAGCGGGCGGTGGCGGTGGCCGCCTCCTGGCTCATCGCGAGCAGGAAGCCGATCGAGTCCACCGGCCAGCGCAGCGCGAGGGCGGTGGAGAGGAAGGCCACCAGGGTGCCCGCGGAGAGCGTGCCGTCGGCCACCCGCATGGTGCCGAGGACCAGGCAGGCGGCGATGGCCAGCTCGGGCAGGGCCACGATGACGGTCATGATGGCGCCCAGCAGCCGCGCCTTGCGCAGCTCGGTGCCGCGGAGCCGGCGGGTCAGTTCCCGGAAGGCCTCGGCCTGGCTGCGGTGGCGGCCGAAGCCCTTGATGACCCGGATGCCGAGGACGCTCTCCTCCACCAGGGTCGTCACGTCGCCCACCTGGTCCTGCGCCGTGCGGGAGGCCTCGGAGAAGCGCTTCTCGAAGATCGAGCAGACGACGATCACGGGGATCACCGGGACGAGGACCACGAGCCCCAGCGCCGGGTCCATCACCAGCATCACGATGACGCCGACCAGGATCGTCACCCCGTTGACCAGCAGGAAGGTCAGCGGGAAGGCGAGGAACATGCGGATGATCATCAGATCGGTGGTGGCCCGGGAGAGCAGCTGCCCGGAGGCCCAGCGGTCGTGGAAGGCGATCGGCAGCCGCTGGAGCCGGCGGTAGAGCGCCTCGCGCATGCCGGCCTCCACGCCGGACAGCGGGCGGGCCACCATCCAGCGGCGCAGGCCGAACAGCAGGGCCTCGGCGAGGCCGAGCAGCAGCACCCACAGCGCGCCCAGCCAGACCCCCGCCGTGTCGCCGTCCGCGATGGGGCCGTCGACCAGCCACTTGAGGACCAGCGGGATGACCAGGCTGATCAGCGAGGCGAGGATCGCCACGACGGCGGCGCCGCCCAGGCGCGCCCGGACGGGCCGGACGAACGGCCACAGACGGAGGAGGGTCTGGACGGCTGGGGAACGCTCGGCGGCGGTGGTCCTGGGCATCAGCAGCGAGCCTAGGCTTTGATGCTGACATCGCCCACCGATTTTTCCGGCGGCACGGGGGGCGCCGGAGGCGTCGGGGGCGTCCTTCGGAGGCACGGGAGGCGTGCTCGTGCCGCACGGTGCTGCCCTCCCCCCGGTCCGCCCCCTTCCCGAGGGGCCGGGCGGCGTGGGCGGACGGCGGCCGCGCGGCAGGGCGACGACCACCGGCCGCGGCCCCCGGCGGGGCGGGGCCGGGACCTCGCTACCGCACCCGCAGGAGCAGCACGGTGCGGGGCGGGACCTGGACGGTGTCGCCCGCCGCGTGCCAGGCGGCGGGCTCCCGCTCCTGGTCCTCGAGGCCGGTGTCGACCACCACCTCGTAGCGGTCGGCCCAGGGGCGGCCGGGGAGGGTGAAGGCGACGGGGCGGTGGTCGGCGTGGAGGACCACCAGGAAGCTGTCGTCCACGACGGGCGCCCCGCGCTCGTCGCGTCCGGGGATGTCCCGCCCGGACAGGTACATGCCCAGCGTGGCGGTGGGCGTGAACCAGTCCGCCTCGGTCATCTCGGCGCCGTCCGGGGTGAACCAGGCCAGGTCGCGCAGCCCGTCCGCGCCCTGGGAGCGGCCGGAGAAGAAGGCGCGCCGGCGCAGCACCGGGTGCCGGTGGCGCAGTGCGACCAGCCGTGAGGTCAGCTCGGACAGCTGCCGCCAGCCGGGCTCCTCCAACAGCGACCAGTCCACCCAGCCGATCTCGTTGTCCTGGCAGTACGCGTTGTTGTTGCCGCCCTGGGTCCGCCCCATCTCGTCCCCGGCGACCAGCATCGGCACGCCGGTGGAGAGCAGGAGGGTGGTCAGCAGGTTCCGCAGCTGGCGGCGGCGCAGCGCGTTGACCCCGGCGTCGTCCGTCTCGCCCTCGGCGCCGCAGTTCCAGGACCGGTTGTCGCCGGTTCCGTCGCGGTTGCCCTCGCCGTTGGCCTCGTTGTGCTTGTGGTGGTACGAGACCAGGTCGCGCAGGGTGAAACCGTCGTGGGCGGTGACGAAGTTGACCGAGGCGTAGGGCCGCCGGCCGCCCCAGGCGTACAGGTCGCTGGAGCCGGAGAGGCGGTAGCCGAGGTCCCGGACGTCGGGCAGCGCGCCCCGCCAGTAGTCGCGCACGGCGTCCCGGTAGCGGTCGTTCCACTCCGTCCACAGGGGCGGGAACGCCCCCACCTGGTAGCCGCCCGAGCCCACGTCCCACGGCTCGGCGATCAGCTTCACCCGGCGCAGCACCGGGTCCTGGGCGATCACCGCGAGGAACGGCGAGAGCATGTCGACGTCGTGCATGGAGCGGGCCAGCGCGGCCGCCAGGTCGAAGCGGAAGCCGTCCACGCCCATCTCGGTCACCCAGTAGCGCAGCGAGTCCGTGATCAGCCGCAGCACCTGCGGGCGCACCACGTGCAGGGTGTTGCCGCAGCCGGTGTAGTCGGCGTAGCGGCGGGCGTCGCCCTGGAGGCGGTAGTAGCCGCGGTTGTCGATGCCCTTGAGGGACAGGGTCGGGCCGAACTCCCCGGCCTCGGCCGTGTGGTTGTAGACGACGTCGAGGATCACCTCGATGCCCGCCGCGTGCAGGGCGCGCACCATCCGCTTGAACTCGCCGACCTGCTCGCCGCCGGTGCCGGTGGCCGCGTAGGCGGCGTGCGGGGCGAAGTAGCCGATGGAGTTGTAGCCCCAGTAGTTGGTCAGGCCCCGGCGCAGCAGGTGGTCCTCGTGGGCGAACTGGTGCACCGGCAGCAGTTCCACGGCCGTCACGCCGAGCCGGGTCAGGTGCTCGACGGCCGCGGGGTGGGCGAGGCCCGCGTAGGTGCCGCGCAGTTCCTCGGGCACGCCGGGGTGGCGCATGGTGAAGCCGCGGACGTGGAGTTCGTAGATGACCGAGTCGGCCCAGGGGGTCTTGGGCCGGCGGTCGTCCGCCCAGTCGTCGTCGTCGTGGACGACCACGCCCTTGGGCACGTACGGCGCGGAGTCCCGGTCGTCGCGCACGGTGTCCGCGACCTGTTGGTCCGGCCAGTCGCGGACGTGCCCGTAGACCTCGGGCGGCAGGGCGAACTCGCCGTCCACGGCCCGCGCGTAAGGGTCCAGGAGGAGCTTGGCGGGGTTCCAGCGGGCGCCGGTCCACGGGTCCCAGCGGCCGTGCACCCGGAAGCCGTAGCGCCGGCCGGGCCGGATCCCGGGCACGAAGCCGTGCCAGATCTCGTGGGTCAGCTCGCTCAGGGGCAGCCGCCGTTCGGTGCCGTCGGCCTCGAAGAGGCAGAGCTCCACCGCCTCGGCGCCGCCCGCCCAGAGGGCGAAGTTGGTGCCGGCGACCCCGTCGGGACCCACCCGGTAGCGGGCGCCCAGCGGGGTGGACGACCCCGGCCACACGGGGGGCGCGGGCGCCGTGACGCGCGCGGCCTTGCGCAGCGCGACGGCCGCGAGGGCGTCGTGGTCCGCGTCGGCGGCGTGCTGGTCCGCCACCGCCTCCTGCTCGGCTGCGCTCGACACCGGTCCGCCTCCCGCGGTTCGTGGGGCGACAACGGGCGAGGGGGCGCGGCCGTACCGGCGCGGCCACCCCGGCGCGTCGTCCTACCCCGGGTTCATGCCCACCCCGGGCCTCCCGCTCACGTACCCGGAGGGCGCGCCGACGGCAACGCTCCGGAAATTTTCGTCCCCTGACAGGTTTGGAACCGAAGTTGGGACGAAACGGTGACCTTTCCGGCCGGGGGAGAGGCATGATCCTGCCCTTACGATTCGTCATGGCGCGCGTGACGCGCCGGGAGGGGGTCTGACCAGGCCCGATGAGGGGAAGAGGGGGAGCACACGTGAACGTGTGGCCGACAAGGGGAACGACGACCGGGCGGCGCTCCGGGGGACGGCGTGGCGGCGCCGCGGCCCTGCTGGCGAGCCTGACGCTGGTCGCCGTCACGGCCTGCGGCGGCGGGGGCGGAACGGACGCCAAGGGCGGGAGCACCGGCGGCACCGGCGGGGGCGCCGCGACGGCCGCCCCGGCCGCCCGGCAGTCCGAGGCGGTCGTGACGATCAGCCCGGAGGACGGCGCGAAGGACGTGAGGACGACCGGCGCCCTCAAGGTCGTCGCCGAGAAGGGCAAGCTGACCAAGGTCGAGGTCGAGGACGACGACGGCACGAAGATCGAGGGCGACATCTCCCCGGACGGCGCCGCCTGGGTTCCCGCGAGCCACCTCGCCTCCGGCGCCAAGTACCACGTGCACGCCGAGGCCAAGGACGCCGACGGCCGGGTCGCGGTGAAGGACACCAGCTTCACCACGCTGACGCCCGCCAACACCTTCATCGGCCACTTCACCCCGGAGGACGGCTCCACCGTCGGCGTGGGCATGCCGTTCTCGATCCGCTTCACCCGCGGCATCACCGAGCCCGACGCGGTGGAGAAGGCGATCCGCATCAAGACCGACCCGCCGGTCGAGGTCGCCGGCCACTGGTTCGGCAACGACCGCCTGGACTTCCGCCCCGAGGAGTACTGGAAGGCCGGCACCAAGGTCACCGTCACCCTCAACCTGGACGGCGTCGAGGGCCGCCCGGGCGTCTACGGCAGCCAGGCCAAGACGGTCTCCTTCACGATCGGCCGCGCCCAGGTCTCCACCGTGGACGCCAAGAAGCTGACCATGAAGGTCGTGCGCGACGGCAAGCTGGTCAAGACCATCCCGGTCACCACCGGAGCCCCCGGCTCCGAGACCTGGAACGGCAAGATGGTCATCAGCGAGAAGTACCGGGTGACCCGGATGAACGGCGACACCGTCGGCTACGAGGGCGAGTACGACATCGAGGACGTGCCCCACGCCATGCGGCTGAGCACCACCGGCACCTTCATCCACGGCAACTACTGGGGCGGCGACGCCTTCGGCAACTACAACGCCAGCCACGGCTGCATCGGCCTGCGCGACACCCGCGGCGGCTGGGACAAGTCGGCGCCGGGCGCCTGGTTCTTCACCAACTCGCTGATCGGCGACGTGGTCGAGGTCAAGAACAGCAACGACGCGGTGGTCGCCCCGGACAACGGCCTCAACGGCTGGAACATGTCCTGGGAGGACTGGAAGAAGTAGAGCAGAGCCGCGGAGCGTCGGGCGGCGGCAGGGCCCTTCGGGTCTCCCGCTCCCGGCCTCCGATGCTTCACGGCCGGCCCGGTGTGACACAGCGCACCGGGCCGGCCCGCGCGTTCGGGCCGTAACCTGCTGCGCATGACCGTTCATCTCGAAGTCGCCGAAGGCGTCGGCACGATCCGGCTCGACCGCCCGCCCATGAACGCCCTGGACATCGCGACCCAGGACCGCATCAAGGAACTCGCCGAGGAGATCACCGGGCGCGACGACGTCCGCGCCGTGGTCGTGTACGGCGGGGAGAAGGTGTTCGCGGCCGGCGCGGACATCAAGGAGATGCGGGCCATGGACCACGCGGCGATGGTCGCCCGGGGCCGGGGCCTCCAGGACTCCTTCACCGCGGTCGCCCGGATCCCCAAGCCGGTCGTCGCCGCGATCACCGGCTACGCGCTGGGCGGCGGCTGCGAGCTGGCGCTGTGCGCGGACTACCGCATCGCCGCCGACGACGCCAAGCTGGGCCAGCCCGAGATCCTCCTCGGCCTGATCCCCGGCGCCGGAGGCACCCAGCGCCTGTCCCGCCTGATCGGCCCCTCCCGCGCCAAGGACCTGATCTTCACCGGCCGCCACGTGCGGGCCGACGAGGCGCTGAGCCTGGGCCTGGTGGACCGCGTCGTCCCGGCCGCCGACGTCTACACCGAGGCCCACGCCTGGGCCGCCAAGCTGGCCCAGGGGCCGGCCATCGCGCTGCGCGCCGCCAAGGAGTCGGTGGACGCGGGCCTGGAGACCGACCTGGACACCGGCCTGGCCATCGAGCGCAACTGGTTCGCCGGGCTGTTCGCCACGGAGGACCGGGAGCGGGGCATGAAGTCCTTCGTCGAGGAGGGCCCGGGCAGGGCCAAGTTCCTGTAGGCACGCACCTCCTGCGGCAGGACCCGCGGAGGGGGCGCTTCCGGTGCTTCGCGTGCTGCCGGCAACGGCCGGCGCTTCCGGTGCTGCCGGGCCCGGCCGGAATCACCCCCTCCGTCACCTTCCTCCGTAAAAGCTCTGACCAGGGCTCATGCATGCCCCTTTGGCATATGTCACCCGAACGAACGGAATCGATCGCTCCGGTGTGCGGATTCCTGCGGAACCGCCCCCGAGGCGCCCTTCCGGCCGCCATGATGGGGGCATGGCGGGGCTGGAGGGCATCGAACAGTCGAGGGGACCTGGCGGCGTCCCCCTGACGCGCTGGTCGCCTGCGGTCGAGGACGAACGCGCCCTCGCCGCCCTCGCGGCGTACGGCAACCCGGCGGAGACCGAGGTCGTCCTGCCGGCCTGCCCCGAGAGCTGCGGCACCGCGCGGCGCCTGGTGCAGGTCGTCGTCCTGCGCCACTGGGCGCTCGGCCCCAAGCTGGCCGAGGACTGCACGCTGCTCATCTCGGAACTCGAGGGCAACGCCGTCCGGCACACCGGCGCCGGGCAGTTCGGGCTGCGGATGAGGCGCCGCCGCGGCTGGATCCGCCTGGAGCTGCGCGACCCGTCCCGCGCCCTGCCCTGCCTGCTGCCGGTGCAGCCGACGGACGAGAGCGGCCGGGGCCTCTACCTGGTCGACCGCATGGCGGACCGGTGGGGCGTCGACCTGCTGCCGCGCGGCAAGCGCACCTGGTTCGAGATGCGGGTCTCCGACCGGGTCTAGCGCTCCGACCGCACGCGGACCGACCGGCCAGGAAGGGCTGCCGGCCTCGGCCGTCGGGAAGCGCGTGCCGGTGATCGCTGCGGAGGAGGGCCGCCACTCGCCCCGTTGGGCGGGGCTGGCAACGGGGTTCACGTACGTGCGGGGCCGGGCCTGTGGCAGGCCCGGCCCCGCACTCGTGCCGTTGGTGCGCGGCGGCTGGTCAGGCCGCCCACACCCCCGAGTTCGCCGATGTCGAGCCGAAGTCGAAGTAGAAGCGGGTGCCGTCCCGGACGTCCGTCGCGACCACGGTCCACTGGCCGGCCGGAGCGGTTTTGAAGGACGACTGGCAGGACGTGCCGCCCGAGCTCGGCAGGAAGCACACCGCGATGCTGGTCGTGGTGTTGGGCTTGATGTTGATGTCGCTGCAGTTGCCGGTGGTCGTGAGGTACGCACCGCCCTGCGGGTACCAGCGGTTGCCCGCGGGCTTGGAGTAGGACTTCGCGCTCCCGTAGCAGGACAGCGCGCCGAACTCGCCCGCCGACGCGGCCGACGCGGCCGGCGCGACGGCCAGCGCGCCGCCGACGAGCACGGCGGAGAACAGACATGCGGTCATGGTCTTGCGTAAGCTCACGTGTTTCCCCTTGGTAGCGAGCCGGGTTCCCCCAGTGGTCCCCCTGACGGCCGCAGCACGAGCGGCCTCACGGATCCGACCGTTCGTACCGACACCACGGGATGTTCCTGGGCCGCGGGGGCGGTGCACAGGGCAGAACCGGTCATGTCGTGCACTCGACACATTTCCCCTGATGCTCCGGAGGCTCACCCGTCCCACTGCCGAGAGCGGTGAGCGACGGTACGGCGAGCGGTCGTCCGCCCGGCGGACGCCTCTCCCGCCGCGGTTGCGGGCACGTTCCTCGCGTTCGGCGGCCAGGACGTCGCGGTGGCGCGGTCGTCACCGGGATGCCTCCGTTCGGCCCGGTCCGAGCCTGGGTAGGCGGGTTTCCGAGCGGTCCTGCCGCGTCGGCGGCGACACCCCGGTCCGGGATGTGGTGGCAGGACCTGGGGGAGGGGACGGTCGCCGCTCTGCGGACCCATGCGGCCCGATAATCTGACCTCCGTCAATCAGGCAGAGACGCAGGCGTCACCATGGACGTGGACGCGCGCATGGCACGAAGGGGAGGGTCCCACATGGCGGACATCCAGGAAGCACGCAAGGAGTTCGACCGGCTCGACGCCGACGGGGACGGCCTCGTCACCGCCGCCGAGTTCAAGCGGGCGCTCGCGCAGGCCGGCGACTGGAACGTCACCGACACCGTCGCGGAGTCGATCATCGCCTCCCGCGACCTGGACGGCGACAAGCTCCTCTCCTTCGACGAGTTCTGGGCGTACCTCTCCAAGTGACGCCCTGACCCGGCACCCGGAGCCGCCCCGCACCCACGGTGCGGGGCGGCTCCGGCTTTCCCGCGCGGCTCCGACTCTCCCGCGCCTCCGGCTTTCCCGCGCGGCTCCCGCTCTCTCCCGCGCGCCTCTCCGCTTTCCCGCCCGGCTCGCGGGCCCTCGGCTTTCCCGCCCGGCTCACGCGCCCTCGGCCCACTCCCGCATGGCCCGGCGGCTGTCGAAGCGCGCCACGTTCTTGTCCAGCGGGTCGTCGGTGTACTGGTGGATCGTCCACTTCGCCTTGATCCGCGGCTTGCCCTTCGCGACGCCGTACTGCGCGATCCACAGGCCGTCGCCGTCGTACGACGTCCGGTCGTGGTTCAGCCAGAACGTGCGGTTGCAGTACAGCAGCACGCGGTTGCGCGGCCGCAGCGACTTGACCTTGCGGATGAACCGGTCCTTCTCCGCGTTGCTCGCCCGGGTCCCGCGGCTCGTCGTCTCCCAGTCGCAGGCCAGCAGGTCGCCGGGGAGCGCGGGGGCCTTGTCGGCGAAGAACTCGGCCTGCTCGGTGATGTGGTCCGGCCAGAGGAAGTGGTAGAAGCCGACCACCAGCCCGGCCTCCCGGGCGCGTTCGACCTGCGCCTCCATTCTCGGGTTCACATAGGTACGGCCCTCGGTCGCCTTGACGATCACGAAGGCGAGCCCGTCGGTGTCGTAGGAGGCGGACTGGTGCGAACTGACGTCGATGCCCTGCAGCATGTGGGGGTCTCCCTCAAGTGGCCTCGCGATGAGAGGGGTTGAAGGGAGCATTCCCCTTGCGAACGGCCCTGACCCCCATCAACCGGTACATGTCACCCGATCCGGTCGTACGCGGGCGCGTGTCCTCCTCCCGGCTCTCCTGGTCAACTGCCGCCCTCAAGAATGACGTTGCCTCGGTCGGCGTGCGCGGACGGGAGCCCTGGGACCCGTGGAGTGGCCGCCCGAGCCGGTCAGCACCGGGAGGCTCGTGCTTCGCGAGCCCGAGCCCCGTGACCGCGCGGCGTTCGTCGACCTGCTCGCCTCGCCGGAGGTCCACACCTACCTCGGCGGCCCGCGCCCCCGCGACCAATGGGCTTCACCGAACGGGAACGGTTCACGGCCCGGGACGCCGAACAGCGGCTCGGCGTGAAGCCCCCGACGACACCGTCCGGCTGACGCCGACCGCACCCCTCCCCGTACCGTTGACGTCATGGAACTGATCGGTGAGATGGGCCCCGACCGCCCCCTGTTCGTGCTCGCGGTCAAGGAGGAGGCGGCGGAGCTGCGGGCCGGTGGGGCGCCCGTGCTGCTGACCGGGATGGGGAAGGTCAACGCGGCCGCCGCGCTCGCGGGGGTGCTGGGGCGCGGGGTGCTGCCGCGGGAGATCGTGAACCTCGGGACGGCCGGGGCGCTGCGCCCCGGGTGGACGGGGACCCACGTGGTGTCGCGGGTGGTGCAGCACGACCTGGACTGGCGGCTGCTGGAAGGGCTGACCGGAGAGGTCTACGGGGCGCCGATCACCCTGGGCGAGGGTGACGCGGCCGGGCCGGTGCTGGCCACCGGGGACAGCTTCATCTCCGACGACGCGACCCGGGACCGTCTCGCCGAGCAGGCCGCGCTGGTGGACATGGAGGGGTACGCGCTGGCGTCGGTGGCGCGGCGGGCCGGGGTGCCGATCCGGCTGGTCAAGCACGTCAGCGACGACGCGGGGGACGGGGCGGCCCGGACCTGGCGGGAGTCGGTTGCCGCGTGCGCGGTGGAGCTGGCCCGCTGGGCGGAGCGGCACGTGGCCCTCGCCTGAGCGGCGGGGCGGCGCCGCCCCGCTCCCGGCACGGCCCGACCCGCCGTGCCGGGAGCGTCCGGCCGTCCCCTCCCGGACGTGCAGCTCACTCATTCGAATGAGAAGTCCGGAAGATCCTTTCCGGGCGGTGGGGCCGCCGACGAGAATCGGACCGGTTCCGTCCACGCCGTTCCGCCCGCCCGGGCCCGAGCAGCCCGACGAGGGGGTCAGCGGCATGTTCCGTCTCACAGCGCAGCGCCGGACGCTCGCCCTGGGGCTGACCGCTCTGTGGGGGACGGTCTTCGCCGCGCACTGGCTGATCGCCGAGGGCACCGGGGAGAGGAGCGCCGCGTGGGCCCGCCCGGCCACCACGGCCGCCCTCCTCGGCGTCGGCACGGGCATGATCCTCCACACCCGCCGGGCCCTGCTGCGGGAGCTGGACCGTTCCTGGGACATTGCGGCCACCGCCCAGGGCGTCCTGGTGCGGCCCCTGCCGCCCCGGGTCGGCGGCCTCGGCGTGGCGGCGGTCCAGCGCTCCGCCGATCCCGGCGCGGTGATCGGCGGGGACGTCTACGAGGTGCTGGACACCGAGCACGGCGTCCGCGCCCTCATCGGGGACGTCCGCGGCCACGGCCTGGACGCCGTCCCCGCCGCCGCCGCGGTGCTCGGCTGCTTCCGCGAGGCGGCGCACGAGGAGCACCAGCTGTGCGGGGTGCTCCGCCGCCTCGACCGGGCCTTCGCCCGCCACCTGCGGCGCCGCGCGCAGGAGGGCCAGCACCCCGCGGGCGAGGAGTTCGTGACGCTGCTGCTCCTGGAGGTCCGCGCGGACGGCGTGCTGCGCGCGGTCAACTGCGCCCATCCGTGGCCGTACCGGGTCGGGGTGGGCCCCACCCGGCCGCTGTCGGAGGCCGAGCCGCTGCCGCCGCTGGGGGTGTTCCCCCTGCCGGAGCACGTGCCGGTCACCCACTGCGGCCGGATGCGCCCCGACGACGCCCTGATCCTCCACACCGACGGCGTGACGGAGGCGCGGGACGACCGGGGCCGGCTGTTCCCGCTGTCCGAGACCCTGACCCGCGCGGCCCGCGGCCGGCCGGTCACCGCGCGGTACCTCCTCGGGTCCGTGGAGTCCGCGCTGCTCCACCACACCGGGGGCCGCCCCGCCGACGACACGGCCCTGCTGGTCCTGCACAACGACGCGCATCTCTTCGCCTCGCTGCCGTCCCAGCCCCAGGGCCCGGCCCCGCCGGTCGCCCACCCGGTGCCGTAGCGGGGCGGCGGCTCAGTTGTTGGCGACGAAGCCGGTCACCAGGCGGTTGAACTCGTCCGGGTGCTCGATCATCGCCCAGTGGCCGCAGCGGTTGAGCACCACCAGGCGGCTGTCGGGGATGTTCGCCAGCAGGAACAGCGAGGTCTCGTAGGAGACGACGCGGTCGTCACGGCCGTGGATCAGCAGCGTCGGCACCGCGATGTGTGGCAGCAGCTCCGGCTTGACCCACCGGGGCAGCGGCGCGCCCTGAGGCAGGCCCGCCACGTAGTTGGCCAGGTGCTCGGGGCGGGCCAGCGCCGCCTCCGAACGGGCCCGGCAGAGCTCCGGCGTGGCGAACCGGGCCTTGTCGTAGACCATGATCTCGACCAGTCGGCGCATGTTCTCCGGGCTCGCGTCGCGGTAGGCCTCGATCAGGACCTTCAGCCCCTCGGACGGGCCGTCGCCCGCGCCGAAGAGGGTGGGGATCCGGCCCACCGGCGGGCCCATGGTGACCAGGTGGGTGATCCGGCCGGGGTGCTCGGTGGCCAGGCGGATCGAGGTCTGGCCGCCCATCGAGTTGCCGACGAACGCGGCCTTCTCGATGCCCAGGGCGTCCAGGAACTGGACCGCGGCCTCGACGTGGTCGAGCCGGTCGACCGTCGCCGCCGAGGACCCGCCCCAGCCCGGCATGTCGACGGCGTACACGTGGAAGTGCTCCGCCAGCGCCTCGATGTTGCCGGAGAAGTTGCTCCAGCCGGTGGCTCCGGGACCACTGCCGTGCAGCAGCACCAGCGGGTGGCCGGAGCCCGCCTCGTAGTAGCGGAGCTCCCAGTCGGCGGTCCGGACCGTGCGGGCGGCGGACTGCTGGTCGAGCGGCATCAGTGACCCTCTCCGTTCGGCGCGGGGGCGGCGGCGAGCAGCTCGGCGACGGCGGCGGACGGGCGGTGGCCCCAGCTGTGCAGGCGGTCGAGCGTCCTCACCTCCCACGTCGCCTCGTCGATGACCAGGCCGCCCCAGCCGTACTCGACGCTGAAGCCGGACGGCGTGAACACGTAGAAGCTGAACATGTGGTCGTTGGGGTGCATGCCGAGCGTCATCTCGAACGGCTGCCGGGCGTCCATGCACCGGTCGTAGGCCAGGCCGACGTCGCGGATGTCGGTGACCTCGACCATGAAGTGGTGGGTCCTCCTGGTGTGCGGCATGTCGCCGAAGGCAACGGTGTGGTGGCGGCCGTTGCAGTGCAGGAAGATCAGGTCGGCGACGACGCCGGGGGCGAGCTCCTCGACGATGATGTCGCTGATCCGGAAGCCCAGCAGGTCGATGTAGAAGCCCAGGTAGGTCTCCCGGGAGACGCCGTGCGCCAGCAGCACCTGGTGGCCCGCGCCGCCGGCGCCCGTGACGAAGCCGCCGAGCAGCTTCCCGGACCGGAACGGCGTGCCGGCGTCGGCCAGGCCGTTCACCAGCTCGACGCGGTTGCCCATCGGGTCCGCGGTGACGAAGATCCGGTCCACCTTGCGGGCGGCGGCCAGCGCCGCGTCGCCCTCGGCGACCTCCACCCCCGCCCCGCGCAGCCGGGCGACCAGCGTGTCCAGCGCCTCCTCGCCCTCCACCTCGTAACCCGTGGCGACCAGGTCGTCGGCCGGGCCCTCGGTGACGACCCAGCGGTGCGCCTTCTCGTCGGTGCGCAGGGTGAAGCCGTCGGCGGTCCTCCCGCCGTACTGCATGCCGAGCAGGTCGACGCCGAAACGCTCCCAGTCCGCGAGGCTGCTCACCTCGTAGACGACATAGCCGAGTTCCTTGACTCCGGACATCCGTGTGCTCTCCTTGCTTCTCGCTCAGGGGGTTGGGGTGGGGGTTCAGGCCGGGACGGCGAGGCCGGTGACGTCGGCGGCGGCGACGAAGCGGTCCGGACGGACGGCCACGGCACGGGCGCCGTAGCGGCGGAGCCACGGGAGGAGGACCTCCTCGAGGTCCACCAGGTCGTCGTCGGTCCGCGTGTACGAGGTCTTGGGGCGCACGGCGAGGTAGCGGGCGCCGAGCGCGTCCCACCCGGCCTTCTCCTCGGCCGTGAGCAGCGTCGCCGGGTCGACGTCGTCGCCCAGCAGCACGAAGCCGTCGCCGAGCAGGTCGTCGAGGCGGGCCATCCGTCCGGCGGTGTCACCGGTGACGGGCTGCGGCACCATCCGGCCCACCGCACCGGCGTCGCCCACCGGGCCGCGCAGCCAGCCGGCCTCCAGCACGGGCGGGGCGGTGAGCGGCGGCTCGAACGGGGTGACCGTGTTCTCCGGCACCGCGTTCATCGCGGCCACCTCGTCCTCGGACGCCTCCTGCCGGATGACCCGGCCGAGGCCCACCGCGAGGTAGGTGTAGAACCGCGCGTTCGGGCGGCGCTCCGCCTCGTAGGTGTCCAGCCAGCTCTCGGGCAGCTCGCCGCGGAGCACCCGGGCCAGCTTCCAGCCCAGGTTGTGGGCGTCGCGCATGCCGGTCTGCATGCCGGCGCCGGCCCACGGGGGCATCAGGTGGGCGGCGTCGCCGGCCAGGAAGACCCGGCCCCGGCGCCAGCTGTCGGCCATCCGCGTGTGGTGCTTGTAGAACGCGTGCTGGTGGACGGTGACGTCGTCCTCGGTGACGCCCAGGGCCGTGAGCAGCGGCCACACCTCGGCGGCGGTCGGGTAGTCGGCCGGCGTCTCGTCGGGCTTCAGCGGGACCTCCCAGCGGTGGTGGCCCGCGGACAGCGCGATGTCGACGACCGGGCGCTCCCGGTCCGACCAGAAGGTCAGGAAGTCGCGGTCCGGCCACCAGCGCTTCACGTGGCAGTCGATGACGACCCAGGTCGTCTCGTCGGTGTCGCCGAGCAGCCGGCAGCCGACGTGGCCGCGGGTGAAGCTGCTGCCGCCGTCGGAGCCGATCAGGTACTTCACGCGGGCGGTACGGGTCTCGCCGCCGTCCGTGGTCGAGGTGACGGTGACGCCGTCGTCGTCCTGGTCGACCGCGGTGACCTCGTGGCCGTAGCGCACGGTGACCAGGTCCGCGTGCCGCTCCTCGACGGCCGCGCGGATCTCGGCCTCCAGGGTGGGCTGGTAGATGTTGTAGAAGCGCGGTCCGCGGCCGAGCGTGGACGGCGGGTGCTCGACCCGCATGATCTCGGTGCCGTCGTAGGTCACCCAGCGCAGCGCGCGCTGCGGGTCGACGACCTTCTCGACCCGCTCGTCGATGCCGAGGTCCTGGAAGATCCGCATCGTCCAGTCGTTGACGGTGACGGCGCGGGCCCGGGGATAGATGTCCCGGTCACGTTCGAAGGCCACGGCGGAGACGCCGTACTTGGCGAGGGTCAGTGCGGCGATCACACCGGTCGGGCCGTACCCGACGATGGCGACGTCCGCGTCATAGCTCTTGGTCATGCGCAGGGCTCCGTTGTCACAGCTGGACGCAAGGCGATGGGTTGTGTACCGACTGGCCGGTATGTGGGCGGGCCTGTTCGGTGCCGCGGAGGTCGCCCGGGGTAAGTATTGGACCGATCGGTCGGTACATTTTCAGAGAACGTCAGGGGGTGCCGAGGTGTCAAGGGGTCCGGCGGCACCGATTGCCCCGGCCCGGGAGGAAGGCGCGGCGGAACGCCTAGACTTCCCGTCCGTGGAGAGGGCGGAGAACGTGGAGCAGGACACGCGGGTCGAACCGGCGGACGCGGGGGAGAAGTTCAGGCCGCCGACGGCCGCGGGCAACCGCAGGGGGCGGCGGTCGCGGCAGGAGATCCTCGACGCGGCCGCCCGGGTGATGTCGGTGCGGGGCTACGCCGGGACGTCGATGTCGGCGCTCGCCAAGGAGACCGGCCTGCCCAAGAGCGCCTTCTACCACCACTTCACGTCCAAGGCCGGGCTGCTCTCCGCGGTCATGGCCCAGGGCGCGCACGACTTCTTCTCCGCGATGGACCGCGCCCACGCCGACCCGCCGCGGGGCGGCACCCCGCGGGAACGGATGCGGTGGTACCTGCGCAGGACCGGCGAGGTCCTGGAGCACGGCGAGGAGTTCCTGCGGCTGCTCTTCGTGCTGGTCATGAGCCGCGAGGCCGCGGAGGCGCCGGAGGCGATGCGGACGGTGATCGCGGTCCGCGACGAGGGGCGCGTCCACATGGAGCACATGGTGCGGTCGGCGTTCGAGAGCGCGGGCGAGGCGGACGCGGCGCGGGTCGCGGACGCCCTCGCGGCGTTCGGCATGGCCGGCTTCGACGGGGCGTTCACCGCCCTCCAGTCCGAGGGCGGGCGGCCGATCTCCGCGTGGATGGACCAACTCGCCGACGCGATGGTCGCGTTGGGGGAGGCGATGCTCACCGAGCGGTGACGTGCGCCCGCGGCGCGGCGCGGCCCGGGTCGCGGTGCCTGGGCCGCGGTGCGGCGGTGCTTGGGTTGCGGGGCCTGGGCGGCGGCTGCGGTGCGGCGGTGCCTGGGCTGCGGTGCGGCGGTGCTTGGGTTGCGGGCCTGGGTCGCGGTGCGGCGGTGCCTGGGTCGCGGGGCGTGGGCGGTGGTGCCCGAGCCGCAGTGCGGCGGTGCCTGGCCGCGGGGCCTGGACTGCAGCTGCGGTGCCCGGTGCCTGGACTGCGGCTGCGGTGTGGCGGTGCCCGGGTCGCGGGGCCCGGGCCGTGGCTGTGGCACGGGGGGGCTGGCGGGCTGCGGTGCGCGGGCTGCGCGCGGCGTGGGATGCGGGGCGTGCGCGGACGGGGCCGCCGTTACGGCGCGCGGGCCTGCGGCGGTCGGGGTGCGGGGCCTGCGCGGACGTACCGGACCGGGCCCGCCCTCCCCGCGCCCTCCCCGAACCCCCGGCTTTGCTCGCAGCGGCGGGCGCCCGCGCCGAGGTGCGGGTCAGGTGCGGTGGCGGGGGCGGGTGGCGAGGACGGCCGCGAGGGCCGCCGCGGCCGAACGCACCGTGTTCGCGTGCGCCTCGGGCCGGAACCGCCCCACCGGCCCGGTGACGCTGACGGCGGCCACCGCCGTGCGCCCGTCCGGCTTCAGCACCGGCGCCGCCACGCACAGCAGCCCCGGCGTCGACTCCTCCCGCTCGTAGGCGACCCCCGTCTCCACCGCCCTGGCGAGCTGCCGCCCCAGCATCCCCGGGGCGACCACCGTCCGCGGCGTGCGCCGCTCCAGCGGGCCCGCCAGGACCGCCGCCCGCTCCTCCTCGTCCGCGTGGGCCAGCAGCACCTTGCCGATCGCCGTGCAGTGCACCGGCATCCGCCCGCCCGTCCGCGAGGGCGCCTTCGCCTGCCGGTGGCCGCCGATCTTCGTCAGGTACAGCACCTCGCCGCCCTGCCGCACCCCCAGGTGCACCGTCTCGTGGGTGCGCTCGTACAGGTCCTGCAGGAACGGCATCGCCAGCTCCACCAGGGTCCGCTCGGAGGCGGCGCGCAGCCCCAGCTCGAACAGCCCGCCCGAGAGCTGGTAGCCGTGCTCGGTCCTGTCCAGCAGCCGGTGGTGCACCAGGTCACCGGCGACCCGGTGCGCGGTGCCCTTCGCGAGGCCGGTGCGCCGCACCAGCTCGGCCAGCGGGAGCACCGAGTCGGCCGGGCCGAACGCCCGCAGGATCGCCAGCGCCTTGCCCAGGACGGTGTCGTTGTCGTCTCTGGCCCGGCGGCGGTCTTCCATGTGGAACAGCGTACCGCTGAGTGGAACGCCGCCATGGAGAACGGCCGCCCGGTGGAGCAGATTGGAGCCATGCCCCACACCCAGCCCGCTGTCGGCCCCGACAGCATCGCCGCCGCCGCTGCCCGGCTCCGCGAGGCGGCCGCCACCGGCGTGCCCGCAGCCCCCGTCCGCGACCTGATCGGCCGGGACGACGTCGGGGCCGCCTACGCCGTGCAGTCCGCGCTGGCCGCCGAACGCGTCGCGGCGGGCGCCACCGTCGTCGGCCGGAAGATCGGTCTGACCTCCGCCGCCGTCCAGCGGCAGCTCGGCGTCGACCAGCCCGACTTCGGGGTCCTCTTCGACGACATGGAGTACGCCGACGGCGCCGTCGTGCCGGCCGCGGCGGTCCTCCAGCCCCGGATCGAGGCCGAGATCGCCTTCGTGCTCAAGGCCGACCTGGCGGAGGGGCCGCTGGACGACGCCCAGGTCCGCGAGGCCGTCGACCACGCCGTCGCCGCCCTCGAGATCTGCGGCAGCCGGGTGGCCGGCTGGGACATCAGCTTCGGCGACACCGTCGCCGACAACGCCTCGGCCGGCGGCTACGTGCTCGGCACGCGCCGCGTCCCGCTGGACGACTTCGACCCCGTGGCGGCCGAGATGGCCATGACGATCGACGGCGAGACCGCATCCACCGGCGACGGCGCCGCCTGCCTCGGCGACCCGGTCAACGCCCTGGTCTGGCTCGCCCGCCAGGCCCGCGACCTCGGTTCCCCGCTCCGCGCCGGCCAGGTGATCCTCTCCGGCGCCCTCGGCCCGATGCGCCCCGTCGTGTCCGGCAACACCGTCCGGGCCACCGTCACCGGCCTCGGCGCGGTCTCGGTCACCTTCTCCTGACCCACCTTCTCCTGACCCGCCTCCTCCGGACCCCCTCCACCACCCCACCTCTCGCAAGGGACCCACGATGAGCAGGACCAAGGTCGCCGTCATCGGGTCGGGCAACATCGGCACCGACCTGATGATCAAGATCATGCGCAACGCGCAGCACCTCGAGATGGGCGTCATGGTCGGCATCGACCCGGCGTCCGACGGCCTCGCCCGCGCCGCCCGTCTCGGCTTCGAGACCACCGCCGAGGGCGTCGACGGACTGCTGAGGTCGCCGCGGATCGACGAGATCGGCATCGTCTTCGACGCCACCTCGGCCGGCGCGCACCGGTACAACGACGAGAGGCTGCGCCCGCTCGGCATCCGGATGATCGACCTGACCCCGGCCGCCATCGGCCCGTACGTCGTCCCCGCGGTCAACCTGGAGGAGCACCTCGACGCTCCCAACGTGAACATGGTCACCTGCGGCGGCCAGGCCACCATCCCGGTCGTGGCCGCGATCAGCCGGGTCGTCCCGGTCGCGTACGCGGAGATCGTCGCCTCCATCGCCTCCAGGTCGGCCGGCCCGGGCACCCGGGCCAACATCGACGAGTTCACCGAGACCACCTCCGAGGCGATCGTGAAGGTCGGCGGCGCCCGCCGCGGCAAGGCGATCATCATCCTCAACCCGGCCGAGCCGCCGCTGATGATGCGCGACACCGTCTTCGCCCTGGCCGCCCTCCCGGAGGGCGAGGACACGGAGACCGCCGAGCGGCAGATCACCGAGTCGGTCGAGAAGATGGTCGCCGAGGTGAACGCCTACGTCCCCGGCTACCGGATGGTCCAGGACGTGCAGATCACCCGCATCCCCGCCGACCAGCCGGTCCGGACGCTCCTCGCGGAGGGCGACGCCGACGGCCCCCGGCCGACCCACCAGGTGTCGGTCTTCCTCAAGGTCGAGGGGGCCGGCATGTACCTGCCGGAGTACGCCGGGAACCTCGACATCATGACCTCGGCCGCCGTGCAGATGGCCGAGCGGATCGCCGCCGCGAAGGAGACCGCGAAGTGAGCACCGAGATCTTCGTCCAGGACGTCACCCTCCGGGACGGCATGCACGCCGTCCGGCACCGGATCACCCCCGAGGACGTCCAGCGCATCGTGCTGGCGCTCGACGAGGCCGGCGTGGACGCCATCGAGGTGGCGCACGGCGACGGCCTGGCCGGCGGGTCGCTCAACTACGGCCCCGGCTCGAACACCGACTGGGAGTGGATCGAGGCCGCCGCCTCCGTCCTGAAGAACGCCCGCCTCACCACCCTGCTCCTCCCAGGCGTCGGCACCATCGACGAGCTGAAGCACGCCTACGACCTCGGCGTCCGCTCGGTCCGCGTGGCCACCCACTGCACCGAGGCGGACATCTCCGCCCAGCACATCGCGGCCGCCCGCGAGCTCGGCATGGACGTCTCCGGCTTCCTGATGCTCTCCCACATGGCCGAGCCCGAGCAGCTCGCCCGGCAGGCGAAGCTGATGGAGAACTACGGCGCCCACTGCGTCTACGTCACCGACTCCGGCGGCCGGCTGACCATGAACGACGTCGCCGCCCGGGTCCGCGCCTACCGCGACGTCCTCGACGCGGAGACCGAGATCGGCATCCACGCCCACGAGAACCTCTCGCTGTCCGTCGCCAACTCGGTGGTCGCCGTGGAGAACGGCGTCCGCCGCGTCGACGCCTCCCTCGCCGGCCACGGCGCGGGCGCGGGCAACTGTCCGCTCGAGGCGTTCGTCGCGGTCGCCGACCTGTCGGGCTACGAGCACGGCTGCGACCTGTTCAAGCTGCAGGACGCCGCGGACGACATCGTCCGGCCGCTGCAGGACCGCCCCGTCCGGGTCGACCGCGAGACCCTCACGCTCGGGTACGCGGGCGTCTACTCCAGCTTCCTGCGCCACGCCGAGGTCGCCGCCGCGCGCCACGGCGTGGACGTCCGCGACATCCTGATGGAGTGCGGCCGCCGGGGTCTGGTCGGCGGCCAGGAGGACATGATCATCGACATCGCCCTCACCCTCGCGGCGGACCGCCGCGCGCCCGCGGCGTAACCCGCGGGGAGCCCCTGCGGGGAGCCGGACGGTCAGGCAGCCGGACGGTGGGCGAGCCGCACGGTCAGGAGCCGCCGCTCCGCAGGCGGACCACGACCGGCGCGGCGAAGGGGTCGCCGGACCGGTCGACCCGCACGTGTCCGGCGGCCAGCCACTCGCCGCTGCCGGGAACCCGGTGCGTCCCCTCGACCCGCAGCGACTGCTTCGACGTCCCGCGCGCCCCGGCGGACTCCGGCAGGCGGGGGATGCCGATCCGCACGCACCGGCCGTCGCCGGTCAGGTACCGGTGGCCGTCGACCAGCAGCCCCCCGTCGACCCACGCCACCGGGGCGCGGTCGCAGCGGCCCGGCGGGGGCTCCTGCCTGACCCACCGGGAGCCGTCCCACCGCAACCGGATGTCCTCGCTCCGCGGCTCGTTCTCGAGTTCGCCGTGGTTGAACGTGTGGCGCCCCCGGGCGAGCACCTCGCCGCCGTCGAGCGCCAGCACCCGGTCGAGGCTCGCGCCGGGCTCCGCGGGGAGCGGCTCGTCGAAGCGGTACCGCGGGGTCCGCACCGGCTTCCACGCGGTGCCGTCCCAGTGCGTCGCGGCGGGCTGCGCGTACGGCAGACCGGCCACGGACCCGGTCCCCGGCCCCGTGGTGCGGTGACCGACCGCCCAGACGTCGTCCGGGCCGGCCACCGCCAGGTCGGCGGCGGGGTGCGGCAGCCGGGTCGGCGTCCAGCGCCCGCCGTCCCAGTGCGCGGCGGTCCGGGGGCCGGTCAGGACCCATGCGTCGTCCGGGCCCGCCACCTCGATGTCGGGGCCCGCCGTCGGGAGCACGGCGGACGCGGCGTCCGCGTCCCGGGGCGGGGCGGGCAGGGCCGACCAGCGAGCGCCGTCCCAGCGCGCCCAGGACGCGTCCCCCTCGGCGCCCGCGACGGGCACCAGCCACAGCTCCTCGGCGCCGGCCCCCTCCAGCCGCGGCGGGTACCGGACCTCACCCAGGCCCTCGGGCAGCGGTTCGCGCGTCCAGCGGGCGCCGTCGTGGTGGAGCAGGACGACGGCCCCGCCGTCGTCCTCGGCGCCCACCGCCCAGACGTCGTCCGCGGCCAGGGCGGCGACATCGGTCAGACGCCCCCGGAAGTCCGCGACGTGCAGGAACTCCCACGACGGGGCGGCGGCCGCCTCGGCGTCCGCACCCGACGCGGCGGGCCGGTCCGGCGGCGCGTCCGGCCCGCATCCCGCGGCGGCGAGCACCGCGGCCAGGATCGCCGCGGTCACCGCAATCCGTCGGCGTGCCGTTCCCCTGGCTCCGTGCATGCCCGCGTTCCCTCCCGTGCCGCCCTTCGGGGGCGGCCCCGGCGGGAGCGTACCGCCGCCGTCGGCGCGGCCCGCACCGGCCCGGGGTTCACCCGTCCGGCGGCGTCAGATGCGCGGTGTCGCCCCAGAGGACCGGACGCAGCCGGTGCCCGTCGCCGCGCCAGTGCGACACCGAGGCGTTGGGCACCGGCGGCAGGTGCTCGGGCGGGTCCGCGCCGACGCCCGCGAGGACGTGGCGCAGGGCGGCGAGGACGCCGTCGTGGGCGACGAACAGGACCCGCCGGCCCGGCGCGGCCCGGCTCAGGTCGGAGACCAGCTGCCCGACCCGGACGGCGACGTCGGTGAACGCCTCGCCGCCCGGGGGCCGGTAGTACCAGTCGCCCAGCAGTTCGCGCCGCGCCGCCTCCTCCGGGGCACGGGCGCGCAGCGCGGCCGGCGGGTGCAGTTCGAAGACGCCCATCTCCCGGTCCCGCAGCCGCTCGTCGACCACGGTCTCCGGGGGCGGCACGCCGAGGCCGGCGGCGTGGGAGGCCATCAGCTCCCAGGTCTGCCGGGCGCGCAGGTAGGGGGAGCACACGACCAGGTCGGGCCCGCCGCCGGACCACCCGGCCAGCGCCCTTCCCAGCGCCGTCGCCTGCTCGACGCCCGCCGCGGAGAGCGGCACGTCCCGGTCGCGGCCCGGGACCGGCAGTGTCGAACCGGACCCGGCCGCCGCGGCGAAGGCGAGGTTGGCCGTGCTCTGCCCGTGCCGCACGGCCCACAGCTCGGCCAGGGCACAGGGCGGCACGAGACCGGCGGGCGGACCCATGGGCGCACTCCTCACGGTGGGAGACCGTCGCGGCCAGCCTAGGCCGGGGCGGACCCCTCCGAGGGGCTGAACGGCGGCGCGGCCCGTCAGCACTCGATGATGTTCACCGCGAGCCCGCCCCGCGCCGTCTCCTTGTACTTGACCGACATGTCCGCGCCGGTCTCCTTCATGGTCTTGATGACCTTGTCCAGGGAGACCTTGTGCGAGCCGTCGCCCCGCAGCGCCATCTTCGCGGCGGTCACGGCCTTCACCGCGGCCATGCCGTTGCGCTCGATGCACGGGATCTGCACCAGGCCGCCCACCGGGTCGCAGGTGAGGCCCAGGTTGTGCTCCATGCCGATCTCGGCGGCGTTCTCGACCTGCTCGGGCGAGCCGCCCATGACCTCGGCGAGGGCGCCGGCCGCCATCGAGCAGGCCGATCCGACCTCGCCCTGGCAGCCGACCTCGGCGCCGGAGATGGAGGCGTTCTCCTTGAAGAGCATGCCGATGGCGCCCGCGGCGAGCAGAAAGCGGACCACGCCGTCCTCGTCCGCGCCCGGAACGAAGTTCAGGTAGTAGTGCAGGACGGCTGGGATGATGCCCGCGGCGCCGTTGGTGGGGGCGGTGACGACCCGGCCGCCGGCCGCGTTCTCCTCGTTGACCGCCATGGCGTAGAGGGTGATCCACTCCATGGAGTGGGCCAGCGGATCGCCGGCCGCGCGGAGCTGGCGGGCGGTGACGGCGGCGCGGCGGCGGACCTTCAGACCGCCGGGGAGGATGCCCTCGCGGGACATGCCGCGGTCGACGCACTCGCGCATCACGCGCCAGATGTCGAGCAGGCCGGCGCGGATCTCCTCCTCGGTGCGCCAGGCCTTCTCGTTCTCCAGCATCAGGGAGGAGACGGACAGGCCGGTCTCCTTGGTGAGGCGCAGCAGCTCGTCGCCGGTGCGGAAGGGGTGCTTCAGGACCGTGTCGTCCAGCTTGACGCGGTCCGCGCCGACCGCCTCCTCGTCGACCACGAAGCCGCCGCCGACCGAGTAGTACGTCTTGTGCAGGAGCTCCTCGCCGGCCGGGCCGTACGCGGCGACGGTCATGCCGTTGGCGTGGTACGGCAGGGTCTCGCGGCGGTGCAGGACCAGGTCGGCGTCGAAGTCGAAGGGGATCTCGTGGTCGCCCAGCAGGCGCAGGAGACCGGTCTCCTTGATCTTCTCCACGCGCTCGTCGGCCGACTCCACGTCGACGGTGCGCGGCGAGTCGCCCTCCAGGCCGAGCAGGACCGCCTTGGGCGTGCCGTGGCCGTGGCCGGTGGCGCCGAGGGAGCCGTAGAGCTCGCAGCGGACGGAGGCGGTGGCCTCCAGGAGGTTCTCGTTGCGCAGGCGGGCGGCGAACATGCGCGCGGCGCGCATCGGGCCCACCGTGTGGGAGCTGGACGGGCCGATGCCTATCGAGAACAGGTCGAAGACCGAGACGGCCACGTCGACTCCTCGTTGAATCGTTGGCGGTGCGGGGGTGGGGGAAGGCGCGAGGGGCGTCACGCCCACCGGACGGTGGCGGGCGGGACGCCCCCGGGCACATACGGGAATCGTACGTAATGCCCCAGGCGGTACGAAATTCATACGCGCCCTGCGGGGCCGTTCACGCCGTCGTGAAGGTCACAGCGACGGGTAGAGCGGGTGCTTCGCGGCCAGGGCCTCCACCCGGCCCCGCAGGGCGGCGGCCGTGTCGGCCGGGAACGGCGACGGGGCCTTGAGGGCCTCCGCGACGACGTCCGCGACCTCGGTGAAGTCCTCCGCGCCGAAACCGCGGGTGGCCAGCGCCGGCGTGCCGATGCGCAGGCCGGAGGTCACCATCGGCGGGCGCGGGTCGTTCGGGACCGCGTTCCGGTTGACGGTGATGCCGATCTCGTGGAGCCGGTCCTCGGCCTGCTGCCCGTCCAGCTCCGAGTCGCGCAGGTCGACCAGGACCAGGTGGACGTCCGTGCCTCCGGAGAGGACCGAGACGCCGGCGGCGGTGACGTCGTCCCGGACCAGGCGCTCGGCCAGGATGCGGGAGCCCTCCAGGGTCCGCCGCTGGCGGTCCTTGAACTCCTCCGACGCCGCGACCTTGAAGGCCACCGCCTTGCCCGCGATCACGTGCTCCAGCGGGCCGCCCTGCTGGCCGGGGAAGACCGCGGAGTTGATCTTCTTGGCCAGCTCGGCCGTGGAGAGGATCACGCCGCCGCGGGGGCCGCCCAGCGTCTTGTGGGTGGTGGTGGTCACGACGTGGGCGTGCGGCACCGGGCTCGGGTGCAGGCCCGCGGCCACCAGCCCCGCGAAGTGCGACATGTCGACCATCAGGTACGCGCCGACCTCGTCCGCGATCCGGCGGAACGCGGCGAAGTCCAGCTGCCGCGGGTAGGCGGACCAGCCGGCGATGATCAGCTTCGGCCGCGCCTCCTTGGCCAGGCGCTCGACGTCGGCCATGTCGACCTGGCCGTCCTCGCCGACGTGGTACGGGACCACCTCGTAGAGGCGGCCGGAGAAGTTGATCCTCATGCCGTGGGTGAGGTGCCCGCCGTGGGCCAGGTTCAGGCCCATGATGGTGTCGCCCGGCTTGAGCAGGGCGTGCATCACCGCGGCGTTGGCCTGGGCGCCCGAGTGGGGCTGCACGTTGGCGTGCTCGGCGCCGAAGAGCTCCTTGAGCCGGTCGATCGCGATCTGCTCGATCACGTCGACGTGCTCGCAGCCGCCGTAGTAGCGGCGGCCCGGGTAGCCCTCGGCGTACTTGTTGGTCAGCACCGAGCCCTGGGCCTCCATGACGGCGACCGGAGCGAAGTTCTCCGACGCGATCATCTCGAGGGTGGACTGCTGACGTGCCAGCTCGGCGTCGATCGCCGCGGCGACCTCGGGGTCGAGCTGGTGCAGGGGCGTGTTGAGCGTCGACATCAGGTTCAGTTCCCGGCGAACTCGGTGTACTCGTCGGCGGTGAGCAGGTCGCCCGGCTCCTCGGAGACGCGGACCTTGAACAGCCAGCCGCCCTCGAAGGGCTCGGAGTTCACCAGCGACGGGTCGTTGACGACGTCCTCGTTGATCTCGGTGACCTCGCCGGAGACCGGGGAGTACAGGTCGGAGACCGACTTGGTCGACTCCAGCTCGCCGCAGGTCTCGCCCTCGGAGACGGCCTCGCCGACGTCGGGGAGCTGGGCGTAGACGACGTCACCGAGGGCGTCGGCCGCGAACTTGGTGATGCCGATGGTGGCGACGCCGTCCTCGACGGGCGACAGCCACTCGTGCTCCTTGCTGTAACGCAGGTCCGTGGGGTTGCTCATGGCTGAGATTCTCCTGTACGCGGGGAGTTTCCGAAGGGTCCGGAAGAACCGGGAAAAGGAAGGGTGCGGCGGAAGGCTACTTCCGGCGCCTGTAGAACGGCAGCGCGACGACCTCGTACGGCTCGTGGGTGCCCCGGATGTCCACGCCCACGCCGGCCGTGCCGGGCTCGGCGTACGCGGCGTCGACGTAGGCCATGGCGATCGGCTTCCCCAGCGTGGGGGAGGGGGCGCCGGAGGTGACCTCGCCGACCACCTCGCCGCCCGCCACCACCTGGTAGCCGGCGCGCGGGACCCGGCGGCCCTCGGCGACCAGGCCGACCAGCTTGCGCGGCGGGTTCGTCGCGGCGCGCTCGGCGGCCTCGGCGAGGGCGGCGCGGCCGACGAAGTCGCCCTCCTTCTCGAACTTCACGACCCGGCCCAGGCCGGCGTCGAAGGGCGTGAGGGAGGTGGAGAGCTCGTGGCCGTACAGCGGCATGCCGGCCTCCAGGCGCAGCGTGTCGCGGCAGGACAGGCCGCAGGGGATCAGCCCCTCGGGAGCGCCCGCCTCGGTCAGCGCCCGCCACACCTGCTCGGCGTGCTCCGGGGCGGTGAACAGCTCGAAGCCGTCCTCGCCGGTGTAGCCGGTGCGGGCGATCAGCGCCGGGACGCCGGCCACGGTGCCGGGCAGGCCCGCGTAGTACTTCAGACCGTCCAGGTCGGCGTCGGTCAGGGAGGCCAGGATGCCCGGGGAGGCGGGACCCTGGACGGCGATCAGCGCGTAGGCGTCGCGGTCGTCGCGGACCTCGGCGTCGAAGCCCGCGGCGCGCTCGGTGAGGGCGTCGAGGACGACCTGGGCGTTGGAGGCGTTGGCGACGACCATGTAGTGCGGGAAACCGGCCCCGGAGTCGCCCAGGCGGTAGACGATCAGGTCGTCGAGGATGCCGCCGTCCTCCCGGCAGATCATCGTGTACCGGGCGCGGCCGACGCCGACCGACGCGATGTTGCCGACCAGCGCGTGGTCCAGCAGCGCGGTGGCCTGCGGGCCGGTGACCGTGATCTCGCCCATGTGGGAGAGGTCGAAGAGACCGGCCCGGGTGCGCACGGCGTTGTGCTCGTCCCGCTCGGAGCCGTACCGCAGCGGCATGTCCCAGCCGGCGAAGTCGGTCATGGTCGCGCCCAGCGAACGGTGCAGGGCGTCGAGCGCGGTGTGACGGAGGTCGGAACTGCTCATGGGCAAACTCCCGGTACGGGCGAAGGCATGACGACGGAGTGTTCCTCCCCATCTGTCATCGGAACCTGAGAGGTTCGCCATGACCGCCGGCCGGGGTCAGGGCTTGCACCGTGGGTGGGCCCGCCGGGGCGGACCGCTTTTCAGATGTGCCTCGCCCGCGCGGTGACTGGGCCTGAGAGATTCAAGGGAGGGACTTGCTCCTTCGGCGCCCGGGACAGGACATGGCGTCCGTCACCCGGGACTCTCCCGCGCGGATTCAAGCGGCCGGTATGCAGTTGGCGCGCTCATCATCGCACGGCCTCCCCGGGCCTGGCGGACCCCCCGTGTGTTGCGGGACCGTGGCGGGAACCGGGCCGAAATGAGACGACCGGCGCATTGCCTTCTCTTTACACTCGGGGGGGATGCTCCAGGTCCCGAACCCATGGGGGAGGACGACCACGTGAAGAGGACGATCGCCGGCGCCGGCCATGCCGTGCCCGTGACCGGCCCCGGCGCGCGCCACCGGGCGCGCTCCTGGGCGGGGCCACGGGCGGGAACACGGACGCAGGGGGCGGTGCGCGCCCAGGGCGCGGACCGGACGGCGCGGTGCGCGGCCGCGGGAACCGTGGCGGACAGGGTGTGCGACCTGCGCGAAGGGGACGGGGGGAACGGCGGGAGCGGCCCCGCGGCCGGCGCGCGGCTGGTCTTCGGGCCGCGGGACGTGGTGGTGGTCACCGGGCTGCCGGGCAGCGGCAAGTCCACGATGATGCGGCGGACCGTCGGGCCGGACGCGGTGCGGATCGACTCCCAGGACACCCGGGACCGGTGGGACGCGTGGATGCCGAGGGCCCTGCCGTACGCGGTGTACCGGCCGCTCGTGCGGCTCGACCACTACGCCGGACTGCGGCGCGCCCTGCGCGGGACGGCGCCGGTGGTGGTCCACGACTGCGGCACCCAGCGGTGGGTCCGCTCCTGGCTGGGCCGGGCCGCCCGGCGGCGGGGCGGGACCCTGCGGCTCGTGCTGCTCGACGTCACCCCCGCCGAGGCCCTGCAGGGACAGCGGGCCCGCGGCCGAGGCGTGTCCCGGTACGCCTTCGCCCGGCACCGCAAGGCGGTCGGGCGGCTCCTCGCCGACGTCGTCGAGCGGGGCCGGCTGCCGCGGGACTGCGGTTCCGCGGTGCTGCTGGACCGCACCGCGGCGCGCGTCCTCGACGGGATCGGTTTCGCCCCGCACGGCGCGCGAGGCGTCCGGCGGCCGGGCGTCCCGTAGTCTGACGTGCCGCAGACAGCGGCGGACCAGCGACAGACAGCGGCAGCGCGGTAACTCCAGGCGGTAACCATGAACTTCGCGACGGACGACCAGACCCTCGGGGGCGGATGGCCCGGCAACGAGCTGGAGGAGGTGCTGGCGGCCTCGGCCGCCGCCCCGGGCTCGGAGTCGACCGGCGGCCGGGTCCTGGAGGTGCTGACCCGCAGCCACGTGTGGATCCCGCTCCCCGGCGGCGGCGACCGCGACAGCCGTACCCTCGACCTGCCCACCGTGGAACTGGGCGGGCAGACCTTCGTCCCGGTCTTCAGCTCCCAGGAGCAGTTCCGGCGCGTCGTCGGCCCCCACATGTCGTTCTCCGTCGCGCCGGTCGTGGAGTTCGCGCGCGGGCTGCCCCCCGAGGTGGGCGTCGTGGTGAACCCGGACGGCGCGGTGGGGCTGCCGCTGACCCCGGCCGCCGTCGCCGAGCTCTGCCGTGCCGCGGGACCCGAGGGCGCGGGGCGCGGCGGGCGGGTGCGGCTCTGGGAGCCGGACTGGCGGGAGGACCCGGTGGACTTCCTGCGCGCCGCCTCCGAGGAGTTCGCCGCCGCCGGGGTGGTCGCCACCGCACGGCGCTGCCTGGCCGCCGTCGAGACGGCGGAGCCGGCGCTGTTCGTCGGCGTCGAGCTCGCCACCTGGGACGCCCCGTCCGGCGACGCCCGCGCCCTGCCGCTGGAGGCGCTCGGCCGCGCCCTGGGCCGCCACCCGGTGTGCTGGCCGGTGAACCTGGTCCTCCTGGACGCCGTCCCGGACCCGGTCTGCGACTACCTGCGCGCCAAGGTGCCGCCGTTCTACGGCGCGGTCTGATGCCCCGCCGCGCCCGCGGGAACCGGCCGGGAGGTTTCCGCTCGCCCGAGGTGGTGTCTGCCGCGCCGCTTAAGCTGGTTTCATAATCCCGGTCGAACACTCGCTGTCGGACGTCGATGGGGCGGAACCAATGTCTTCGCGAAGGGCTGGTTGAGGTGAGCGCGTCGGGCACGGCCGCCGCCGGGCACGTGGAGCAGATGCTGCGCCAGGTCACGCCCGGACGCTATGACGCCTACGAGGCGCTGCTGCGCGCGCTCGCGACCCCGTCCGCCGGGCAGGTCTGGATGCTGCTCTGGCACGGCCTCGCCGGTGCCCCCGACGCGCAGTACGGGAGCATGGAGGTCGACGGGTACGCCTACGCGCCCTGCGTGACGTCCGCCCAGGAGCTGTCCGCGAGCGGCTGGAGCCGCGGGTACGAGGTGACCGACGCCATCGAGGTGGCCCGCGCCCTCTACCCGGGCCGGCACGGCCTCTGGCTCAACCCGCACGCCCCCGGAGGCGGGGTCGGCGTCCCCTGGCTGGACCTGCGCCGCATCGCCACCGGCCTGGACCGGCAGCCCGCCGGACCGCTGCGCCTGTCCGAACCCGCCATCGAGGTCCCGCAGTTCTACGCCCTGCTGGCCCAGAACGCCCACCGCACCCCGGCGGTGCGCGCACTGCGCCGCGCCTGGGTGCAGCCGGCGCTCGGCACGCCCTACCTGGCCATCGGGCTCGACGTGTACGAGGCGTCGCCCGCGGCGGTGGAGTCGGTCCGGTCGATGATGAGCCTGTCCGTCGGCGTGGTGCCGGACGGACTGGCGGTCTCCACGGTCGCCATGGCCGACGACCACGACCCCGTCGTCCTCTGGATGCGGGCCAACGCCCGCCCCTTCTACGACCGCGACGCCCACGGACCGGCCCGCGGCGGATACGGCTACCCGGCCGTCAACTGAACCCCCCGCGTCGGACGTTCGCCCAGTTCGGGCGGAGGTTCCGGCTGTTTCCCCCGTGTTTCGCAACGGAGTTGGGGCCGCGTCCGGCGAGGCGATATGCCGGGTTCGTCAGCTGTTCAGATCTCAGCTAGGTATCACCACTATGCGGACTGTTCTCCCCGCGTAGCGGGCTGAGTAATGTTCGGCCGGTCAGTACGCACCCACCAGTGAACCCCGGAGTGGCCCCGTATGCGCATAGTCAGATCCCGCGTCGCTCGGGCGATAACGGCCGTCTTGGCGGTCGGAATGATCGCGTCGGCGTGCACGAGCGAGCGCGAAAAGGAAGGCTCCGGCGACGGCGCCAAGGACACCTTCGTCTTCGGCGCCCCGGGCGACCCGAGCTCGCTCGACCCGGCGCTCGCGAGCGACGGCGAGACGTTCCGCGTCACCCGTCAGGCCTTCGAGGCCCTGCTGGAGCACGAGTCCGGCGGCAGCAAGCTGGTGGGCGGCCTGGCCGAGACCTGGGAGTCCAACGCCGAGGGCACCGTCTGGACCTTCAACCTCCGCAAGGGCGTGAAGTTCCACGACGGCGAGGCGTTCAACGCCGCGGCGGTCTGCGCCAACTACGACCACTGGTTCAACTGGGCCGGCACCTACCAGTCCAGCGCGGTGTCCTACTACTGGCAGACCGTCATGGGCGGCTTCGCCAAGAACGAGGACAAGGAGGCCCCCGAGGCCAACTACAAGTCCTGCACCGCGAAGGACGAGAACACCGCCGTCATCGAGGTGAAGAAGCCCTCCGCCAACCTCCCCGGCGGCTTCTCGCTCAACGCCCTGGCGATCCACTCGCCCAAGGCGATCGCGGAGTACAAGAACCAGGCGGCGACCGCCAAGGGCGACGCCATCACGTACCCCGAGTACAGCCAGAAGGCCGGCACGGTCGCCGGCACCGGCCCGTACCGGATCAAGAACTGGAACAAGGGCAACAAGGAAGTCACCCTCGAGCGTTTCGACGACTACTGGGGCGACAAGGCCAAGGTCAAGAACATCGTCATCCGCACGATCGACACCGAGGAGGGCCGCCGCCAGGCGCTCCAGGCCGGTGACATCGACGGCTACGACCTGGTCGCGCCGGCGGACGTGAAGACCCTCGAGAACGAGGGCTTCGTGGTCCCGACCCGCGGCGTCTTCAACCTCTTCTACGTGGGCATGTCCCAGGGCGCCGAGCCGGCCCTGAAGAAGAAGGAGGTCCGCCAGGCGATCGCGCACGCCGTCGACCGCGAGAACCTGGTCGCCACCCAGCTGCCCGAGGGCGGCAAGGTCGCCACGCAGTTCATGCCGGACACCATCGCCGGCTACTCGGACCAGGTGAAGCAGTACCCCTTCGACACCGCCAAGGCGAAGGACCTGCTGAAGCAGGCGGGCGAGGACAAGCTCAAGATCGAGTTCTGCTACCCGACCGAGGTCACCCGCCCGTACATGCCTGCCCCGCAGGACCTGTTCGAGCTGATGAAGGCCGACCTCGAGAAGGCCGGCATCACCGTCACCCCGAAGCCGATGAAGTGGGCCCCGGACTACCTGGACGCCACCGAGGCCGGTTCCTGCGCCCTGCACATGCTCGGCTGGACCGGTGACTTCAACGACGGCTTCAACTTCATCGGCACCTGGTTCGCCGAGTACGACAAGCAGTGGGGCTTCAAGGACAAGGAGCTCTTCGAGGCCGTCAACGCCGGCTCCACGCTGACCGGCGACGAGCGCACCGAGGCCTACAAGAAGGCCAACGAGGCGATCATGGAGTACCTGCCGGGTCTGCCCGTCTCCTCCTCGCCCCCGGCCATCGCGTTCGGCAAGAACGTCAACCCGCCGAAGGTGTCGCCGCTGACGCAGGAGAACTTCGCCGAGGTCTCCTTCAAGTAAGCCGCGGTACCCAGGCACCGCAACCCCGCTCCGCCCGGCCGCCGCACCCAAGGCGGCCGGGCGGACGCGTCCATCAGGCAACACGTACGTCAGAAAGGGGCATGCGCGGTGCTGCGTCTCGTCGCACGAAGACTGCTCCAGCTCATACCCACGCTGCTGGGCCTGTCGGTCCTGCTCTTCGTCTGGCTCAACCGGCTTCCCGGCGGCCCCGCTTCAGCGATCCTGGGCGAACGGGCCACCGAGGCCGAGATCACGAGGATCAACCGGCTGCTGGGCCTCGACCAGCCGCTCTACGTCCAGTACTGGCGCTTCCTCAAGCGCATCGCGGAGCTGGACCTGGGCACCTCGGTGCAGACCGGACAGCCGGTCTGGGACGAGTTCACCCTCCGCTTCCCGGCCACCGTCGAACTGTCCGTGATGGCGATGCTGTTCGCCGTCGTCGTCGGTGTCCCGCTGGGCTACCTCGCCGCGAAGCGGCGCGGCGGATGGCTGGACGTGTCCGCGGTCTCCGGGTCGCTGGTCGGCATCTGCATCCCGGTCTTCTTCCTCGCCCTCCTCCTCAAGCAGGTCTTCGCCGTCCACCTGGGCTGGTTCCCCAGCTACGGCCGCCTCTCCACCGGACTGAACGCCACCGAGGTGACCGGCTTCGCCACCCTCGACGGCATCCTCACCGGTGAGTTCGACGCCACCTGGGACGCGCTCGTGCACCTGGTGCTGCCCGCCATGGCCCTCGCCTCCATCCCGCTGGCCGTCATCGTGCGCATGACGCGGGCCAGCGTCCTCGAGGTGCTCGGCGAGGACTACGTCCGCACCGCCGAGTCCAAGGGCCTGCACCCCCGGGTCGTGCGAGGCCGCCACGTGCTGCGCAACGCGATGCTGCCCGTCGTCACCGCGGTCGGCCTGCTCACCGGTTCCCTGCTCTCCGGCGCCGTGCTCACCGAGTCGGTCTTCTCCTTCGGCGGCATCGGCTCCTTCATCCGCGACGCCATCGACGACCGCGACTACCCGGTCCTGGTCGGCTTCATCATGTTCATCGCGATGACGTACGTCCTGATCAACCTCCTGGTCGACCTCGCGTACAGCCTCATCGATCCGAGAGTGCGGGTGCACTGACCGTGAGTATGACCAAAACCGAGAAGATCCAGCGGCTCGCGGAACTCACCGCCCGGGACGAGGGCACCAGCGGCGCCAGCCTCTGGAAGGAGGCGCTGCGCCGCCTGCGGGGCAGCAAGATGGCGCTCATCGGCGGCGCGATCATCCTGCTCTTCCTGATCGTCGCCGTGATCGGCCCGTGGATCGCCCCCTACTCGCCCACCGCGCAGACCTGGCGCAACGAGGTCTTCTCCAACCAGGGGAAGTTCGTGAACCCGCGCGCCGAGAACTGGTTCGGTCTCGACCACCTCGGCCGCGACCTGTTCTCCCGCTTCCTGGTCGGCGCACGGCAGACCCTGCTGGTCGGCGTGATCTCCACGCTGATCGGTCTGATCGTCGGCGCGGTCATCGGCGGCCTCTCCGGCGCCGCCGCCACCCTCGGTGGGGACGCCGGCCGCCGGATCGACTCGGTGATCATGCGCTTCATCGACATGATGCTGGCGCTGCCCTCGCTGCTGCTCGCCGTCTCCGTCGCCGCCGTGATGGGCCAGTCCCTCACCACGGTGATGATCGCCGTCGGTGTCGTCCAGGTGCCGATCTTCGCCCGCCTGCTGCGGGGCGCCATGCTCGCCCAGGGCGGCGCGGACTACGTGCTGGCGGCCCGCGCGCTCGGCATCCGCAAGCGGCGGATCGTGCTCACGCAGATCGTGCCGAACTCGCTGAGCCCCGTCATCGTGCAGACGACCCTCACCCTGGCCACCGCGATCATCGAGGCGGCCGCCCTGTCCTACCTGGGTCTCGGCAACCCCGACCCGGCGGTCCCCGAGTGGGGCGTGATGCTCTCCCAGGCGCAGCGGTTCTTCGACAACGCGCCGCTGATGGCCGTCTTCCCGGCGGTCGGCATCATCATCACCGCCCTCGGCTTCACCCTGCTCGGTGAGGCCATGCGGGAAGCCCTCGACCCGAAGCTGCGAGGCTGAACCACCATGCCACTTCTCTCAGTCGACGAACTGACGGTCACCTTCACCGGAGCCCACGGCCGCAGGGCCAACCGGGCGGTCGACGGTGTCTCCTTCCAGGTCGACCAGGGCCAGGTCGTGGGCCTGGTGGGCGAGTCGGGCTGCGGCAAGTCGGTCACCTCGCTCGCCCTGATGGGGCTGCTGCCCCGCAAGGGCGTCGAGCTGGGCGGCCGGGCCGACCTGGACGGCGAGAACCTGCTCACCATGAGCCGCGGCAAGCTGCGCGACCTGCGCGGCCGCCGGATGGCCATGATCTTCCAGGACCCGCTGTCCTCGCTGAACCCGGTGATCCCGATCGGCGTCCAGGTCACCGAGATCCTGGAGCGCCACCGCGGCCTGAAGGGCGAGGCGGCCCGCAAGCGCGCCGCCGAGCTGCTCGACCGGGTCGGCATCCCGGACCCGACGCGGCGGCTCAAGGAGTACCCGCACCAGCTCTCCGGCGGCATGCGCCAGCGCGCCATGATCGCCATGGCCGTCGCCTGCGCCCCCGAGCTGCTGATCGCCGACGAGCCGACCACCGCGCTCGACGTGACCATCCAGGCGCAGATCCTGGAGCTGCTCAAGGAACTGGTCGACCAGGAGGGCACCGCCCTGCTGATGATCACCCACGACCTGGGCGTGGTCGCCGGCCTCTGCGACCAGGTCAACGTGCTCTACGCGGGCCGGGTCGTGGAGTCCGCCGGCCGCCGCGAGCTGTTCGCCCACCCCACCCACCCGTACGCCAACGGGCTCCTCGGCTCCATCCCCCGCCTGGACGCCCCGCGCGGCGAGCCGCTCACCCCGGTCCGCGGCTCCATCAACGACCGGATCGCCTGGGCCGACGGCTGCGCCTTCGCCCCGCGCTGCGACCGGTACGAGCTGGACTGCCTCGGCGGCGCACCCGCACTGCGCGAGCCCCTGGCCGCCGGCCACCAGGTGCGCTGCCTGCACCCGGTGCTGCACGGCAACGGCGAAACCGACGATCTCCGGACCGAGGAGGTCCCCGCATGAGCCTGCTCGAACTGGACGGAGTGAAGGTCCACTTCCCCGTCAAGAAGGGCCTGGTCTTCGACCGCGTGGTGGGCCACGTGCACGCCGTGGACGGGGTGTCCCTCAAGGTGGAGGCCGGCCAGACCTACGGCCTGGTCGGCGAGTCGGGCTGCGGCAAGACCACCCTGGGCCGGGCCGTGCTGCGGCTCGTCGACATCACCGAGGGCGAGGTCGTGCTGGACGGCACCGACCTGGCCAAGCTGCCGCCGGAGGAGATGCGCCGCTTCCGCAGCCGGCTCCAGATGGTCTTCCAGGACCCCCTGGGCTCCCTCAACCCGCGGCAGAACATCGAGTCGATCCTCTCCGAGGGCATGGCCGCCCACGGCATCGGCGCCGACCGCGAGGAGCGCCGGGAGAAGATCAAGGCCATCCTGTCCAAGGTCGGCCTGCCCTCCGACGCGCTCTCCCGCTACCCGCACGAGTTCTCCGGCGGCCAGCGCCAGCGCATCGGCATCGCCCGGGCGCTGGTCCTCGAGCCCGACGTGATCATCTGCGACGAGCCGGTCTCCGCGCTGGATGTGTCCATCCAGGCGCAGGTGATCAACCTGCTGGAGGACCTCCAGGAGGAGCTGGGCCTGACCTACCTGGTCATCGCCCACGACCTCGCCGTCGTCCGGCACATCTCCGACGTGGTCGGCGTGATGTACCTGGGCGCCCTGGTCGAGGAGGCGCCGAGCGACGCGCTCTACGCCGAGCCGCGGCACCCCTACACCAAGGCGCTGATGTCCGCGGTGCCGGTGCCGGACCCGGAGGTGGAGGAGAAGCGCGAGCGGATCCTGCTCACCGGCGACCTGCCCTCCCCGGCCGACCCGCCGTCCGGATGCCGCTTCCGCACCCGCTGCCCGTGGGGGCGGGACCGGTGCGCGTCCGAGCGTCCGCAGCTGCGGGACATCGGCGACGGGCACCGGGTGGCCTGCCACTTCGCGGAGGAGATCGCCGCGGGCGAGCTGGAGCGGACCGGCGGCGAGGTGGTCGCGGCGGCGCGGCCGGAGGACCCGGAGGCGGTCCCGGTGACGGGCGACGAGCCGGGTCCGGGGCCGGACGCGGGGGTCGTCACCACCAAGTGACCTCCGGCCGGGGGCTTGCCGGCCGTGGCCTTCCGGCCGTGGCCTTGCCGGCCTCCGGCCGTGACCCGGCCGGTGGGTCTTGCGGTGGTTCGAGGGGGCGGCGTCCGTGCGGCGCCGCCCCCTCGCGTGTCCGTCTCGCCCGCGGAACGTGACGCATTGAACGCCAGGTGTCTCGCATGCTGGACCTTTCAATGCAAGGTCGATGCCGGGTACCCGTCACACTATTGAGGTGTCTCCCCTACTGTTCAGCCCGGGCGTCCAGCACACGCTCGAACTGGTCGGCATCTTCGTCTTCGCCATATCCGGCGCGCTGCTCGCCGTGCGCAAGAACTTCGACGTCTTCGGCATGGCCGTCCTCGCCGAGGTCACCGCGCTCGGCGGCGGACTCATCCGCGACGTGGTGATCGGCGCCGTGCCGCCGGTCGCCTTCACCGACCTCGGCTACTTCCTGACCCCCCTGGCGGCCACCGCCCTGGTCTTCTTCCTCCATCCGCAGGTCGAGCGGATCCAGAACGCGGTCAACGTCTTCGACGCGGCGGGCCTCGGCCTGTTCTGCGTCGGCGGGACCCTCAAGGCCTACGAGTACGGCCTGGGGCTCACCGCCTCCGCCACGCTGGGCATGGCCACCGCCGTCGGCGGCGGCGTGCTGCGGGACATGCTGGCCAACGAGGTGCCCTCGCTGCTGCGCTGGGACCGGGACCTGTACGCGGTGCCGGCCATCGTGGGCTCGACCCTGGTGGCCGTCTGCATCAAGCTGGACGCGCTCACCCCGGCCTCCATGGGGGCGGCCGTCCTGGTGGCCTTCGTGCTGCGGCTGCTCGCCATGCGGTACCACTGGCGCGCGCCGCGTGCCTGGCACCGTCGGTCCACCGTCAAGGAGGTCCCCGCGGAGGAGATGCTGGTGTGAGGTGGGCCACGGCCGGGGCGGGAAAAGCTACCGCTCAGTAACGTGTCGTTGTACCGTACTCCCATGTCAGACGCAGCCTCCGCCCAGGCGACCCGGGCCACGATCGGTGACAGCGAGTTCGACCGGGACAGCGCGGTCACCCGCCGCGAGCCCGGTGTCTACGACATCGACCTCCCCGCCGGCTGGACGATCTTCAACGCGGTCAACGGCGGCTTCCTGCTGGCCGTGGCGGCCCGCGCCCTCTCCGACGCCCTGCCGCACGCCGACCCGTTCTCCGTCACGGCCCACTACCTGACGGCCTCCACGCCCGGTCCTGCCGTGGTGCGCACCGAGGTGGTCCGCACCGGACGCAGCCTCTCCACCGGCCAGGCCTCGATCTTCCAGCGCGACGCGGAGGGCAACGAGGTCGAGCGGATCCGCGTCCTCGCCTCCTACGGCGACCTGGACGCGCTGCCGGACGACGTCCGCACCAGCGCGGTGCCGCCGGAGTTCCCGCCGATCGAACAGTGCTTCGGGCCGGAGGACTCGCCGGAGCCGCTGCCGGGGGCGTCCGCGATCACCGACCGCCTGTTCATGAAGCTGGACCCCGCGACGCTGGGGTGGGCGCTGGGCGCCCCCTCCGGCAAGGGCGAGGTCCGCGGGTACTTCGGGCTGGCCGACGGACGGGACGCCGACCCGTTCTCGCTGCTGCTGACGGTGGACGCGCTGCCGCCGACCGCGTTCGACCTGGGGCTGTCGGGGTGGGTCCCGACCGTGGAGCTCACCGCCCACGTGCGGTGCCGGCCCGCGCCGGGGCCGCTGCGGGTCTCCATCACCACGCGGAACCTCGCGGGCGGCTTCCTGGAGGAGGACGCGGAGGTCTGGGACACGGCCGGCCGTCTCGTCGCCCAGTCCCGCCAGCTCGCGCGCGCCCGGCTCAACGGGGGCTGAACCCGGACCGCCCGCGGGAGGCGGACGAGGCGGCGGGGGCTCCGGGTGGCCTGGCGGGGTCCCCGGGTGCGCCGGCGGGGGTCCCCGGCGGCGGGACCCCGCCGCACGGAGGGCAATCCGCGCCGCCCCGTAGAATCGAGGCACCATGGCATACCTCGACCACGCGGCGACCACCCCCATGCTGCCGGAGGCCGCCTCCGCGCTGACCGCCCAGCTGGCCGTCACCGGCAACGCGTCCTCCCTCCACGCAGCCGGCCGCCGCGCCCGCCGCACCGTCGAGGAGGCCCGCGAGACCCTCGCCGAGGCCCTCGGCGCCCGCCCCAGCGAGGTGGTCCTCACCTCCGGCGGCACCGAGGCCGACAACCTCGCCGTGAAGGGCCTGTACTGGGCCCGCCGCGACGCCGACCCGGCCCGCACCCGCGTCCTCGCCAGCCCCGTCGAGCACCACGCCGTCCTCGACGCCGTGCACTGGCTCGCCGAGCACGAGGGCGCCACCGTCGAGTACCTCCCCGTCGACGCCCACGGCCGGGTCCACGCCGACGCCCTGCGCGAGGCCGTCGCCCGCAACCCCGACGACGTCGCCCTGGCCACCGTGATGTGGGCCAACAACGAGATCGGCACCCTGATGCCGGTGCGGGAACTCGCCGACGCCGCTGCCGAGTTCGACGTTCCGCTGCACGCCGACGCGGTGCAGGCCTTCGGTCAGGTCCCGCTCTCCTTCGCGGACTCCGGCCTCGCCGCCGCCACCGTCTCCGGCCACAAGATCGGCGGCCCCTACGGCATCGGCGCCCTGCTGCTGCGCCGCGAGTACACGCCCGTCCCCGTCCTGCACGGCGGCGGGCAGGAGCGCCACGTCCGCTCCGGCACCCTCGACGTCCCGGCGGTCGCCGCCTTCGCCGTCGCCGCCCGGCACGCCGCGGAGCACCAGCCGCTGTTCGCCGAGCGGATCGGCGCGCTCCGCGACGACCTGGTCGAGGCCGTCCGCGCCGCCGTGCCCGACGCGATCCTCGGCGGCGACCCCGACCCGGCCGGCCGGCTCCCCGCCAACGCGCACTTCACCTTCCCCGGCTGCGAGGGCGACTCCCTGCTCCTGCTGCTGGACGCCCAGGGCATCGAGTGCTCCACCGGTTCGGCCTGCACGGCGGGTGTCGCGCAGCCCAGCCATGTGCTGCTGGCCACCGGCGTCGACCCGGACCTGGCCCGGGGCACGCTCCGCTTCTCCCTCGGCCACACCTCGACACCCGTCGACGTGGAGGCCGTGGCCAAGGCGATCGGCCCCGCCGTGGAACGCGCCCGCGCCGCCGGCCTCAGCTGACCGCCCGCCGCGACCACCGAGGCACGCGGCCACCGAGGCACGCGGCCACGGAGGCACGCGGCCACGGAGGCACGCGGCCACGGAGGCACGCGGCCACGAGGCACGCGACCACCGAGGGAACAGGCGTCAGGTCCGGTTCTCCAGGGCCTCCCGCACCAGCTCCATGTACCGGTCCCAGTCCCAGTGCGGCCCCGGATCCGTGTGGTCCGCGCCCGGCACCTCGTGGTGGCCGATGATGTGCTCGCGGTCCACCGGGATGCCGTAGCGCTCGCATATTCGCGCCGTCAGCCGCGCCGAGGCCGCGTACATGGCAGGGGTGAAGTCCTGCGGCCGGTCCACGAAGCCGACGTGCTCGATGCCGACGCTGCGTTCGTTGTAGTCCCGGTTGCCCGCGTGGTACGCCACGTCCAGCTCGCGGATCATCTGGGTGACGCGGCCGTCCTGCTCCACGATGTAGTGCGTCGCCGCGCGGTGCGAGGGGTCCTTGAAGACCCGCACGGCGCTGTCGTAGCCGCCCTGCGTGACGTGCATGACCACCAGCTCGACCGGGTAGTCGTCGGGCCGGTCGGCCCGCCGGTAGTTCGCCTCCGAGGCGGCCGTCCAGCGCGCGCCGCCGAAGTCCACGGCGCCCTCGACGCGCGGCTTCTCCACCCCCGGCACCCGCCACCACACCCGCGACAGCTCGTCACGGCCCAGCGCGGCGACGCCGACGGCCGTCGCCAGGCCGCCGATCAGCAGCCCGCGGCGCCCCACGCGTCGCTCGCGCTTCCCGGCCCGGTGGGCCCCGGTCTTCTCGTCCACGATCCGCACAACGCATATCGGGGGGCGTGGGTTCCCGGGCGCCCCGTACCCTGGAGGGGCTATGACCGATACCCCGCAGCGCCCCCTCCGCGTCCTCGCCGCCATGTCCGGCGGTGTGGACTCCGCCGTCGCCGCCGCCCGTGCCGCCGAGGCGGGACACGAGGTGACCGGAGTGCACCTCGCGCTCTCCGCCAACCCGCAGTCCTTCCGCACCGGAGCGCGCGGCTGCTGCACCATCGAGGACTCCCGCGACGCCCGCCGGGCCGCGGACGTCATCGGCATCCCCTTCTACGTGTGGGACCTCGCCGACCGGTTCAAGGAGGACGTGGTCGACGACTTCGTCGCCGAGTACGAGGCCGGCCGCACCCCCAACCCGTGCCTGCGCTGCAACGAGAAGATCAAGTTCGCCGCGCTCCTCGACAAGGCGCTGGCCCTCGGCTTCGACGCGGTCTGCACGGGCCACTACGCCAAGGTGATCGTCCGCGAGGACGGCTCGCGCGAGCTGCACCGCGCCTCCGACATGGCCAAGGACCAGTCCTACGTCCTCGGCGTCCTCGACGACCGGCAGCTCGCCCACGCGCTCTTCCCGCTCGGCGACACCGTCACCACCAAGGACGAGATCCGCGCCGAGGCCGCCCGCCGAGGCCTCGCGGTGGCCAAGAAGCCCGACTCGCACGACATCTGCTTCATCGCGGACGGCGACACCCAGGGCTTCCTCGCCAAGCGCCTCGGCAAGGCCGAGGGCGACATCGTCGACGAGTCCGGCGCCAAGCTGGGCACCCACGAGGGCGCGTACGGCTACACCATCGGCCAGCGCAAGGGCCTGCGCATCGGCACCCCCGCCCCCGACGGCAAGCCGCGCTACGTCCTCGACATCTCCCCGGTCGACAACACGGTCACCGTGGGCCCCGCCGCGGCCCTCGACGTCACCGCGCTGACCGCGATCAAGCCCCGCTGGTGCGGCACGGCCCCCACCGGCCCCGGCTCCTACACCGCCCAGCTCCGCGCCCACGGCGACGAGACCCCCGTCACCGCGGAGCTCGTGGACGGCGAACTCCGCGTCGCCTTCGCCGAGCCGGTCCGCGGCGTCGCTCCCGGCCAGGCCGTCGTCCTCTACGACGGCACCCGCGTCGTCGGCTCCGCCACCATCGCGTCGACCGTGCGCGCGACGGCGGTGGCCGCCCAGGAGTCCGCGGCCGGCCTGGCGCGGTAGCGGTAGCGGCTCCGGCTCGTCCGCCCCCGCGCTCGTCCTCCCGGCTCTTCTGCGCGGGGTCGTCCGCCCCGGCGCGGACCGCGGCCCGCGGACCCGGTGTGCCGGAGCCCGGCAGCGCCCGGAGGCGTTGTCGGTGCCCGGTGTCACCATGACGGGATGACCGAGTCCTCCGTGATCGCCGCCTACTGGGACGCCGCCGCGCCCGCCTTCGACCAGGAGCCCGACCACGGGCTGGGGGCGGAGGCGACCCGGGCCGCCTGGGACCGGCTGCTGCGGCGGTGGGCGCCGCCGCTGCCGTGCGACGCGCTCGACCTCGGCTGCGGCACCGGTTCGCTCGCCGCGCTGCTGGCGGGGGCCGGGCACCGGTTGACCGGGGTGGACCTCGCCCCGGCGATGGTGGAGGCCGCCCGCGCCAAGCTGGCCGCCGCCGGCCTGCCCGGGCGGTTCCTGGTCGGGGACGCGGCCGAGCCCCCGGTGGGGGAGGAGCGGTTCGACCTGGTGCTGGCGCGGCACGTGCTGTGGACACTGCCCGACCCGGAGGCCGCGCTGCGGGAGTGGGCGGGCCTGATACGTCCGGGCGGCACGCTGGTGCTGGTCGAGGGCCGCTGGCGGCAGTCCGCCGACGCGACTCCGTACGTGCCCGGGGCGGAGGCGCTGCCGTGGACCGGCGGTGTGGCGCCGGAGACGCTGCGTGCGGCCGTGGAGCCGCTCGCGTCGGAGATCACGGTGGAGGACCTCACCGCGGACCCCGACCTGTGGGGGCGCGCGGTGGACGACGTCCGCTACGCGCTGGTCGCGCGGGTCGGGTAGGCCGTCGGGGGATGCGCCGGGCGCCGCAGCGCCCGACGAGCCGTCGAGCCGGGCGGCCGGGAGCACCGCTCCGGCCGCGCACCGCTCAACCCGCCCGTTCCGCCGTCTCCTTGACGGTCCTCAGCGTCGCCTCCATGCCCTCGCCCAGCTCGCGGAGGCGGTAGTCGATCACGTACTCCTCCTTGTCCGGCATCCTGGCGATCACGGCGGTGAGTCCCGAAGGGCCCGGCCCGATCCTCGCGGACTGCCGGAGCAGGGTCCCGCCGTCGACCGGCGTGAGGCTGAACGACCAGGTGGCCATGGGTCGTTCCGGTTCCTCGGAGGGGTCCCCGAAACGGCCGTCGACGTCCAGGACGGCCCAGGTGAGCCGCCGCTCCGGCTCGCACTCCGTGATGTGGGCCAGGGTGCGGCCCTTGCCGACCACCGGGTGCTCGTTGTGGCCGACGTACCGCGCGCCGGGGGCCGGTCCGGTCGCCCCGTCCAGCCACTCGGTCCGCCGCAACTCCGGGCTGCCCTTGGCCATTTCCTCCAGGTCGCCGACCACCGCCCACACCCGGCCGGGCTCCGCGGCGATGAAGATCTCGCGCTCCGTGGCAGGTCCGTCGGAATAGCGCACGTTCCCCCCTGTCCGGGGCACGGTCGCTCGCCGGCCCCCGTAGGGCGATGCTAGACCTGCCAACTCCGGCCGGAACCTGTGCGGTTGGCCACAAGGGACGGCAAGGGCACGGGAGGCGCGCGGCCGGGAAGGGCGCCGGCGTCAGACCTGCGCACCACCGCGTTGCTCCGCGACCTCCGACACCAGCCGCGCCGTCACCGGCACCGGCACGCCGTGCCGCTCCGCCGCCCGCAGGACCGCCCCGCCGATCGCGTCGAGTTCCAGCGCCCGGCCCGCCTCGGCGTCCCGCCGCATCGAGCTCCGCATCCCCGGCGGGCAGGCGTCGTACATCGCCAGGCTCTTCGCCGGGTCCAGGGGCGCCCCGCAGGCGGTGGCCACCGCGGCGATCTCCTCGGTCAGCGCCACCAGGTCCGCCCGGTGGGTGGTGCGCACGCCCTCCGCGTCGGTCAGGTGCCGGGTGGTCAACAGCGCGAACGGGGCGAGGAAGGCCAGCTTGCCCCAGAGCACCGAGACCTCGGAGGAGGCGATCCGCGGCCGCACCCCGGCGGAGTCCAGCAGACCGGCCACGGGGCGGAGCACGGACTCCGGCAGCCCGGCCAGGTCGACGTCGCAGAAGGGACTGCCGTGTTCGATCACGCCCGGCGCCACGCGCGTCGCCTCGACCCGGATGACCCCGGCGGCGACCCGTCCGGCGCCGTAACGGCCGCGCAGCAACTCGACGTGCTCCACGCCGTTCAGCAGCGGGACGACCACCGCGTCCGGCTTCAGCATGCCCTCCGGCACCCGCTCCAGCGCGGCCTCCAGCGAGGGCTGCTTCACCGCCACCACGCACAGGTCCACCGGCTCCCGCAGCTCGGTGTCGGCCTCCACGGCGGCGGTGAACTCCCCGAACGCCCCGCTGCGGACGGTGATGCCGCGCTCCCGCAGCACCGACGCCGTCTCCTCGCGGGCCAGGCAGACCACCCGGTGCCCCGCCCGGGCGAACACGGCGGCCAGCAGCCCGCCGACCCCGCCCGGGCCGAGCACCGCGACGGTGGCGGGGGAGGAGGGCACGGTGGCGGGTGACGGCATGAGGGGACTCCTTCTCGGGTGGGCCGACGCGCAGCAAGCGGACAAGCGGACAAGCGGGCAAGCGGGCAAGCGGGCAAGCGGGCAAGCGGGCAAGCGGGCATGCAGGCAAGCGGGCAAGCAGGCCTGCAGGTGGGCGGACGGACGGGGCCGGGGCTCCGGGACGCTCCCGAGATGATCAGCTCATCCGTCACCCGGGCACAAGCCCGGAGGGCGCGGGGGCGGATTTCCCGGGACAGTGCCCAGTGATCGGTTTTAGAGTGCGGCCATGACAATTCAACGGGGGGAAGCGCCGGTCGTGGCGTTCGGGGGCGTCGTCAAGGAGTACGGCGCGGTACGCGCCGTGGCCCATCTGGACCTGCGGTTCGCGGCGGGGGAGCGGGTCGCCCTGCTGGGGCGCAACGGCGCGGGGAAGTCCACCTCCATCGCGCTGATGCTGGGCCTGGAGGAACCCACCTCCGGCACGGTCGAACTGTTCGGCGGGCCACCGCGCCGGGCCGTGGAGGGCGGCCGGGTCGGCGCGATGCTCCAGGACTTCACACCGGTCTCCCGGATCACCGTGCGCGAACTGGTCGGCTTCGTCGGCTCCGCCTACCCCGCGCCCCTGCCGGTCGCCGAGGTCCTCGACCTGGCCGGCATCGGCCACCTCGCCGGGCGCCGGGTCGAGAAGCTGTCCGGCGGGCAGATCCAGCGGGTCTGCTTCGCCGTCGCGCTGGTCGGCGACCCGGACCTGCTGATCCTCGACGAGCCCACCGCGGCCCTCGACGTGCAGGCGCGGCAGGAGTTCTGGACCTCGATGCGCGCGCTCACCGACCGCGGCAAGACGGTGCTGTTCTCCACGCACTACCTGGAGGAGGCAGACCGCAACGCCGACCGCATCGTGGTGATCGACCGCGGGCGGCTGATCGCCGACGGCACCGGGGCCGAGATCAAGCGGACCGTGGGGACCGGCCTGGTCGCCTTCGACGCCGTGGACGGCACGCTCCCGGACGGCGTCGGCGCGCTCCCCGGAGTGCTGTCCGCCGAGGTCGCCGACGGCCGGGTGCGGCTGCGGACCACCGACCCGGACGCGACCACCGTCGCCTTGGTCGGCCTGCTCACCCCGCGCGGCCTGGAGGTCACCCAGGCCGGCCTCGAGGAGGCGTTCCTCACCCTGACCTCCGAGCCCTCCGGGCCTGCCGTCCCGTCCGGGCCTTCCGACCCCTCCGAGCCCTCCGCGACCGCCGTCGCGGCAGCGAAAGGAACCCTGCGATGAGCGCCGACGCCGCGGCCGTCTCCCGTTACGTCGGCCTGGAACTGCGGCGCACCTTCCGCGACGTGGGCTTCGTGATCTTCGGCATCGGCACCCCCGTGCTGATGTACGTCATCTTCACCTCGGTCGGCGACCGGGGACCCATCGCCGACGAGTGGGCGGTCGTCGCCATGGTCGGCATGGCCTCCTACGGTGCGCTCGGCGCCGCCCTGACGGCCGGGTCCGCGGTCGCCGAGGACAAGGCCAAGGGCTGGCTGCGCCAGCTCCGCGTCACCCCGCTCACCCCCGCCCAGGTGGTCGCCGGACGGACCCTGACCGGCTCGCTGATGGTGCTGCCGGCGGTCGTCGTGGTGCTGCTCACCGCCCGGCTGCTCAACGGCGTCGGCCTGGCCCTGTGGCAGTGGCTCGCGCTGGCCCTGCTGCTCTGGCTGGGCTCGCTGCCGTTCACCATGCTGGGCATCGCCAACGGCTACCTGCTGACCCAGCAGACGGCCAACGTCACCAACGTCACCTGCAACCTGGCCTTCGCCCTCGTCGGCGGCCTCTGGTTCCCGCTCTCGGAGTTCCCCTCCGGGCTCGCCGCGGTCGCCGAGTGGAGCCCGGGGTACCTGTTCGCGCAGCTCGGGCACGAGACCGTGGCCGGACACGCCCCCGGCCCGGGGACGGTGCTCGCGCTGGCCGGCTGGCTGCTGCTCTTCGGCGCGTACGCGGCCCACGGCTACCGCAGGGCGGGGCGGCGGGCCTGACCTGCGGACGGGCCGCGGTGACGGGCCGCGGTGACGGTGCGCGGGAAGCGGCGGGGCGCCTCCGGCGGGAGCGGTACGGTGAGCGGTATGAACATCTGCGTCTTCCTCTCCGCCGCCGACCTCGACGAGAAGTACACCCGGCCCGCCAGGGAGTTCGCCGAGCTCATAGGCCGGGGCGGCCACACCCTCGTCTGGGGCGGCTCCGACTCCGGGCTGATGAAGGTGGTCGCGGACGGCGTGGAGGAGTCCGGCGGACAGCTGTACGGCGTCTCCGTGGACTTCCTGGCCGCGAAGGCCCGGCCCGGCCTCGACAGCATGGTTGTCGCCAAGGACCTCGCGGAGCGCAAGCGGCTGATGCTGGAGCGTGCCGACGCCGTGGTGATCATGGTGGGCGGCACCGGCACGCTGGACGAGGCCACCGAGATCATGGAACTCAAGAAGCACGGGCACACCGAGATGCCGATCGTGCTCCTCAACACCGCCGGGTTCTACGACGGCCTGCACCAGCAGTTCCTGCGGATGGAGGCCGAGGGCTTCCTGTTCCGGCCGCTCACCGAGATGATCCTCTTCGCCGAGGAGCCGCTGGGCGCCATGGCCTACCTGGAGGAGAGCCTCGGCCACGCCTGAGCCACGGCCCGGCCCCGCCCGGGCTACGCCCCGCCCGAGCTACGCCCCGCCCCGGCCTGAACCTCGGTCACGCCCGGGTCCGGCGTGGGCCGGAGGCGGGCCTGGTGCGAGCATGGGGCGCATGGCAACTCATGTGATCACCGGCGCCGGCTCCGGCATCGGCGCCGCCGTCGCCCGACGGCTGCTGGAGCGCGGCGACGAGCTCGTGCTGCACGCCCGGGACGCGGGCCGGGCCAAGGAGCTCGCGGCCCGCTTCCCCGGCGCCCGGACGCTGGTCGGCGACCTGAACGACCCGGACAAGCTCTCCTGGGCCTTCTCCCACCAGAGCCTGCCGGAGCGGATCGACTCGCTGCTGCACATCGCCGGCGTGGTCGACCTCGGGCCGGTGGGGGAGCTCACCCCCAAGGCGTGGCGCCACCAGCTCAACGTCAACCTGATCGCGCCCGCCGAGCTGACCCGGCACTTCCTGCCGCAGCTGCGGGTCGCGCGGGGGCACGTGCTGTTCGTGAACTCCGGGGCCGGGCTCGACGCCTCGCCGAACTGGGCGGCGTACGCGGCGTCCAAGCACGGTCTGAAGGCGCTGGCCGACTCGCTGCGGCAGGAGGAGCACGGCAACGGGGTGCGGGTCACGTCCGTGTACCCCGGCCGCACGGCCACGCCCATGCAGGCGAAGGTGCACCAGCAGGAGGGCAAGGAGTACGACGAGGCGCGGTGGATCGACCCCGAGTCGGTCGCCACGACCATCCTCATGGCCCTCGACCTGCCCCGCGACGCCGAGGTCAACGACCTCACCGTCCGCCCGGGCCGCTGACCCGCGGGCCGGCCGCGGCGGCGGAGCGCCGCTGCCGCCGCCGCCGGGGAGGCCACGCGAGGGGACGGGGGCGCGGGCGCGGGTGCCCCCGGGGACCGCGGGCCCGCCCGCTTCCGTACCCTTCCGGGGTGAGCGAAAAGCGTAGGTTCAACTTCGGGCCCGCCACCGGGGTGGGCTCCCTCCCCGGCGAGGACGCCCTGGAGGCCGCCAAGACCGCCGTGGGGTCGTTCGAGACGTTCGCGTTCCTCCCCGAGCTCCCCGCCCGCGGCCCCGGCGCGGACATGATCGGCCGCACCGCCGGCCTCCTCGTCGAGATGTACGCCCGCGTCGAGCCCAGCGGCTGGCGCCTGGGCGACCGCCCCGGCCGGGACACCCGCCGCGCCCACGCCTGGCTGCGGCAGGACCTCGACGCGCTGGAGGAGCACACCCAGGGCTACGAGGGCCAGGTCAAGGTGCAGGCCGTCGGCCCGTGGACGCTGGCCGCCGCGCTGGAGATGAGGAACGGCGAGGCCGTGCTGTCCGACCCCGGCGCCGCCCGCGACCTCACCGGCTCCCTCGCCGAAGGGCTGCGGAACCACCTCGCCGAACTGCGCCGCCGGGTCCCCGGCGCCGAGATCGTGCTCCAGCTCGACGAGCCCTCCCTCACCGCCGTGCTGCGCGGGCAGATCCGCACCGCCAGCGGCTACCGCACCCACCGCGCCGTCGACCGGCAGGTCGTGGAGGCCGCCCTGCGTGAGGTGATCGCCGTGCACGACGGCCCCGTGGTCGTCCATTCCTGTGCCCCCGACGTCCCGTTCGCGCTGCTGCGCCGCTCCGGGGCCGCCGCCGTCTCCTTCGACTTCTCGCTGCTCACGGAGCGTGACGACGACGCCGTCGGCGAGGCGGTCGAGGACGGCCTGCGGCTGTTCGCCGGAGTGGTGCCGGGCACCGACGCCCCGTTGTCCGACCCTGCCGGTAGCGTCATGGGTGTCAGGACGCTCTGGCGCAGGCTGGGACTGTCCCCGGGTCTCCTCCCGGAGGCGGTCACGATCACGCCGACGTGCGGACTCGCCGGGGCCACCCCGGCCTACGCGCGGAAGGCGCTCGCACAGTGCGTCCGGGCGGCGACATCGCTCGCGGACAACCCTGAGTAACGGGAGGACCGACAGTGGCCGGCGAGGACCAGCAGGCGAACACGACGGGCAGCACGACGGGCAGTACGACGGAGAGCCCCGTGCCCAGCGAGGCGCGGGACCGGCACGCACAGCTGGCCGAGCAGATCGAGGAGCACCGCTTCCGCTACTACGTGAAGGACGCTCCCGTCGTCAGCGACGCCGCGTTCGACACGCTGCTGCGCGAGCTGGAGGCGCTGGAGGAGCGGCACCCCGAGCTGCGCACGCCCGACTCGCCGACCCAGAAGGTCGCCGGCGCCTACGAGACGGAGTTCACCGCCGTCCGGCACCGCGAGCGGATGCTGTCCCTGGACAACGCCTTCGACGACGAGGAACTCGCCGCCTGGGCCGACCGGGTGGCCAGGGAGATCGGCGCCTCCGCCCACCACTTCCTCTGCGAGCTCAAGGTCGACGGCCTCGCCGTCAACCTCACCTACGAGCACGGCCGTCTCACCCGCGCCGCCACCCGCGGCGACGGACGCACGGGCGAGGACATCACGCCCAACGTGCGCACCATCGCCGAGATCCCCGACCGGCTGCACGGGGAGGACCTCCCGGACCTGGTCGAGATCCGCGGCGAGGTCTACTTCCCGATGGAGAAGTTCGAGGAGCTCAACGCCCGCCTGGTCGCGGCCGGCGACAAGCCCTTCGCCAACCCGCGCAACGCGGCGGCCGGTTCGCTGCGCCAGAAGGACCCCCGGGTCACCGCCACCCGCCCGCTGCACATGGTGGTGCACGGCATCGGCGCCCTGGAGGGGTACCGGGGCTCCGGCATGACCCGCCTCTCCGAGGCCTACGACCTGCTCCGCACCTGGGGCCTGCCGACCGCCCGGCACAACAAGGTGGTCGACGACCTCCAGGGCGTCCGCGACTTCATCGCCCACTTCGGCGAGAACCGGCACTCCGTGGAGCACGAGATCGACGGAGTGGTCGTCAAGCTGGACGAGATCCCGCTCCAGGGCCGCCTCGGCTCCACGTCCCGCGCCCCGCGCTGGGCGATCGCCTGGAAGTACGCGCCGGAGGAGGTCAACACCAAGCTGCTCAACATCCGCGTGGGCGTCGGCCGCACGGGCCGGGTCACGCCCTACGCACAGGTCGAGCCCGTCACCGTGGCCGGGTCCGAGGTCGAGTTCGCCACCCTGCACAACCAGGACGTGGTCAAGGCCAAGGGCGTCCTCATCGGCGACACGGTGGTGCTGCGCAAGGCCGGCGACGTCATCCCGGAGATCCTCGGCCCGGTGGCCGACCTGCGGGACGGCAGCGAGCGGGAGTTCGTGATGCCCGCCGAGTGCCCCGAGTGCGGCACGGCGCTGCGGCCCATGAAGGAGGGCGACGTCGACCTCCGCTGCCCCAACGCCCGTAGCTGCCCCGCCCAGTTGCGGGAACGGCTCTTCTACCTGGCCGGCCGCAAGGCCCTCGACATCGAGCACTTCGGCTACGTCGCCGCCGCCGCGCTCACCCAGCCGCTGGAGCCCTCCGACCCTCCGCTGCGCGACGAGGGAGACCTCTTCGACCTCTCCGTCGAGCGGCTCCTGCCCATCAAGGCCTACGTCCTCGACCAGGACAGCGGCCTGCCCAAGCGGGACCCGAAGACCGGCGAGGACAAGATCGTCACGGTCTTCGCCAACAAGGCGGGCGAGCCGAAGAAGAACGCACTCGGCATGCTGCAGAACATCGAGGCCGCCAAGGAACGCCCGCTGGCCAGAATCCTCACCAGCCTCTCCATCCGCCACGTCGGCCCGGTCGCCGCCGAGGCGCTGGCCCGCGAGTTCCGCTCGCTGGAGCGCATCGAGGCCGCGAGCGAGGAGGAACTGGCCGGCACCGAGGGCGTCGGCGCCATCATCGCCGCCTCGCTCAAGGAATGGTTCGCCGAGGACTGGCACCAGGAGATCCTCCGCAAGTGGCGCGCCGCCGGCGTGCGCATGGAGGACGAGGCCACCGGCGAGGACGAGGGCCCGCGCCCGCTCGAGGGCCTGACCGTGGTGGTCACCGGCACCCTCGCCTCCTACACCCGGGACGGGGCCAAGGAGGCGCTGGTCGGCCGTGGCGCCAAGGTCACGGGCTCGGTGTCGAAGAAGACCTCGTTCGTGGTGGTGGGCGACAACCCCGGCTCCAAGTACGACAAGGCGATGCAGCTCAAGGTGCCGGTGCTCGACGAGGACGGCTTCCGCGTCCTGCTGGAGGAGGGCACGGACGCCGCCCTCCAGGCCGCGCTGCCCGCCGAGGGGACCGCGGCAGAGGGTGCCGGCGGGACCGCGGCAGGGGCCGGGGAAGAGACCGAGGCAGGGGCCGTGGAAGAGGCCGCGGCGGGGGAGGGGCCGGAGGAGGGCGCGCGGGAGGAGGCCTGACGGGGCGGCGGACCGCGTCGCGGCGAGACCCGCCCGTTCCGGGAGGAAGTACGCCTTCCCGGCGGTGTGGGGCGTATCCGGGTAACCACCGGTGACCGCTGCCCAGATGCCGCCGGGCCGCCTAGTGTTGGGGTGGTGCACCGTCGGCCCACCGGCGGTCGGAGCACGCCCCGCGGTGGGAACCGCCGCGGAGCGAGGAGTTCGGACACGCACGGCCGGAGAGCCGTCGCGTCGGCCGCGCGGCGCGGGCACCGCAGGCTGTGAGAGGGACGGGGTATGGAACCGACCGAGAACGCCGCGTCGGGGCCTCGGCTGCCCGCACGCCTGGCCGACGCCCTGCGACGTCCGTTCTCCCGGCTCACCTCCGGCGCCCCCGCCCGCACCGGAACGCCCCCCGCCCGCACGGGAACTCCCTTCGCCCCCGCCCCCGGCGGAACGGCCTCCGCCCCCGGCGTGACGGCCCCCGCCTCCGGCGTGACGGCCGCGGCCGCCGGTGGGGCTCCCGCGGCCCGTGGCCGGACGCCGGTCGCCGCCCGGCGGCTCGCCGTCGCCCTCGCCCCGCTCCGGCGCAGGCGCACCGAGGCCGCGGCACCCGCCGCCGGCCGCCCCGGTCCGCTCACCCACCTCGCCGTCACCCCGGCCTACCCGCCGCACCGGCTCGGCGACCACGACGGACAGGCCCGGCAGCAGATGCTCGCCTGGCCCGTACTGCCCGTGGTGGTCGTCGCGGCCGCCGGGTTCGTCCTCGGCGCCGGCTTCTACCGGGCCTTCGCCGGACAGCACGCGTTGTTCCCGGCCGGCCCCGTCGGCTGGTCCCTGGCCCTGCTCACCGGCGTGATCGTCGGCCACCTGGTCCTGCTGGGCCGGACCCGCTGGTGGGGCGGCACCGGCTCCGGCGCCGCCCTCACCCTCGCCGTGCTGCTGCTCTACGGCTGGGTGCCCGCCGGCCTGGTCAGCCTCACCGTCGTGCTGTTCTCCGGCATCGCCCGGCGCCGCAGCAGACGCGAGAACCTGCTGTGCGGCGCCGTCGACATCCTCGGCATCGCCGTGGGCGCGCTGCTGCTCGCCCTGTTCGGCAGGTTCCCCTCCGTCGAGGCCCCCTGGCAGGCCCAGTACTGGACCAGCTCGGCCGCCCCCCAGGTCGCCGCGGTGGCCTTCGCCTACCTCGCCGTCACCCGGGTCCTGCTCTGGTACCTCCAGGCCCCCTGCGGCGACGGCCTCCCCGTCTTCACCCGCACCGACATGAAGCGGCAGGGACTCCTCGCCGCCGCCCTGCTCGGCATCGCCCCGCTGATGTGCGTGGTCACCTCCGTCCAGCCGCTGCTGCTGCCCCTGTTCGGCATCCCGCTGATCGCGGTCGACCGCACCCTGTGGATCGCCCGGGCCCGCGCCGAGGAGCAGCTCCGCGACCCGCTCACCGGGCTGCCCAACCGCCAGTGGCTGCTGGAGCGCACCTGGAGCGCCCTGGACGACGCCGAACGCCAGGAGGCCCGGACCGCCCTGGTCCTCATCGACCTCGACCGCTTCCGCTCGGTCAACGACACCCTCGGCCACCTCGCCGGCGACCGGCTGCTCGTCCAGATAGCCGGACGCCTGCGCCGGGCCCTGCCCGAGGGGGCCGAGGCGGCCCGGCTCGGCGGCGACGAGTTCGCGGTCCTGCTGCCGCTCACCGACTCCACCACCTCGGCGACCCGGGCCGCCCGCGGCCTGGTGGCCGAGCTGGGATCACCGCTGGACCTCGACGGCCTGACCCTGGTCCTGGAGGCCAGCGCCGGCGTGGCCCTCTACCCCGACCACGCCCCGGACGCCGAGGGCCTGCTGCGCCGGGCCGACGTCGCGATGTACCAGGCCAAGCGGGACCGCACCGGCGTCGAGGCGTACGAGTCCAAGCGGGACTCCAACACGCCCGACCGGCTCGGGCTCCTCGGCGACCTGCGCCGTGCCCTCGACGCCCACGAGGTGGAACTCCACTACCAGCCCAAGGTCCGCTTCGACGGCGAGGTCGCCGGCCTCGAGGCCCTGATGCGGTGGGTGCACCCCGAGCGGGGCCGGGTGCCCCCGGACGAGTTCATCGCCATCGCCGAGACCTCCGGGCTGATGCCGCACCTCACCGAGTACGTCCTGGAGACCGCGCTCGGCCAGGTCGCCGAGTGGCGGGCGCAGGGACTGATGGTCCCGGTGGCCGTCAACGTCTCCCCGCGCGACGTCCACACCCCCGGGTTCGCCGGGTCGGTGGCCGCGCGGCTGGCCCGGCACGGGGTGCCCACCGGCGCGCTCCAGCTGGAGATCACCGAGCACGTGCTGCTGGAGGACCCCCAGCGGGCGGCCGACACGCTGGCGGCGCTCAGCGGCCACGGCGTGAAGCTGTCCCTCGACGACTTCGGCACGGGGTACTCCTCGCTGGTGCACCTGCGGCGGCTCCCGGTGAGCGAGCTGAAGATCGACCGGTCGTTCGTGGCGCGGCTCGCGGTCGACTCCCAGGACGCCGAGATCGTGCGGTGCACGCTGGACCTGGCCCACTCCCTGGGCCTCCTGGTGGTCGCCGAGGGCGTCGAGGACGACGAGACCTGGGAACGGCTCCGCGACCTGGGCTGCGACGCGGTCCAGGGCTGGCTGGTGTCCGCCGCCATGCCCGCCGACGAGACCACCGCCTGGCTCCGCGCCCGCGGCGCCAGACGCGCCCCGGCCGCCCTCGACCCGGGCCGCGGCTAGAGGGCGCCCGCGACCGCCGGCCGCGGACCGCGCCCCGACCACGGCGGTGACCGGGCCGGTGTGCACGGCGGTGACCGCGCCGCCGACCGAGCCGGTGTCCGTGGGGGTGTCCACGGCGGTGACCGCGGCGGTGGCCGCCCCGAAAGGGCGGCCCGGGGAAACCGGTGCGTGGCCGGGCGGGCGCGAGCCATAGGATTGGGGTTCCGAACCACAGAACTCTCACCCCAGAGGATCGCTGCATGCCTGGCATCACGCGCGAGGAGGTCGCCCACCTCGCCCGGCTGGCGCGTCTGGAGCTGAAGCCCGAAGAGCTCGACCACTTCGCAGGCCAGCTCGACGACATCATCGGCGCGGTCGCCCGCGTCAGCGAGGTCGCCGACCAAGACGTGCCCCCGACCTCCCACCCGCTCCCGCTGACCAACGTCATGCGCGCGGACGAGGTCCGTCCCTCGCTCACCCCGGAGCAGGCCCTCTCCGGCGCCCCTGCCCAGGAGCAGCAGCGTTTCAAGGTGCCGCAGATCCTGGGTGAGGAGCAGTAGTCATGACGGACATCATCAAGCTCACCGCCGCCGAGACCGCCGAGAAGATCGCCTCCGGCGAGCTCACGGCCGTCGAGGTCGCCGAGGCCCACCTCGCCCGCATCGAGGCGGTCGACGAGAAGGTCCACGCCTTCCTGCACATCGACCGCGAGGGCGCCCTGGCGCAGGCCCGTGAGGTCGACGCCAAGCGCGAGCGCGGCGAGAAGCTCGGCCCGCTGGCCGGCGTGCCGCTCGCCCTGAAGGACATCTTCACCACCGAGGGCGTCCCGACCACGGTCGGCTCCAAGATCCTCGAGGGCTGGATCCCGCCGTACGACGCCACGCTGGTCAAGCGCCTGAAGGCGGCCGACGTCGTCATCCTCGGCAAGACCAACATGGACGAGTTCGCGATGGGCTCCTCCACCGAGAACAGCGCCTACGGCCCCACCGGCAACCCGTGGGACCTGACCCGCATCCCCGGCGGCTCCGGCGGCGGCTCCTCCGCCGCGCTGGCCGCGTACATGGCCCCGCTGGCCATCGGCACCGACACCGGCGGCTCCATCCGCCAGCCTGCCGCCGTCACCGGCACGGTCGGCGTCAAGCCGACCTACGGCGCGGTCTCCCGCTACGGCATGGTCGCGTTCTCCTCCTCCCTCGACCAGGGCGGCCCCTGCGCCCGCACCGTCCTCGACGCGGCGCTGCTGCACGAGGCGATCGCCGGCCACGACCCGATGGACTCCACCTCCATCGACGCCCCGGTCCCGCCGGTCGTCGAGGCCGCCCGCAACGGCTCCGTCGCCGGCATGCGCGTCGGCGTCGTCAAGCAGTTCCGCGGCGAGGGCTACCAGGCCGGTGTGGTGCAGCGCTTCGAGGAGTCGGTCGAGCTGCTCAAGGGGCTCGGCGCGGAGATCGTCGAGCTGGACTGCCCGTCCTTCGACCTCGCGCTGTCGGCGTACTACCTGATCGCGCCCTCCGAGTGCTCCTCCAACCTCGCCCGCTTCGACGGCCTGCGCTACGGCCTGCGGGTCGGCGACGACGGCGGCAACTCGGCAGAGACGGTCACCTCGCTCACCCGCGAGGCCGGCTTCGGGGACGAGGTCAAGCGCCGCATCATGCTCGGCACCTACGCGCTGAGCTCCGGCTACTACGACGCCTACTACGGCAGCGCCCAGAAGGTCCGCACGCTGATCACGCGGGACTTCGAGAAGGCCTTCGAGCAGGTCGACGTCATCGTGTCGCCGACCACGCCGACCACCGCCTTCCCGATCGGCGAGCGCGCCGACGACCCGATGGCGATGTACCTGGCCGACCTGTGCACCATCCCCACCAACCTCGCGGGCAACTCGGCCATGTCGCTGCCCTGCGGTCTCGCCCCGGAGGACAACCTCCCGGTGGGCCTGCAGATCATCGCCCCGGCGATGAAGGACGACCGTCTGTACACGGTCGGGGCAGCGGTCGAGGCCGCCTTCGTGGAAAAGTGGGGACACCCGCTCCTCGAGGAGGCTCCGTCGCTGTGAACTCGCTGAAGAAGGCCAAGGGCTTCAAGAAGTCCCGCAACGGGACGTACCTGTCCATCGCCACCACCGCCTTCGGTGCCGTGACGGTCGTCAAGCAGATCCGCAAGGCCCGTCAGGACAGCGACACGCTGCGGCTCCTGGACGCGGCCGTATCCGGCGTCGCCATCGTGACCGGCCTCGCCATCCTGCTGCGCGACCTGAAGCAGCTGGGCGACGACGACGTCCTGCTGGGCTGAGAGGGAAGTACCACCGTGACCACCACGACCGACCTGGTGTCGTACGAGGACGCTCTGGCGTCGTACGACCCCGTCATGGGCCTCGAGGTCCATGTCGAACTCGGCACGCAGACCAAGATGTTCTGCGGCTGCTCGACCGCGCTCGGCGCGGAGCCGAACACCCAGACCTGCCCCACCTGCCTCGGCATGCCCGGCGCCCTCCCGGTCGTCAACGCGACCGGCGTGGAGTCGGCGATCCGGATCGGCCTCGCGCTGAACTGCGAGATCGCCGAGTGGTGCCGCTTCGCCCGGAAGAACTACTTCTATCCGGACATGCCGAAGAACTTCCAGACCTCCCAGTACGACGAGCCGATCGCCTTCAACGGCTACCTCGACGTGCAGCTGGAGGACGGGGAGACCTTCCGCGTCGAGATCGAGCGCGCCCACATGGAGGAGGACACCGGCAAGTCGACGCACGTCGGCGGTGCCACCGGCCGCATCCACGGCGCCTCGCACTCCCTGCTGGACTACAACCGCGCCGGCATCCCGCTGATCGAGATCGTCACCAAGCCCATCGTGGGCGCCGGTGAGCGCGCGCCCGAGGTGGCACGGGCGTACGTGCGGGAGCTGCGCGAGCTCATCCGTGCCCTCGGGGTCTCCGAGGCCCGCATGGAGATGGGCCAGATGCGCTGCGACGTCAACCTGTCGCTGATGCCGAAGGGCGCCGAGAAGTTCGGCACCCGCAGCGAGACCAAGAACGTCAACTCGCTGCGCTCGGTGGAGCGCGCCGCCCGCTTCGAGATCCAGCGGCACGCGGCGGTGCTGTCCTCCGGCGGCACCATCGTGCAGGAGACCCGCCACTTCCACGAGGACACCGGGTCCACGACCTCGGGCCGCGTGAAGGAGGAGGCGGAGGACTACCGCTACTTCCCGGAGCCGGACCTGGTCCCGGTCGCCCCGTCCCGCGAGTGGGTCGAGGAGATCCGCGGCTCGCTGCCGGAGCTGCCGCTGGTCCGCCGCAACCGGCTCCGCGAGGAGTGGGGCGTGTCGGCCACCGACATGCAGGCCATCCTCAACGCCGGTGCGCTCGACCTCATCGTGGAGACGATCGAGGCCGGCGCCGACGCCGCCTCCGCCCGCAAGTGGTGGATGGGCGAACTCGCCCGCAGCGCCAACGAGTCGGGCGTGGCGCCCGACCAGCTGGCGATCACCCCCGCCCAGGTGGCGCGGGTGTCCGAGCTGGTCGCCAAGGGCGAGCTCAACGACAAGCTGGCCCGCCAGGTCATCGAGGGCGTGCTGGCCGGCGAGGGCGCTCCGGACGAGGTCGTGGAGAAGCGCGGCCTGAAGGTCGTCTCCGACGAGGGCGCGCTGGGCGCGGCCGTGGACGAGGCGATCGCCGGCAACCCGGGCGTCGCGGACAAGATCCGCGGCGGCAAGGTGGCGGCGGCCGGCGCGCTGGTCGGGGCGGTCATGAAGGCCACCCGCGGCCAGGCCGACGCCGCCCGCGTCAAGGAACTGATCCTGGAGAAGCTGGGCGTCACCGAGGGCTGACCCCTGCTCCGCCGCACCACGGCGCCCCGGACCCGTGCGGTCCGGGGCGCCGCCGCGTGTGAGGCGCGCGACCCGCTCAGGGCTTCCCCACGGGGAGCCGGAGCACGCCGACGAGGGTCAGCGCCATGAGCGCCGCCCCGCACAGCAGGGTGGTGCGGAAACCGTCCGTCGCGGACAGCAGCAGGGCGAACAGGGCCGTCCCGGCGCCGGCGGCGAGGCGGCTCACCACGTTCAGCGTGGTGGTGCCCCCGGCCGTCTCGGGCCCGGAGAGCCCGCGGGTGGCCGCCGTCATCAGCGGCATGTTGACCAGCCCCGCCCCCACCCCGAGCAGGGCGAGCGCCGCCACCACCCACCCGTGGGGCAGGTCCTCCTCACCGGCCAGCACCGCGACGGCCAGGTAGGCGGAGGCCGCCAGCGCGATCCCGGGCAGCGCCAGCCGCCGCGGCGGCAGCCGGTCCGCGATCCGGCCCGCGAGCTGCATCACCGTGCCGCTGCAGAGGAACTGCGGCGCCATCAGCAGGCCGGTCGTCGTCCCGCTCAGTCCTCGCTGCTGCTGCCAGTACAGCGGCACGGCCATCAGCAGGCCGAAGTAGGCGGCCGAGAACGGCACCAGCGCCGTCAACGACCGGCCGAAGGCGGGCCGGGCGAGCAGCCGCAGGTCGAGCAGCGGCGGCCGGTCGCTCCGCAGGGCGCGTACCGCGAACACCGCCACCAGCGCACCGCCGCCGAGGACGGGCAGCAGGGCGCCCGGCGAGGTGGCCGCACCGGTCTCACCGGCCACCGTCAGCCCGTAGAACAGCGCCGCCAGGCCGGGGGAGAGGGTGAGCAGGCCGACCAGGTCCAGCGGGCGGCGCTCCGCCGCCCCGTCGCCGCCCCGGACCAGCCGGGCGCCGAGCAGCAGGGTCAGGACACCCACCGGCAGGTTGACCAGGAAGATCCAGCGCCAGGACAGCGCGTCGGTGAGGACCCCGCCGAGCACCGGTCCGGTCATGGGGCCGATCAGGACCGGGATGCTGAGGATCGCCATCGCGCTGCCCTTGCGCTCGGGCGGCACCGCGCGCAGCAGCACGGTCATGGCGACCGGCACGATCAGCCCGCCGCCCGCCCCCTGGAGGATCCGGAAGACGATCAGGGAGCCGGTGTCCCAGGCGATGCCGCAGAGCCCCGATCCGGCGGTGAACAGCGCCACCGAGACCAGGAACACCCGTCGGCTCCCCCACCGGTCCACCGCCCAGCCGGTGACCGGGAGGACGGTGGCCAGGGCCAGGGTGTAGCCGGTGACCACCCACTGCACCACGGACAGCGGGCTGCCGAACGAGGAACCCAGCGCGGGCGTTCGCCCTCGCCTGGCTGGAACCCAGGTCGCGCCACCCGGAGCACTTCGCCGTGGTCCGGCAGATGCACGCCGAGGCGGGACGGCTGCCGGCCGAGTTCCTGGAGACCTGGCGCGCCGCCGGACCGGATCGGTCCCGTGCCGCGCTCGGCGCCCGCTTCCGGGAACTCGCCGAGGACGGCTGGCTGGAGACCCCCGACCCCGAGCAGGCCGCGCTCCACTTCCTGCTGCTCACCGGCACCGAGATCGGCGACCGGAGCCACCTGGGGGCCGTCGCCGTTCCGCGGGCCGAACAGGAGGCCCTGGCGGCCGCGGGGGTCCGGGCCTTCCTGTACGGCTACCTGCCGCACGGGCGCTGAGGGCGGCGAGGCCGGCCGCACGTTCAGCGGGCCCGCCGCATACGCAACGGGGCCGGCCGCACGTTCAGCGGGGCCCGCCGCACGCGCAGCGGGGCCCGCCGCATACGCAACGGGGCCGGCCGCACGCTCAGCCGGGCCCGCCGCACGTTCGGCGGGCCGCGCGCTCAGCCGACCCGCAGCTCCAGGATGCGGTCGTCCTCCCCGCTCGGGTCCCCGCGGCCGTCCGTGTTGGACGTGACCAGCCACAGCCGGTCCCCGCCGGCCGCGACCACCGTGCGCAGGCGCCCGTACTCGCCCTCCAGGAACGACTGCGGCTCGGCGGACGCCTTGGTGCCGTCGAGCGGGATCCGCCACAGCCGCTCGCCCCGCAGGCCGGCCATCCACAGCGAGCCGTCGGCGTACGCCAGCCCGCTGGGGGAGGCGTCGCTCGTCCGCCACTGGGCGATCGGGTCGTGGAACTCCTCGCCGCCGCCCTTGCCCTCCTGCTCGGGCCACCCGTAGTTGTCGCCCGGCGCGATGTGGTTCACCTCGTCCCAGGTGTCCTGCCCGAACTCGGCCGCGAACAGCCGCTGTTCGCCGTCGAAGGCCAGCCCCTGCACGTTCCGGTGACCCCACGACCACACCGGGGAGTCCGGGAACGGGTTGCCCGGCGCGGGCTCGCCCTCCGGGGTCAGGCGGAGGATCTTGCCGCCCAGCGACTCCCGGTCCTGCGCGAGCGGCTCCTCGCCCGCCTCGCCGGTCCCCACGTAGAGCAGCTTGTCCGGACCGAACGCGATCCGCCCGCCGTTGTGCACGAACGCCTTGGGGATGCCGCGGAACACCACGTCCGGCTCGCCGAGTTGCCCGCCCGCCGGGCGGTCCGGGCGGTACAGCATCCGCACGATCCGGTTGTCGGACGCCGAGGTGAAGTAGGCGTAGAGGTAGTGGTCCGAGGAGAAACCGGGGGACAGGGCGATGCCCAGCAGGCCGCCCTCTCCCTCCGGGGCGACCCCGGGCACCTCGCCGACCTCGGTCTTCTTCCCGTTCCGGGTGTCGACCCGGGTGATCGTCCCCTCGTCCCGGGAGGCGACCAGCAGCGCGTCCTTCCCCACCGGGGCCACGCCCCACGGCGACTTCAGCCCCGTGGCGACCGTGCGGACCACCTCCACCGACCCCTTGGCCGGCGGCGTCCGCCCGCCCGGACTCGCCGCCGGGGCGTCGCTCGCCGCCGGGCTGCTCACCGCGGGCGACGGCGCCGGATCCTCCTCACCGGCCCCGCAGGCGGCCGTCAGCAGCAACGCGGACGAGGCCAGCGCGGCCGTCACAGCTCTCCCTCGCAGAAGTCGTCGCACGACGGGGTCCCTCCGGTCGAATCGGTCACGGTGCCGAACGGCACCACGCGGGTTTCCGGCTCACCCTTTCCGACACCGGACGGGTCGCCAAAAGTTCCCGCCCCGGCACCTTCGGACCCCATCGGGTGGGGGAGCGGGGGGAAAACGGGGGAGGAGCGGGTGGGAGGGCGGTGGCGGTCAGTCCCAGGAGCCGCGTGCCGGCGGCAGGTCCCGGAGCTCCGCCAGGTCCTCGGCGGTCAGCCGCAGCGTCGCCGCGCCCGCGTTCTCACCCACCCAGCGCTCCTGCTTGGTCCCCGGCACCGCCACCACGTGCGGCCCCTGCCCCAGCACCCACGCCAGCGCCACCTGCGCCGGGGTCACGCCCTCCCCGTGCCGCCCGGCGACCCGCCGCAGCCCGGCCACGATCGGCTGGTTGGCCGCCATCATCTCGGCGGTGAACCTCGGGTGCCGTGCCCGCGGATCGTCCGGCTCGAAGCCCTCGCCGGGGGTGAGGGTGCCGGTGAGGTAGCCGCTGCCCAGCGGCATCGCGGCCAGGAACCCCACGCCGTGCGCCGTGCACCAGGGCAGCAGGGCCTCCAGCGCCTCCCGCGACCAGACCGACAGCTCCGCCTCCACCGCCGTCACCGGGAACACCTGCTGCAACCGGCCGAGCTGCTCCAGCGTCGCCCGGTACGGCCGGGAACCCGCCCTGCGCCCGGTGCGGGCGCCGCCCACCGCGCACAGGCCCAGCGACCGCACCTTGCCCGCGCGCACCAGGTCCGCCATGGCGCCCCAGGTCTCCTCCACCGGCACCTCGGGATCCGCCCGATGCAGCTGGTAGAGGTCGATCACATCGGTCTGCAGCCGCCGCAGCGAGGCGTCGCAGGCCCGCTTCACGTAACCGGGGCGGCCGTTGGCGACCAGGTGCCCCTCGCCCACCAGCAGCCCGACCTTGGTGGAGACGAACGCGTCCGCGCGGCGCTCCTTGAGCACCCGCCCCAGCAGCAGCTCGTTGGTGAACGGCCCGTACATGTCGGCCGTGTCCAGCAGCGTCGCCCCGCCGCCCAGGTCCAGCGCCCGGTGCACCGCGCGCAGCGATTCGACGCCGCGCCGCCGGGAGGCGCTGTACGCCCAGCTCATCGGCATGCACCCGAGCCCCACGGCGCCGACCTCGAGCGTCGTCGAGCCCATCCTCCTGCGCTCCACCTGCCCCGGACCCTCCCTAGGCCTGCCCTGCCGCCACCGCGAGAACCCAACCTAACCTCTGCCGTCCGGAGCCACTGACCTAGCCTCGGTGGCATGACTGCTGAAGTGTGGCTGCCCTACCGCGAGGACGAGTTGGAGGGACTGCCGGAAGGCCCCGTCTACCGGTACTGGAACGGCGAGGACGCGTACCCGGCGGACCCCGCCGCCTGCGTGTTCTACGTCGTGCCGTACCTCAGGCCGGGCCCGGTGGCGACCCGGCCCATGCCCGGGATGAGCGCCGTGCGGGTCGTGCAGACCCTCTCCGCCGGCATCGACCACGTCGAGCCGGGGCTGGCCTCGCTGCCCGACGGCGTCCAGGTCTGCAACGCCCGGGGGGTCCACGACGCCAGCACCGCCGAGCTGACCCTGGCGCTGATCCTCGCCCAGCTGCGCGGCATCCCCGACTTCGTGCGCGCCCAGGAACGGGGGGAGTGGCGGGGCGGGTTCCGGCCCGCGCTCGCCGACCGGACCGTGCTGATCGTCGGTTACGGGGCGATCGGCTCGGCCGTCGAGGACCGGCTCGTGCCCTTCGAGCCCGCGCGGGTGCTGCGCGTCGCGCGCTCCGCGCGCACGACGGAGCGCGGTCCGGTGCACCCGCTCGCCGACCTCCCGGGGCTGCTGCCCGAGGCCGACGTGGTGGTACTGCTCACCCCGCTGACCGAGGCCACCCGCCACCTGGTGGACGCCCCGTTCCTGTCCCGGATGAAGGACGGAGCCCTGCTGGTCAACGTCTCCCGAGGGCCCGTCGTCGAGACCGAGGCCCTGCTCGCCGAGGTGGGGACGGGGCGCCTGAAGGCGGCGCTGGACGTCACCGACCCCGAGCCGCTGCCGCCGGGCCACCCGCTGTGGACCGCCCCCGGCGTCCTGATCTCCCCCCATGTCGGAGGACCCACCAGCGCGTTCGCCCCGAGGGCCAAGAGGCTGCTGGTGGACCAGTTGTCCCGATTCGCCGACGGACGCCCCCTGCGCAATGTGATGCTGACGACCGGCCGTTGAGGCATGGTCCGGCCCGGTCCGGGTACTCTCCGCAGTCCCGTGGGCGCGGAACGTGGCGAACTTCCGTTCGTCATCACGGAGAGTAGATGAAGTATGTCCCTGAGTGACGATGCTGGTGTATCGTCACTCGGGGGCTGCGCCGCGGACCGGGGCGCCGGAGACGGACCAGGACCGAACTGCGAGGGGGGCGACGGGCGATGCACGGCCGACGGACCGGACGACGGATCTTCGACGTCGCGACTCACCCCGCCGCGCCGCGGGCGCGTCGGCGGCCACCCCGGCGCGCCACGGCGCACACCCGGACCTTCCGCCGCGCAGTGTGCGCCGCCCGCATCCCCGGCGGCTGCGGGAGGCCCCGGTGAGTTCCCCTTCCCTCTCCCCGCCCGTCCTCGACGGCGGAGGGTGCGGCGCCCCTGAGCCACGGCTGTCCGCCGCGCTGCCCGGGCCCACCCGCCAACTCTCCCTCGTGCGCCGGGCCGTGGCCCTCACGCCGCTGCTGCTCCTGACGCTGCTCTGCGGGGGATACGCCCTCGGATCGGCGGTCGGCTGGGGCTCGCACCGCATGGCCCTCGTCATGGGGGACTTCGGGCTCAGCGCGGCCGGCGCCGCCGCCGCCGTCTCCTGCTTCCTCTACGCCCGCCGGCAGGCCGACGCGTTCCGCCCCGCCTGGCTGCTGTTCGCGCTCTCCTCCGCCATGGCCAGCCTGGGCAACCTGGTCTGGGGCTGGTACGAGGTCGTCATCCAGGCCGAGATGCCCCGGCCCAGCCTGGCCGACTTCTTCTTCCTCTGCTTCGCGCCGCCCGCCATCCTGGGCCTGCTGATGCTGGCGCGGCGTCCCATGACCAGGGCCGGCTGGGTGTGCCTGGTGCTCGACGCCTGGCTGATCGGCGGCTCCCTGCTGACCCTCTCCTGGAGCCTGGCCCTCGGCCACAAGGCGGGCCAGGCCGGTGAGGGCGTCGCCCACGCGGCCTTCCAACTCGCCTACCCGATACTGGACATCGCCCTGGTGAGCGTGGTCCTCGCGCTGCACTTCCGGCGCACGGCCGCCAACCGCGCCGCGGTCAACACCGCGGTCGGGGCGCTGGCCCTCACCGTGGTCTGCGACGCGATGTTCACCTCCCCGCTGCTCCACCAGAGCTACCGGTCCGGCCAGTTGCTGGACGCCGGCTGGTTCGCGGGCTCGCTGCTGCTCGCCTACGCCCCCTGGGCGGCCACCCTCGCCCACCCCCGGGAGGGTCGCCGGGGCGCCCTGTCCCGCCGCGCCGGAAGCCGGGCCGGAAACCGCGCCGGAAGCCGGGCCGGGAACCGCGCCGGGCCCGGGGCCGCTGCCGGTGCCGCCGCGGGCCCGGCCGACGCGCGGGCGCCGCGCGGCACCCGGACCGCCTCCCCGGCGCCCGACGAGCCGCCGGGCGGACCCGGAGCCGGCGGCCCCGTACGCCCGTGCCCGCCGGCGTCCGGGCCCACGGCGCTCGGACCCACGGCGCCCGGCCTGGAGGCCGGCTACTACGCGCCGGTGCGGCCCATAGCGGGATCGCTGGCCGCGCTGACGCCCTACCTCGCCGCCGCCGTCTGCACGCTGGGCATCCTCTACAACGTCCTGGCCGGCCACGCCGTGGACCAGGTCGTGCTGCTCACCGCCGGGGCCGTGGTGCTGGCGCTGCTGGTCCGGCAGGGCATCATGCTGCTCGACAACATGGCCCTCACCCAGAAGCTGGCCGAGAAGGAGAACCACTTCCGGTCCCTGGTCCAGGGCTCCAGCGACGTCATCATGATCGCGGCGCCCAACGGCCGCCTCAGGTACGTCAGCGACGCCTCCCAGGGGGTCTACGGCCTGTCCCCGGAGGCACTGGTCGGCCGCGAACTCGCCGCCCTGATCCACCCGGAGGACCTGCCGGGCGTCGTGCACGAGCTGCGCCGCTTCCTGGCCGCCGGCCCGCCCGCCGACCCCATCCGGATCGAGTACCGCTTCCGCTCCGGCAGCCCCCGCCGCCCGGGCGACGCCCAGCGCGGAGGAGGGTGGCTCAACGTCGAGTCCACGGTCAACCGGCACCAGGGCGGCCTGATCCTCAACAGCCGCGACGTCACCGAACGCGTGCGCCTCCAGGCCCAGTTGCAGCACAGCGCCGAGCACGACCCGCTCACCGACCTGCCCAACCGGGCGCTGTTCACCCGGCGGGTCGGGCAGGCGCTCTCCGGCCGCCGGGCCTCCGACCGCGGCACCGCCGTGCTCTTCATCGACCTCGACGGCTTCAAGGCGGTCAACGACACCATCGGCCACCAGGCCGGGGACGAACTCCTCGTCCAGGCCGCCCGCCGCCTCCAGGAGGCCGTCCGCCAGGGCGACACCGCGGCCCGCCTCGGAGGCGACGAGTTCGCCGCCCTCATCGTCGGCGACGGGACCGGCGACCCCGCCGAACGCGAGGGCCACATCCTGGAGCTGGCCGACCGCCTCAGGACCCGGCTCTCCCAGCCCTACGACATCGACGGCAACGACGTCCGGGTCGCCGCCTCCATCGGCGTCGCCTTCGCCGAACCGGGCCTCGGCGCCGGCGAGCTTCTGCGCAACGCCGACCTCGCGATGTACCGGGCCAAGGCGGCGGGCAAGGACCGCGTCGAGCTCTACGCCCCCCAGATGCAGCAGGACGTGGTGCGCCGGGCCGAGGTCGCCGCCCGGCTGCGCACGGCGCTGCACGACGGCGAGTTCACGCTCCTCCACCAGCCCGTGGTCTGCCTGGCCGACGGCCGGATCACCGCCCTGTCGGCGCAGCCCCGCTGGCGGTCCGGCCAGGGCGCGCTGTTCACCCCCGCCGAGTTCCTGCGCACGGCCGAGGACAACGACCGGACCGCCGCGCTCGGCCGCTGGATGCTGGAGGAGGCCGTCGTCCAGGCCGCCGACCGCTTCCGGGCGGGCCTGCGCACCCCCGTGGCGGTACGGATCTCCGCACGGCGCCTGCTGGACCGTTCGATGCCGCTGACGTCGATAGAGGAACTGCTGACCCGGCACGAACTCGCCCCCGGGTCGCTGATGCTCGAGATCGCCGGCCTCGGCCCGCGGATCCCGCTGGACGACCTGGAGAGCCGCCTCAAGACGCTGCGCCGGCTGGGCGTGCGCTTCGCCCTGGACGGCGTCGGCTCCGCCTTCGGGTCCATCCCGGCGCTGCGGCGGCTGCCGGTGGAGGTGCTGAAGTTCGACCGGAGCCTGGTCGAGGGCGTGGTGGAGTCCGCCCGCCTGTACAAGATCACCAGCGGGCTGGTGCAGATCGCCGGGGATCTCGGGATGCAGACCGTCGCCGACGGCGTCGACCTGCCCGACCAGGTGAGCGTGCTGCGCGTCATGGGCTGCACCCACGCCCTCGGCGGGGTGTTCTCCGCCCCGCTCGACGAGCACCGGATCCGCCGGGCGCTCGCGGTCGGCCACTGCCCGGTCCCCGCGGGCCCGGCCCGTACCCCCGGGGCGGCGGGCGCGGCGGCCGGAGGCAGGCCCGCGGGCGCGGTGTCCCTCCGCGCCGCGGGCCGTCCGACGGCCCCCACGCCCGGCCCCGGCGGGGTCCCGGCCCGTCCGCCGGTGCCCCCGGCCCGCGTGGGCGGAACGGCCTACGCGGGCCGCCCGCACAGCGGCCTCCGGCCACATAGTGAGACCGTCGTCCCACCCACTTGACACCCGACCGGCGTCGGGTAGAGGGTCAAGGTCATGCGCACCCGAATTCTCGTACTTGGACAGCGCGTCGGCTGAGCTGGTCCCTCCGGAACCGATCCCCGGAGATCCAGCGCCCTACCGCCCGACGCGCTCCCCTCGCTTGCCTGACGGCACGAGGGGTTTTTTGTTGCACAGGGACGACGCGCCAACCGAACAAACCTCGCAAAAAGCTCGCACACACCACTCTGCATCGAGAAGAGAATGCCGATGACCGAGCAGGCCACCGGGGCCCACCATCCGCAGCCGCGGCCCCGCCACGGAGGACTCCAGCAGTCGCCGATCGAGCACGTCACGGGCGCCCAGTCGCTCATCCGCTCGCTCGAGGAGGTAGGAGCCGACACGGTCTTCGGCATTCCCGGCGGCACGATCCTGCCGGCGTACGACCCGATGATGGACTCCACCCGGGTGCGCCACGTCCTGGTCCGGCACGAGCAGGGCGCCGGCCACGCGGCCACCGGCTACGCGCAGGCCACCGGCAAGGTCGGCGTCTGCATGGCCACCTCCGGCCCGGGCGCCACCAACCTGGTCACCCCGATCGCCGACGCCAACATGGACTCGGTGCCGCTGGTCGCGATCACCGGGCAGGTGGTGTCCTCGGCGATCGGCACGGACGCCTTCCAGGAGGCGGACATCGTCGGCATCACCATGCCGATCACCAAGCACAGCTTCCTGGTCACCCGCGCCGAGGAGATCCCCCGGGTCATCGCCGAGGCCTTCCACATCGCCTCCACCGGCCGCCCCGGCCCGGTGCTGGTCGACATCCCGAAGGACATCCTCCAGGCGAAGACCACCTTCGCCTGGCCGCCGGCCGTCGACCTGCCGGGCTACCGTCCGGTCACCAAGCCGCACGCCAAGCAGATCCGCGAGGCCGCCCGGCTGATCACCTCCGCGAAGCGCCCCGTGCTCTACGTCGGCGGCGGTGTCCTCAAGGCCGGCGCCACCGCCGAGCTGAAGGTGCTCGCGGAGCTGACCGGGGCGCCGGTCACCACCACGCTGATGGCGCTGGGCGCGTTCCCCGACAGCCACCCGCAGCACGTGGGCATGCCCGGCATGCACGGCTCGGTCTCCGCGGTCACCGCGCTGCAGAAGTCCGACCTGATCGTCGCCCTCGGCGCCCGCTTCGACGACCGCGTCACCGGCAAGCTGGACAGCTTCGCCCCGCACGCCAAGGTCGTCCACGCGGACATCGACCCGGCGGAGATCGGCAAGAACCGCGAGGCCGACGTGCCGATCGTCGGCGACGCCCGCGAGGTCATCGCCGACCTGGTCCAGGCCGTGCAGAAGGAGCACTCCGAGGGCCACCGCGCCGACCTGACCGCCTGGTGGGCGGACCTGGACCGCTGGCGCGAGAACTACCCGCTGGGCTACGAGCTGCCGGCCGACGGCTCGCTCTCCCCGCAGCAGGTCATCGAGCGGATCGGGCAGCTCGCCCCCGAGGGCACGATCTTCACCGCGGGCGTGGGCCAGCACCAGATGTGGGCCGCGCACTTCCTGCAGCACGAGAGGCCGGGCAGCTGGCTGAACTCCGGCGGCGCCGGAACCATGGGCTACGCGGTTCCCGCCGCGATGGGCGCCAAGGCCGGCCACCCGGAGCGCGCGGTCTGGGCGATCGACGGCGACGGCTGCTTCCAGATGACCAACCAGGAGCTCACCACCTGCGCCCTGAACAACATCCCGATCAAGGTCGCCGTCATCAACAACGGCGCCCTGGGGATGGTCCGCCAGTGGCAGACGCTCTTCTACAACCAGCGCTACTCCAACACGGTGCTGCACTCCGGCCCCGCCGCCGAGGCCAAGGGCCCCAGCGCCGGCACCCGGGTCCCCGACTTCGTCAAGCTGTCCGAGGCGATGGGCTGCCACGCCATCCGCTGCGAGTCGCCCGACGAGCTGGACAAGGTCATCGAGGAGGCCAACTCGATCAACGACCGCCCGGTCGTCGTGGACTTCATCGTCCACGAGGACGCGATGGTCTGGCCGATGGTCGCCGCCGGCACCTCCAACGACGAGATCATGGCCGCGCGGGACGTCCGCCCCGACTTCGGCGACAACGAAGAGTGATGGAGCGAGGAACACCTGACATGTCGAAGCACACGCTCTCCGTCCTGGTGCAGAACACGCCGGGCATCCTGGCGCGGATCGCCGCGCTCTTCTCCCGCCGCGGGTTCAACATCGACTCGCTCGCCGTGGGCGTCACCGAGCACCCCGACATCTCCCGCATCACCATCGTGGTGGGCGTCGAGGACCTCCCGCTGGAGCAGGTCACCAAGCAGCTCAACAAGCTGGTCAACGTCCTGAAGATCGTCGAGCTGGACCCGTCCCAGTCGGTCCGGCGCCAGCTGGTCCTGGTCAAGGTGCGCGCGGACAACGAGACCCGCTCGCAGATCACCCAGATCGTCGACCTGTTCCGCGCCAAGACGGTGGACGTCTCCCCGGAGGCCGTCACCATCGAGGCCACCGGCGGCAGCGACAAGCTGGAGGCCATGCTCAGGATGCTGGAGCCGTACGGCATCAAGGAGCTGGTCCAGTCCGGGACGATCGCCATAGGGCGCGGCGCGCGGTCCATCACCGACCGCTCGCTGCGGGCCCTCGACCGCGCCTCCTGACCCGGGCCGGCGCCCCGCACACCCCCGGCTCGCCCGCATGGCGAGACCGCAGAACCTCTTCCCCCGCCCGGTCATACGCTGGGCGCGACACCTGCGACACCTGCAGACCGACAACCCTGCAGAACATAGGAGTGAACCGAAGTGGCCGAGCTGTTCTACGACGCCGACGCCGACCTGTCCATCATCCAGGGCCGCAAGGTCGCGGTCATCGGCTACGGCAGCCAGGGTCACGCGCACGCCCTGTCGCTGCGCGACTCCGGTGTGGACGTCCGCGTCGGTCTGCACGAGGGCTCCAAGTCCCGCGCCAAGGCCGAGGAGCAGGGCCTGCGCGTGGTCACCCCGGCCGAGGCCGCGGCCGAGGCCGACGTCGTGATGATCCTGGTCCCGGACCCGATCCAGGCGCAGGTCTACGAGGAGTCGATCAAGGACAACCTGAAGGACGGCGACGCCCTGTTCTTCGGCCACGGCTTCAACATCCGGTTCGGCTTCATCAAGGCCCCGGCCGGCGTGGACATCTGCATGGTCGCCCCCAAGGGCCCGGGCCACCTGGTGCGCCGTCAGTACGAGGAGGGCCGCGGCGTTCCCTGCATCGCGGCCGTCGAGCAGGACGCCACCGGCAAGGGCTTCGAGCTGGCGCTGTCCTACGCCAAGGCGATCGGCGGCACCCGCGCCGGCGTCATCAAGACGACCTTCACCGAGGAGACCGAGACCGACCTGTTCGGCGAGCAGGCCGTGCTCTGCGGCGGCACCGCCGCGCTGGTCAAGGCCGGCTTCGAGACCCTCACGGAGGCGGGCTACCAGCCGGAGATCGCCTACTTCGAGTGCCTCCACGAGCTGAAGCTGATCGTCGACCTGATGTACGAGGGCGGCCTGGAGAAGATGCGCTGGTCGGTCTCCGAGACCGCCGAGTGGGGCGACTACGTCACCGGCCCGCGGATCATCACCGACGCCACCAAGGCCGAGATGAAGAAGGTCCTCGCGGAGATCCAGGACGGCACCTTCGCCCAGCAGTGGATGGACGAGTACCACGGCGGCCTGAAGAAGTACAACGAGTACAAGAACCAGGACTCGCAGCACCTGCTCGAGACCACCGGCAAGGAGCTGCGCAAGCTCATGAGCTGGGTCGACGAGGAGGCGTAAGCCCACTGCCGGGGCCGGAGCGACGCTCCGGCCCCGGCCCTGCCCCCTCGCGAAACCCCACGGACGGGTGATCCTTCCGCACAGGCGCGGGACGATGTCCGGCACCCCACTACACTGCACTGCATACGCGTCAGGCCCACAGCGTCGTGCGTCTTCCACGCGGCTAGCACCCCTCCACGCCTGCGGCCGTCGGGACGGCCGTCCGCAACGCAATTGAGGACTCACGTGAGCTCGAAACCTGTCGTACTCATCGCTGAAGAGCTGTCGCCCGCCACCGTCGACGCACTCGGTCCGGACTTCGAGATCCGGCACTGCAACGGGGCCGACCGGAGCGAACTGCTCCCGGCCCTCGCCGACGTCGACGCGATCCTGATCCGCTCGGCCACCAAGGTCGACGCCGAGGCGATCGCCGCGGCGAACAAGCTGAAGGTCGTCGCGCGGGCCGGCGTCGGCCTCGACAACGTCGACGTCTCCGCCGCCACCAAGGCCGGCGTGATGGTCGTCAACGCCCCCACGTCGAACATCGTGACCGCCGCCGAGCTGGCCTGCGGTCTCCTCCTGGCCACGGCCCGCAACATCCCGCAGGCCAACGCCGCTCTGAAGAACGGCGAGTGGAAGCGCTCCAAGTACACGGGCGTCGAGCTGGCCGAGAAGACCCTCGGCGTGGTCGGCCTCGGCCGGATCGGCGCGCTGGTCGCCCAGCGGATGTCCGCCTTCGGCATGAAGGTCGTCGCCTACGACCCGTACGTGCAGCCCGCCCGGGCCGCGCAGATGGGCGTCAAGGTCCTGACGCTGGACGAGCTGCTCGAGGTCTCCGACTTCATCACCGTCCACCTGCCGAAGACGCCGGAGACGCTCGGCCTGATCGGCGACGAGGCGCTGCGCAAGGTCAAGCCGACCGTGCGGATCGTCAACGCCGCGCGCGGCGGCATCGTCGACGAGGAGGCGCTGTACTCGGCGCTCAAGGAGGGCCGGGTCGCCGGCGCCGGCCTCGACGTCTACGCCAAGGAGCCGTGCACGGACTCGCCGCTGTTCGAGTTCGACCAGGTCGTCTCCACGCCGCACCTGGGCGCGTCCACGGACGAGGCGCAGGAGAAGGCCGGTATCGCCGTCGCCCGTTCGGTGCGGCTGGCGCTCGCCGGTGAGCTGGTGCCGGACGCGGTGAACGTCCAGGGCGGCGTGATCGCCGAGGACGTCAAGCCGGGTCTGCCGCTGGCCGAGCGGCTGGGCCGCATCTTCACGGCGCTGGCCGGCGAGGTCGCGGTCCGCCTCGACGTCGAGGTGTACGGCGAGATCACCCAGCACGACGTCAAGGTGCTGGAACTCTCCGCGCTGAAGGGCGTCTTCGAGGACGTCGTCGAGGACACGGTGTCCTACGTCAACGCCCCGCTGTTCGCGCAGGAGCGCGGTGTCGAGGTGCGGCTGACCACCAGCTCCGAGTCGCCCGACCACCGCAACGTGGTCACCGTGCGCGGCACGCTGGGCAACGGCACGGAGGTGTCGGTCTCCGGCACGCTGGCCGGCCCGAAGCACCACCAGAAGCTGGTCGCCGTCGGCGAGTTCGACGTGGACCTGGCGCTGACCGACCACATGCTGGTGCTGCGCTACGCCGACCGTCCCGGCGTGGTCGGCACGGTCGGCCGGGTGCTCGGCGAGTCCGGCGTCAACATCGCGGGGATGCAGGTCGCCCGCGCCGCGGCCGGCGGCGAGGCGCTCGCGGTGCTGACGGTCGACGACACGGTGCCGCCGGCGGTGCTGTCGGAGCTGGCCGAGGAGATCGGCGCGACCTCCGCGCGCGCCATCAACCTCACCTGACGGCACCCGCCCCTGCCCGACCCGGGCCCGCCCCCACCCGTTCCGCACGGGCGGGGGCGGGCCCGCGGGCTTTCCCGGGCCGGCGCCCGCGGGTCCGTCTCCCCGGTTCTCCCCGGTTCTCCCCGCCCTGCCTGCCCTTCCCGCCCTTCCTGCCTTTCCCGCCCCTCCCGCCCCGCAGGAGCAGGGGCGGATCACCCTTCCCCGGTGCTCCGGACGCCGATGCCCCGCAGCGTGGCCGCGGCGACGACCGCGGCGACGACGAGCACCGCGGCCGCGGTGAGCGCGGCGGCGTGCATGCCCTCGGTGAAGGCCACCCGGGCCGCCTGGGTCAGGGCCTCGCCCGCGCGTCCGGGCAGTTCCGCCGCGACGGCCAGCGCCCCGCCGAGGGTCTCCCGGGCCGCCTCGGGCGCCGCGTCGGGGATGCGGTCGCGGTAGACGGCGGTGCCGACGGAGCCCAGCACGGCCATGCCGAGCGCGCCGCCGAACTCCGCGCCGGTCTCCAGCAGCGAGGAGGCCGAACCCGCCTTCTCCACCGGGGCGGCGCCCAGCGCCAGGTCCGTCATCTGCGACATCACCAGCACGATGCCGCAGGCCAGCACCCCGGCCGCGACCAGGAGCAGGACCAGCGAGTCGGTGCCGGGCGCGGAGAGCAGGGCGAAACCGCCGGCGGCGATCAGGAACCCGGCCGTCACCACGTGCACCCGGGGCACGCCCCGGTGCACCAGCGCCGTCGCGGCCGGCGCCGTCGCGCCGATCGGCAGGGACGGGACCAGCGACCACAGGGCGGCCTCCAGGGCGCTCATGCCGAGCACCGACTGCAGGTACTGGGTGGTGAAGAAGGACGAGCCCATCATGCCCAGCGCGGACACCGCGTTGAGCGCCACCGCCGGGCCGAAGCCGCGGGAGCGGAACAGGCCGCGCGGGATCATCGGGGAGGCCGCGGTGCGCTGCCGCCACGCGAAGAGCACCCCGAACAGCAGCCCCGTGCCGACGAAGAGGCCCTGCTCCGCCCGCGGGCCGTCGGAGGCGAACTCCTTCAGACCGTGGATCAGGGGCAGCACCGCCGCCATCGACAGCGGCACGCTCAACAGGTCGAACCGGCCCGGTGACGGGTCCCTGGACTCCGGCAGGAGCACCGGACCGAGCACCAGCAGCAGGGCCATGGCGGGCAGGTTCACCAGGAACACCGAACCCCACCAGAAGAACTCGACCAGCACCCCGCTCATCACGGAACCCAGCGCGACGCCGCCGGTCATCACCGCGGTCCACACACCGATCGCCTGGGCGCGCTGCCGGGGATCGGTGAACATCGTGCGGACCAGCGCCATCGTCGAGGGCATCAGGGTGGCGCCGCCGATGCCGAGGGCCGCGCGGGCGGCGATCAGCGCCACCGCGCTGTCGGCGTAGGCGGCGGCCAGCGAGGCCACGCCGAACGCGGCGGCGCCGAACAGCAGCAGCCGGCGGCGGCCGATGCGGTCGCCCAGCGAGCCCATCGTCATCAGCAGACCGGCCAGCACGAAGGCGTAGATGTCGAAGATCCAGAGCTGTTGGGTGCCGGTGGGCGCGAGGTCGGCGTTGATCGCCGGGACCGCGAAGTAGAGCACCGACACGTCCATCGAGACCAGCAGCAGCGGCAGCATCAGCACCGTCAGCGCGGTCCACTCGCGGCGTCCGGCCCGGGCCGGGGTGGGAGTCGTCGTCATACCGGGAACCGTACACCCGTCTTATACGTTCGTCTATGACGAGTGTATAATACAGTCGTCAGAGACGTGTGTACGGATGCGGATAGAGTGGCGGCATGGGTCATCGTGAGGATCTGCTGGAGGGCGCCAAGCGCTGCCTGCTGGAGCAGGGGTTCGCCCGGACCACGGCGCGCGACATCGTGCGGGCGTCAGGGGCCAACCTGGCGTCGATCGGCTACCACTACGGCTCCAAGGACGCGCTGCTCGCCCAGGCGTACGTGGCGCTGGTGGAGGACCAGGCGGAACGCTTCGACTGGGACGCCGGTCCGGCCGGCACCGCTCCCGGGTCCCCCGAGCGGGTGCGGGCGGTGCTGCGGACGCTGGTCGACTCACTGCGGCGGCCGGACTCGATCTGGCACCTCAGCATGGAGATCATCGCCCTGGGCGACCGGCTTCCCGAGATCCGACGCAACCTCGCCGAGGCCCAGAAGGAGGGCGGCCGCGGCCTCGCCGCGCTGCTGCTGGGCATCCCGGAGGAAGAGGTCGACGACGAGCTCACGGACACCGTGGGCGGCCTCGCCATGGTCCTGATGAGCGGCCTCATCGCCCAGCACACGCTCGACCCGGAGTTCGCCCCCGACGGCGACCGGCTCGCCGACGGCCTGTTCCGGCTGGTGGGATCACCCGCCGCGGGGCGACCGGCCCCCGCCGAGGGCCGGTGACCCCAGCCGGGCGGCCTTGACCCCCATGTGGAGCAGGAGGCGGTGCTCGCCGTCGTCCAGGTCGAGGCCGGTGAGCTGCTCCACCCGGGAGAGGCGGTAGTAGAGCGTCTGCCGGTGGATGCCGAGGGCCGCCGCGGCACGGCCCGCCTGCCCGGCGTGGTCCAGGAACACCTCCGCGGTGCGGGCCAGCTCGGCGTGGGCGAGCAGGCCGCGCAGGGCGGTGTCCTCCGCCGCGCCGGCCGGAAGCCGGGTGAGCAGACGGTACGGGCCGATCCCCGACCACTGCGCCACCGGGCCCAGCCGGGGTTCGGCGGAGGCGGCCCGGGCGGCGGCCAGCGCCTGGTCCCACAGCTCGCCCGCCTCCCGCGCACCCCGCCGCGGCCCGCCCACCCCCGCGGCCGAGCCGGGCGCCAGCCGCGCCACGGAGGTCAGCACCGAGGCCGGCACCTCCGCGCCGGTGCGCACCCGCACCAGCAGTGCCAGCGTCTGGGCGCCGCCCGTCAGCGGCGCCGCGCAGGCCGCCGCCGTGCCCGGCACCCGGCGGGCCGACGGGGGGTCCTCCTCCGTCCACGGCGTCACGCACACCACGGTGTACAGGTCGCCGGCGTCCGGGCCGAGCGCCGATTCCAGCGCGGTCAGCGCGATCTCGCGCTCCCGCCCCGGGCCGCCGGTCTCCAGCACCCGCCGGAACTCCCGGGTCACCGCGTCCTCCGCGGACGCCTCCTCGGCCAGCAGCGCGCCGATCCGTCCGGCCACCCGCATGGCCGCCTTGAGCTGCTCCTCGGTGGGGCCCGGCTCCGACTCCAGCAGCCACACGTATCCCTGCACGACCTCGCGGGAGCGGGCGGGCAGGCAGATCCGGCCCCGCAGCACCCCCGCCTCGGGCGCCGGGGGGATGCGCACCGGCCCCTTCGCGCGGGCGATGCCGAAGCCCTCGAACCAGGCCCTGACCTGCGCGGACGAGCTGCGCGCCAGGATCGTCCGGGTCCTCACGGGGTCCAGTGCGGCCTCGTCGCCGAGGCCGTCGTGCACCCCGAACGCGATCAGGCCGAAGTCGCGGCCCTCCAGCGTGGCCGGCACGCCCAGCAGGGCGGAGATCTCGTCGACGAGTTCCTGGTAGTCGGGTCTCACCGCTCCATTCTCCCCCCTCTTCATACAGATGTCTGAGAGGAAAGCCGCGGATCCGTGACAGGTGTCGATAGGTGAAACGGAACCTGGATCCCTACCGTTCGAATCGGCGGTCCACGCCCTCGTCACTTTCGCTTCATCAGGAGGTCCCCGTGCTGGGTCCCGTGATTCTCGCCGCCTCGCGCAGCGACAGGATGCGCCGTCTGGTCACCGCGGCCCCGGGGACCAAGCAGGTCGTCGACCGGTTCATCCCCGGCGAGACCGTCGACGACGTGCTGCCGATCATCCGCAGCCTCACCGACCAGGGCCTCGAGCTCACCATGGACGTGGTGGGCGAGGACGTCACCACGCCCGAGCAAGCCGAGGCGGCCCGCGACGCCTACCTCGAGCTGATCGCCCACCTGAAGGAGCTGGAGCTCGGCCCCAAGGTCGAGATGTCCGTCAAGCTCTCGATGTTCGGCCAGGACCTGGAGAACGGCGTGGAGATCTCCCGCGCCAACGTCCGCCCGGTCGTCGAGGCCGCCTCCGAGATCGGCACCACGGTCACCCTCGACGCCGAGGACCACACCACCATCGACAAGATGCTGGCCACCCACGCCTGGCTGCGCGAGGACTTCCCGCAGACCGGCTGCGTGCTGCAGGCGATGCTGTTCCGCACCGAGGAGGACGCCCGCCGTCTGGCCGGGAACGGCAGCCGCGTGCGCATCGTCAAGGGCGCCTACAAGGAGCCCGCCGAGGTCGCCCACCAGTCCAAGGCGGAGATCGACAAGGCCTACGTGCGGATCCTGAAGATCCTCATGAACGGCAACGGCTACCCCATGATCGGGTCGCACGATCCGCGGATGATCTCCATCGGGCAGGAGCTCGCGCGCCGCGCAGGGCGCAAGATGGAGGAGTACGAGATTCAGATGCTGTTCGGCATCCGCGGCGACGAGTCGCTGCGTCTGGCCGCCGAGGGTCACCGGATGCGTGTCTACACCGCGTACGGCACCGACTGGTACGGCTACTTCATGCGCCGTCTCGCCGAGAAGCCGTCGAACCTCCGGTTCTTCCTGCGTTCGATGGTCAGCAAGGGCTGAGCCCCCGCGCCGCACCAGACCGCACCACACAGCACCGCTCGCCCGCACAACCGCCCCACCGCTGAGAGCTCTCACAAGGAGAAGGAACCCATGGACGCTGTGACCCAGGTCCCCACGCCCGTGAACGAGCCGGTGCACGGCTACGCCCCCGGCTCGGCCGAGCGCGCCCGGCTGGAGGCCAAGCTCAAGGAGCTGGCCGACAACCCGATCGAGCTCCCGATGACCATCGGCGGCGTCAAGCGCCTCGGCGGCGGCGAGGAGTTCAAGGTCGTCCAGCCGCACAACCACCAGGCGGTCCTCGGCACCGGCCGCAACGCCACCCAGCAGGACGCCCAGGAGGCCATCGACGCCGCCCTGGCCGCCGCCCCGGCCTGGCGCGCCATGTCCTTCGACGACCGCGCCGCGATCATCCTGCGCGCCGCCGAGCTGCTGTCCGGCCCGTGGCGCGAGACGCTGGCCGCCTCCACCATGCTCGGCCAGGGCAAGACCGCCCAGCAGGCCGAGATCGACACCCCCTGCGAGCTGGTCGACTTCTGGCGCTTCAACGTGCACTACGCGCGCCAGATCCTCGCCGAGCAGCCCCCGGCGAACTCCCCGGGCGTGTGGAACCGCATGGACCACCGCCCGCTGGAGGGCTTCGTCTACGCGATCACGCCGTTCAACTTCACGGCCATCGCCGCCAACCTGCCGACCGCGCCCGCGCTGATGGGCAACGTCGTGGTGTGGAAGCCGTCCCCGACGCAGACCCACGCCGCCGTGCTGATGATGCGGCTGCTGGAGGAGGCGGGCCTGCCCAAGGGCGTCATCAACCTGGTCACCGGTGACGGCATCGCGGTCTCGGAGGTCGCGCTGAACCACCGCGACCTGGCCGGCATCCACTTCACCGGCTCCACCAAGACCTTCCAGCACCTGTGGAAGACGGTCGGCGCCAACATCGAGAAGTACCGCACCTACCCCCGCCTGGTCGGCGAGACCGGCGGCAAGGACTTCGTCGTCGCCCACCCGAGCGCCGACCGCGCGATCCTGAAGACCGCGCTGACCCGCGGCGCCTTCGAGTACCAGGGCCAGAAGTGCTCCGCCACCTCCCGCGCCTACATCCCGGCCTCCATCTGGAACGACGGGTTCAAGGAGGAGTTCGCGGCCGAGGTCGACGGCATCAGGATGGGTGACGTCACCGACCTGTCGAACTTCATCGGCGCCGTGATCGACGAGCGCGCCTTCGCCAAGAACAAGGCCGCCATCGACCGCGCCAAGGCCGACGACGCCTGCACGATCGTGGCCGGCGGCACCTACGACGACTCGGTCGGCTACTTCGTCCGCCCGACCGTCATCGAGTGCGGCGACCCGGAGAACGAGGTCTTCACCACCGAGTACTTCGGCCCGATCCTCGCCGTGTACGTCTACGAGGACGACCGGTACGACGAGATGCTGACCCAGATGGAGTCGGCCTCCGACTACGCCCTCACCGGCTCGGTCATCTCCCAGGACCGCGCCGCGGCCGCCTACACGATGGAGAAGCTCCGCTACGCGGCGGGCAACTTCTACATCAACGACAAGTCGACCGGCGCCGTGGTCGGCCAGCAGCCCTTCGGCGGCGGCCGCGCCTCCGGCACCAACGACAAGGCCGGCGCCCCGCAGAACCTGCAGCGCTGGACCCTGACCCGGGCCATCAAGGAGACCCTGGTCCCGCCGACCGAGTACGGCTACCCGCACATGGGCTGACCGCCCCTGTCCGACGGGTCCGCCCCCGCCTCCCGGAGGAGGCGGGGGCGGACCCGTTCTCCGGTGGTACGCACGGTGGTACACGCGGGGCGCCGGGGCACGGGTGCGGCCGATGGGGTGGTCCCCGTCTCGGATAGTAGGACTTCCGAGTAACTGTGGAGACATCCAAGCCCGCCTGGCCTAGCTTGGTGGAAGCCGAACGTTCCGCCCGATCCGGCGAACGGCGTTGGCGAGCCACGCCCCCGCGCAGGTGACCCCTGCGGCGTGCCGCTCCCCGCCCCTTCCGGCGCCTGGAACCCCTCTTCCTGCCGCATCGCTGCCGCATTCCTGCCGCAGTCCCGTCGAAGGAGCCGAAGCGTCATGTCCGAGACCACCGCAGCCCCCCACCCGCACGCCACCGCCCGCTCCCGCGCCCGCCGGTCCCACGTGGCCGACGCCGACCGCCGCAACGCCGCCGCCGCCCTCCAGCGCGCCCTCGACCGCCGCGACAACGGCGGGGCGACCGGCCACTGACGCCGCCGCCCGCACGGACGGAGGCCCGCCCTTCTGTCCGGATGGCGGACGGCACGGGCCACTCCTTGGGACGACCGATTAGGGTGCGGACATGTCTCGCAGCATCGATCTCGCAGTGATCCCCGGTGACGGCATCGGGCAGGAAGTCGTGGCCGAAGGCCTGAAGGTCCTCTCCGCCGTCCTCCCGCAGGACGTGAAGCTGGAGACCACCGAGTACGACTTCGGCGCCCGCCGGTACCACGCCACCGGCGAGACCCTCACCGACGAGGACCTCGCCGCGCTCCAGGGGCACGACGCGATCCTGCTCGGCGCCATCGGCGACCCCTCCGTCCCCTCCGGCGTGCTGGAGCGCGGCTTCCTGCTCAAGCTGCGGTTCGCCTTCGACCACCACGTCAACCTGCGCCCCTCCAAGCTGCTGCCGGGTGTCTCCACCCCGCTGGCCGGCGAGCCGCAGATCGACTTCGTGGTGGTCCGGGAGGGCACCGAGGGCCCCTACACGGGCAACGGCGGCACCATCCGCAAGGGCACCGAGCACGAGGTGGCCACCGAGGTCTCGGTGAACACCGCGTTCGGCGTCGAGCGCGTGGTCCGCGACGCGTTCGCCCGCGCGCAGGCCCGCCCGCGCAAGAAGCTGGCGCTGATCCACAAGAACAACGTGCTGACCTTCGCCGGTCACCTGTGGACCGACGTGTTCGACCGCGTCGCCCAGGAGTTCCCCGAGGTCACCACCGAGTACATGCACGTCGACGCCGCGACCATCTACCTGGTCACGCAGCCCGAGCGGTTCGACGTGATCGTCACCGACAACCTGTTCGGCGACATCATCACCGACCTCGCCGCCGCCGTCTCCGGCGGAATCGGCGTCGCCGCCTCGGGGAACATCAACCCGAGCGGCGCCTACCCGTCGATGTTCGAGCCGGTCCACGGATCCGCCCCCGACATCGCGGGCCAGGGCAAGGCCGACCCCACGGCCACCGTCCTGTCCGTCGCGCTGCTGCTGCGCCACCTCGGTCTCGACGCCGAGGCCGCGCGGATCGACGATGCCGTCGCCGCCGACCTGGTCGAGCGCGCGGGCCTGCCCGCCCGGTCCACCGAGGAGATCGGCGACGCGCTCGCCGCACGAGTAGCCGGCTGACCTCCGGCCGCCCACCACCAACGAAAGCCGCCGGGAAGCACCTCGCACCCGGCGGCTTCCGCCATGTCCCGCCGGGTGCCACCATCGAAACGCAGGGCCCCACCACCGCACCGTTCCTTCACCGGGCACCCTCTTGCGATAATCGGACACGGAGTCGCGTCCGATCACCGCGGGAACGCGCCGGCCGGACGCCCCCTCCACCGGGCCATCCGGATCCCCGGGGAAGGCGAGCGGAAGCGCGGCCCGTCACTACAACGGTGAAGGACAGTTCTGCAGATGACGACGACGCCCACGATCGAGCGCAAGCCCACCTCGCACCCGCTGCCCGCGGCCGAGCGGGAAGCGATCCTGGCCAACCCCGGGTTCGGCCGCCACTTCACCGACCACATGGTGACGATCAAGTGGACCGAGGGCCGTGGCTGGCACGACGCCGAACTCGTCCCCTACGGCCCGCTCTCCCTCGACCCGGCCAACATGACCCTGCACTACGCGCAGGAGATCTTCGAGGGGCTCAAGGCCTACCGGCGCGCCGACGGCTCGGTGGGCGTCTTCCGCCCCGAGAAGAACGCCCGCCGCTTCCAGGCGTCCGCGCGTCGTCTCGCCATGCCGGAGCTGCCCGTCGAGACCTTCATCGAGGCCTGTGACGCGCTGGTCGAGCAGGACGTCGACTGGGTCCCGGCGCACGGCGGCGAGGAGTCGCTGTACCTGCGCCCGTTCCTGATCGCCACCGAGGTCGGCCTGGGCGTCCGGCCGGCCAAGGAGTACCTGTTCCTGGTCATCGCCTCGCCGGCCGGCGCCTACTTCCCGGGCGGCGTGAAGCCGGTCTCCATCTGGGTCGCCGAGGAGCACGTCCGCGCCGTCCCCGGCGGCATGGGCGACGCCAAGACCGGCGGCAACTACGCGGCCTCCCTGATGGCCCAGGCCGAGGCCGCCAAGGTGGGCTGCGACCAGGTCTGCTACCTCGACGCCATCGAGCGGAAGTGGATCGAGGAGCTCGGCGGCATGAACCTGTACTTCGTCTACGAGGACCGGATCGTCACCCCGGCGCTCAGCGGCTCCATCCTCGAGGGCGTCACCCGCGACTCGCTGCTGACCGTCGCCCGAGACCTCGGACACACCGCCGAGGAGGGCCGGATCTCGGTCGACCAGTGGCAGGCCGACGCCGAGAGCGGCGCCCTCAGGGAGGTCTTCGCCTGCGGCACCGCCGCGGTGATCACCCCCGTCGGCACGGTCAAGCGCAGCAGCGGCGCCGAGTGGAAGCACGGCTCCGGCGAGCCCGGCGCGGTCACCGTGCGCCTGCGCAACGCCCTGCTGGACATCCAGCGCGGCACCGCCGAGGACAAGCACGGCTGGATGCACAAGGTCTGCTGACCCGGCCCCCGCGCCGCCGTGCCGGGCTGCCCGGCACGGCGGCGCTCCCACGGCCCCGAGGAGCAGTCGCCCCTCGGGGCCGTCACCTGGGACGGAACTCCAGGTCCTGGGACGATTCGCCCGTATTCTGAGACACCCGGCCGGTCGCGGGGCGGACTGTGCCAAACTCCTCGCGTGCCCTCGTTCGCCATGATTATCGGCAGCAGGCGCGCCGGTCCGCAGTGACGGCCCGTACGTATCCCGTACGCGTGGTCACCGTCGTCGTCGACCCGCGCGCAGACCTCTCGCACCCGCGAGGGGTTTTCTTTGTTTCGGTCCCACCCGCGGCCGGAGCAGGAAGGCGCGCACGGCCGGAGACGGTGGAGCCGGTCCTTCCGGTCAGACCGAGACGACCAGTTCAGGAGTTCCCACCATGACGGACACCAGCCGACCCGACGACGCCTTCCACGTCTTCGACACCACGCTGCGCGACGGAGCCCAGCGGGAGGGCATCAACCTCACCGTCTCCGACAAGCTGGCCATCGCGCGGCACCTGGACGAGTTCGGCGTGGGCTTCATCGAGGGCGGCTGGCCGGGCGCCAACCCGCGGGACACCGAGTTCTTCGCCCGCGCACGCGAGGAGGTCGACTTCCGGCACGCGAAGCTCGTCGCCTTCGGCGCCACCCGCAGGGCGGGCGGCTCGGCGGCGGACGACCCGCAGGTCAAGGCGCTCCTGGACTCCGGCGCCGACGTGATCACCCTGGTGGCCAAGGCGCACGACCGCCACGTGGAACTCGCCCTGCGCACCACCCTCGACGAGAACCTCGAGATGGTCCGCGACACCGTCGCCCACCTGGTGGCGGCGGGCCGCCGCGTCTTCGTCGACTGCGAGCACTTCTTCGACGGGTACCGCGCCAACCCCGCGTACGCCAAGGCCGTGGTCCGCACCGCCGCCGAAGCCGGCGCCGACGTGGTCGTCCTCTGCGACACCAACGGCGGCATGCTCCCCGCCCAGATCCACGCCGTGATCTCCACCGTCCTCGCCGACACCGGCGCCCGCCTGGGCATCCACGCCCAGGACGACACCGGCTGCGCGGTCGCCAACACGCTGGCCGCCGTCGACGCCGGCGCCACCCACGTCCAGTGCACCGCCAACGGCTACGGCGAACGCGTGGGCAACGCCAACCTCTTCCCGGTGGTCGCCGCGCTGGAGATCAAGTACGGCAAGCGCGTCCTGCCCGAGGGGCGGCTCCGCGAGATGACCCGGATCTCCCACGCCATCGCCGAGGTCGTCAACCTCACGCCCTCCACCCACCAGCCCTACGTCGGCGTCTCCGCCTTCGCCCACAAGGCCGGACTGCACGCCTCCGCGATCAAGGTCGACCCGGACCTGTACCAGCACATCGACCCCGAGCAGGTCGGCAACACCATGCGGATGCTGGTCTCCGACATGGCCGGCCGGGCGTCCGTGGAGCTCAAGGGCAAGGAGCTCGGCATCGACCTCGGCGGCGACCGGGAGCTGGTCGGCCGGGTCGTCGAACGGGTCAAGGAGCGCGAGCTCAGGGGCTACACCTACGAGGCCGCCGACGCCTCCTTCGAACTGCTGCTGCGCGCCGAGGCCGGCACCCTCCCGGTCTACTTCGAGGTGGACTCCTGGCGCGCGATCACCGAGGACCGCCCCGACGGCAGCCACGCCAACGAGGCCACGGTGAAGCTGACCGCCAAGGGCGAGACCATCCACGCCGCCGGCGAGGGCAACGGCCCGGTCAACGCCCTCGACCGGGCGCTGCGCGCGGGCCTGGAGCGGATCTACCCGGAGCTGGCCAAGATCGGCCTGGTCGACTACAAGGTCCGCATCCTGGAGGGCCGCTCCGGCACCGACTCCACCACCCGTGTCCTGATCTCCACCTCCGACGGCCGCGCCGAGTGGTCCACGGTCGGCGTCGCCGACAACGTGATCGCGGCGTCCTGGCAGGCGCTCGCCGACGCCTACACCTACGGCCTGCTGCGCGCCGGGGTCGAACCCGCCTGACCCCCGGCGGGCCGGCGGGCGCGGGGGAGCCGGGGAGAGCCGGGGAGAGCCGGGGGAGTCGGGGGAGCCGGGCAGTCGGGCGGGCCGGTGGACGGGCGGGGTGGCCCATTTCACCCTTTTGCCTCATTGGGCGTACCTTCGAACATATGAAGGGCACCCCGACCCGCCGGCGCCTCGGGCGACCGGCCTCCCTGGCGGCGGCCACGCTGCTGACCACGTCGGCCGCTCTGGTGACCGGCGTGCCCCTTGCCTCCGCCGCGCCCACCGGGACAGTGGCCGCGGCGGAGTTCAGCGTGGCCCCGGCCGCCGCCGACATGTCCGAGATCGCCGAGAGCCTGCGCAGCGACCCCGTCTACGTCGACCCGGAGGCGGCCGGCGAGCTCTCGCGGGCGGAGGCGGACGCCCTCGCCCAGCGGATCGAGAGCGCCGACCGGTCGGTCTTCCTGGTGGTCCTCCCCGAGGGCTACCCGACCGACGGCATCTTCGCCGACCTGCGCGCCGCCACCGGCGTCACCGGTGTCTACGGCATACGGGTGGGAGACCGGTTCGACGCCCGGGCCGACTCCTCGGTGATGTCCCGCCAGACCGTCGCCAACCTGGCCCGGAGCGTGGACGGCGAGCCCGCCGCGCAGCAGCTGGACAACTTCACCGACCGCGCGCTGTCCACCATGAGCGGATCGGCGCCCGACGGCTGGGAGGGCCGGAGCGACGGCACCGCCAACGGCGTCGGCGCGCTGGTCACCGTGGGCGCGCTGGCCGCGGCGGTCGGAGGCGGCGCGCTGGTGGTCAGCCGCCGGAGCCGCCGCCGCACCGAGGCCGCGCAGCGGGAGGCGCTGGAGCGGCTGCGGGTGGTGGTCGACGAGGACATCACCGCGTACGGCGAGGAACTGGACCGGCTGGACTTCCACCCCGGCGGACCCGGCGCCGACGACGCGATGCGCGGCGACTACGCGCGGGCGCTGGACAGCTACGAGGACGCCAAGCGGAAGATGGCCGCCGCCAAGCGGCCCGAGGACGTCAAGGGCGTCACCGAGACCCTTGAGGACGGCCGGTTCGCGCTCTCCGTGCTGGCGGCGCGGCGGGAGGGCCGTCCGCTGCCGGAGCGGCGGTCCCCCTGCTTCTTCGACCCGCGGCACGGCCCCTCGGTCGCCGACGCGCGCTGGACCCCGCCCGGCGGCACGGCCCGTGAGGTGCCGGTCTGCGCCGCGGACCAGGCACGGCTGGCGGACGGGCTGGAGCCGATGATCCGCGAGGTCGACACCGGCTACGGCAACCGCCGCCCCTACTGGGACGCGGGCCCCGCCTACGGCCCGTGGGCCGGCGGCTACTTCGGCGGCGCGCTGCTGCCGGGGCTGCTGGTGGGCACCATGCTCGGCGGCATGATGGCCGGCCCCGCCTACGGCGCGGGCTGGGGCGACGGCTACGGCGGCTACGAGGGCGGCGACTTCTCCGGCGGCGACTTCAGCTCCGGTGACTTCGGCGGCGGTTTCGGCGACTTCGGCGGTGGAGGCGGGGGCGACTTCGGCGGCGGCTTCTGACCCCGCCCGCACCGCCAAGACCCGCGCGGACACGGCGAGGGGGCGGCTCCCGGGACCACCGGGAGCCGCCCCCTCGCCCGTGCGCGGCGCGTGGCGGGTCAGACGGCGGCGTACACCGCGCCCAGGTACTGCGCGCCCTGCTCGGAGCCGACCAGCCCCGCCTTCATCTCGTTCATCACGTAGCAGAAGGTCATCCTCCGCTCGACGTCCATGACGATCTGCGAGCCGCCCCAGCCGCCCCAGAAGCAGATCCGGCCCTCCGGGACGAACGGCACCCCGGCCGGCTCCGGCAGGGCGAAGCCGATGCCGAAGCGCAGCGGCAGTCCGAGCACCTGGTCCACGCCATGGGCCTGCTCGCGGAAGATCAGGTCGACGGTCGCCGGCGACAGCAGCCGCACCCCGTCCACCTCGCCGCCGCGCGAGATCACCGACAGGGTCCGGGCCACCGACGCCGCGTTGCCGTGGCCGTTGGCGCCGCCGATGTCGGCGAGCCGCCAGCCCGGGGTGTTGGCGGCCTCCGCGTTCATCGGCGCGGAGGTCATGGTCCGCATCAGCACGCTCCGCGGGTCGAGCGCGGCGGGGTCCATCGCCATCGGCGGCGGCGGGATGATCTCGGCGCAGCGGTCCCAGTCCTCCTCCCGCGCGCCGATCCGGAAGTCGGTGCCCAGCGGGCCGGCGATCTCCTCGTCCACGAACCGCTTCAGCGGCCTGCCGCTCACCCGGCGGACCAGCTCGCCGACCAGGTGCCCGTAGTTCAGCAGGTGGTAGCCGGACCCCTCGCCCGGCGTCCAGAACGGGGCCTGCGCCGCCAGGTGCGACGTCGAGCGCTCCCAGTCGAAGATGGCGCCCGTCTCGAACGGAGCCTCCCAGCCGGACACCCCGGAGGTGTGGCTCAGCACGTGCCGGACCAGCACCCCCTCCTTGCCGTTCGCGGCGAACTCCGGCCAGTACTTGGCGACCGGCGCGTCCACGTCCAGCTCACCGCGGTCCACCAGGATCAGCGCGGCCAGCGCGGTCAGCGTCTTGGTCGTCGACCAGACGTTGACGATGGTGTCCCGCTCCCAGGGCCGGGTCCGCGCGGCGTCGGCGTACCCGCCCCAGATGTCGACGACCCGCTCCCCGTCGATGTCCAGGTACACCGACAGCCCGGTCTCCGCCCCCACCGCCAGATTCGCCTCGGCGGCCTCCCGCACCGCCGCGAACCGCTCGTCCACATACCCGCTCAGCTCGGCCACGCCCTGCCCCTCGTCCTGTTCCCGTCCGGGGCCCGACCCGACCGCCCGCCCCTGCCGACCCCAGCACCCTAGGAGCGCGGGGCGGCGCGGGGGAACGGACGGGACGCGATTCGGTGCGCGCGCACACACCGCGGGCGCGTTTCATGGTCACCGGCGGCGGGTCACCGGCGGCGGAACGCCGGAGGGCGGCGCCCGGAAGAGGTTCCGGGCGCCGCCCTCGGGGCGGGAGCGCGTTACGCCGCCAGCTTCGCCAGGGCCGCGTCGATGCGGGTCAGCGTGGCGTCCTTGCCGAGGACCTCCAGCGACTCGAAGAGCGGCAGGCCCACGGTGCGGCCGGTGACCGCCACGCGGACCGGGGCCTGGGCCTTGCCCAGCTTGAGGCCGTGGGCCTCGCCGGCGGCCAGGACGGCCTCCTTGAGGGAGTCCGCGGAGGACCAGTCGGCGGCCTCCAGCTTCTCGCGGGCCGTGCGCAGCAGCGCGTCCGAGCCCTCCTTCATCGCCTTCGTCCAGGACGCCTCGTCGAGGACCGGCTCCGGCAGGAAGAGGAAGTCGACGTTGGCGGTGATCTCGGAGAGCACCTTCAGCCGGGTCTGCGCGTGCGGCGCGATCGCCGCCCACTTGGCCTCGTCGAAGTCCTCCGGCGCCCACGGGGCGAACGGGGCCCGCAGCCACGGCTCGCAGCGGGCCGCGAACTCCTTCGGGTCCAGCATCCGGATGTGGTCGCCGTTGATCGCCTCGCACTTCTTGAGGTCGAAGCGCGCCGGGTTGGGGTTGACGTCCTTGAGGTCGAACGCGGCCACCATCTCCTCGACGGAGAAGACGTCACGGTCGGCGGAGAGGGACCAGCCCAGCAGCGACAGGTAGTTGAGCAGGCCCTCGGGCAGGAAGCCCTGCTCGCGGTAGAGGTTGAGCGAGGCCTGCGGGTCGCGCTTGGAGAGCTTCTTGTTGCCCTCGCCCATCACGTACGGCAGGTGGCCGAAGCGCGGGACGGCCTTGGCGACGCCCAGCTCGATCAGCGCGCCGTAGAGGGCGATCTGCCGCGGGGTGGAGGAGAGCAGGTCCTCGCCGCGCAGGACGTGGGTGATCTCCATCAGCGCGTCGTCGACCGGGTTGACCAGGGTGTACAGCGGGGCGCCGTTGGCCCGGACGATGCCGTAGTCCGGCACGTTCTCCGCGGTGAAGGTCAGCTCGCCGCGGACCAGGTCGTCGAAGGTGATCGTGGTGTCCGGCATCCGGAAGCGCACGATCGGCCTGCGGCCCTCCGCCTCGTAGGCGGCGACCTGCTCGGCGGTCAGCTCGCGGCAGTGGCCGTCGTAGCCGGACGGGCGGCCGGCCGCGCGGGCGGCCTCGCGGCGCTCGTCGAGCTCCTCGGTGGAGCAGTAGCAGTGGTAGGCGTGGCCGCCGTCCAGCAGCTTCTGCGCGACGTCGCGGTAGATGTCCATGCGCTCGGACTGCCGGTACGGCGCGTGCGGACCGCCGACCTCCGGGCCCTCGTCCCAGTCGAAGCCCAGCCAGCGCATCGCGTCGAGGAGCTGCTGGTACGACTCCTCCGAGTCGCGGGCCGCGTCGGTGTCCTCGATGCGGAAGACCAGGGTGCCCTGGTGGCGCCGGGCGAACGCCCAGTTGAACAGTGCGGTGCGCACCAGGCCCACGTGGGGGTTACCGGTGGGGGAGGGGCAGAAACGGACCCGTGGGGGTGCGCCCTGTTCGAGCGGAGCCGAGGAGGTGGGGGACGGTGCGCTAGCCACGCTTGACAACCTTGTTGGTGAGAGTGCCGATGCCTTCGATGGAGACGGCGACCTCGTCGCCGTCCTGGAGCGGGCCGACGCCCGCCGGTGTGCCGGTGAGGATCACGTCGCCGGGCAGGAGCGTCATCGCCGCCGAGATGTTCACGACCAGGTCCTCGACGGAGTTGACCATCTGCGCGGTGGTGCCGAGCTGACGCTGCTGCCCGTTGACCGTGCACTGGACGGCGAGGTCGGAAGGGTCCAGCTCGGTCTCGATCCACGGACCGAGCGGGCAGGAGGTGTCGAAGCCCTTGGCCCGTGCCCACTGCTGCTCACGGCGCTGCACGTCGCGGGCGGTGATGTCGTTGGCGCAGGTGTAGCCGAGGATCACGTCCTTCACCCGCTCCCGCGGGACCTCCCGGCACATCCGCCCGATGACCACGGCCAGCTCGGCCTCGTGGTGCAGCTCCTGGGAGAAGGACGGGTACTGGACGACGTCGCCGGAGCCGATCACGGAGGTGGACGGCTTGAAGAAGGCGAACGGCTCCGCGGCGGCCTCCCCGCCCATCTCCGCCGCGTGCTCCGCGTAGTTGCGGCCGAACGCGACGACCTTGCTGGGCAGGACGGGCGGCAGGAGGCGGACCTTGCTCAGCGGGACCTTGGTGCCGGAGAGCTCGAATTCCGCGAACGGGATGCCCTTGATGATGTCGAGGACGAGTTCGTCCTGCTGGTCGCCCTCGACCACGCCGAAGGCGACGTTCCCGTCGATGGAGAATCTGGCGATGCGCACGGGATCCTGATGCCCCTCACTGAGCTGCCGGCCGGAGTCTGACGCTCCAGGCTAACGCGGAGGAAGGGGCCGGGGTGGCGCACCGTCCGGACCGCGCCGGGGGCCGGCTACTCGGCGGCGCGGACCGGGGCCTCGTTCAGCACCGTGCGCCGGGGGTTCGCGGTCTGCGCCGGCAGGTCGACGGAGTGCTCCCGCTCCTCGCCGAGCAGGTGCGCGGCGTCTTCCAGGTGCGCCAGGGTGGTGCGGCGCGGGTTGGCGGTGATGCGAGAGCTCATGTTCGTCTTCACTGTCGTTCGGACCCCTCGGGTGGCGGGTGCTGCGGCGTCGGCGGCCGCCGGGCGGCATTCCCGGCGGTCCTGTCAAGGGTTCAGACTAAAACGTCAGGCTAAGTGCGGGCCTCCCCGCCCGAGGGGTGAAGGGTCCGTGAAACCTTAGTGATTTTCCTCACGCTCCGGGCCGTCATTTCCGGCAGAACGGGTCATTCGGTCGTCGAGGCATACCGGACAAACCCAAGTGAAAGTCTGCATTCCGCTCCTGATCATCGCGACTGGGACAGCGGGACGCGCCCGGCGGAACCTGGGGGAACATCCGGTTTGTCCAAGATGAACGTCCACACCGGGTGACATGCTCGGTACACGGTGTCATCTGGGTCACGGGCACCCCTACGGGCCTTGTTGAGGATCGGCCACTGTGCTGGAATTCCACGGACCGTCGTGGGAGCACCATGCCGACGCTCCGGCGTGACACAGCCGCGGGCGCGGTTCAGGAGGGGGAAGAAGCGCCGGTCGATCCGACCGAGAAGGTCACTTCACGACCACCAAACGGGGGCGCCGCCCGAACGCGCCCTCGCATACGCCGACACCGTCCCCTCCCCCCGGAGGGACGCCTGGTCCAGAGGTTGCGACGCTAGTGCAGGGACGTTTCAAGAGGGATGGCAGCGCTTCGGCGGAGCCGGAGCCACACAACGGGACCGCACGCGGTGCCTCGCCCCAGCACGCCCAGCCTCCGGGCCAGGGACCGGACGCCGCCCCCGCGGCCCCGCCCATCAAGCCGGCGGGCAACGGACCGACGGGCCCGGGCTCCCGGATAGCCCTGCGCAACTGGCGCATCTCCACCCGCCTGGTGTCGCTCCTCGCGCTGCCCGTGGTCGCCGCGACCACCCTCGGCGGCCTGCGCATCAGCGACTCGCTCGAGGACATGCAGCAGCTGGAGAACATGCAGCTGCTCACCGAGATGACCAAGCAGGCCACCGAGCTGGCCGAGGCGCTCCAGGAGGAGCGCGACGTCACCGCCGGACCGCTGGCCCACGACGGCAAGGACAGCGACTACCGCGTCAAGACGCCCCGCGAGCGCACCGACCGCGCCAAGGCCCAGTTCCTCAAGGACACCGAGGCCGTCGACGCCCAGCTCAGCGACGGCCAGCTCCAGGGCGTGCGCGACAGCCTCGTCGGCCTGGTCGGCGAGCTGCGCGACCTGAACAAGCTCCGCAAGAACGCCTACGACGCCGACGACAACGCCACCCAGACCGTCGAGTCGTACCACCGTGTCATCACCCAGCTGCTCGACCTGTCCACCGACATGGCCGAGGCGACCAGCAACCCGGAGATGATCCAGCGCACCCGCGCCCTGGCCGCCTTCTCCAGCGCCAAGGAGTACGCGTCCATGCAGCGCGCGGTCATCGCCGCCTCGCTGCCCAAGGACGCCTCCTCGTTCGCCGACATCTCCGAGAACGACCGCCTCTACGGTGAGGCCGCCGTCGAGGGCGAGAAGAGCGAGCTGGACACCTTCCGGACCATCTACGGCTCCGGCGCCCAGAAGACGCTCGACCCGCTCGGCAACAACAGCGTGATCGAGGCCGCGGACAAGTACGCGGACACCGTGCTCAGCCCCAACGGCAGCCGTAACGTGGGCAAGCAGTCCTACCAGGACTGGGTGGACGACGCCTCCACCAAGCTGGAGTCGATGAGCAGCATCGAGCACACGCTCCTCGAGGAGATGGAGCAGAAGGCCCGCGAGCTCCAGTCCGAGGCCCAGCGCGAGGCGCTGATCTCCGGTGTCCTGATCCTCGTCGTGCTCGGCGTGTCCCTGGTCGGCGCCTTCGTGGTGGCCCGCTCCATGATCCGCTCGCTGCGCCGGCTGCAGGACACCGCGACCAAGGTCGCCAAGGACCGCCTGCCCGAGCTGGTCAAGCAGCTCTCCGAGGCCGACCCGCAGGACGTCGACACCACCGTCGAGTCGGTCGGTGTGCACTCCCGGGACGAGATCGGCCAGGTGGCCGCGGCCTTCGACGACGTGCACCGCGAGGCGGTCCGCCTCGCCGCCGAGCAGGCCCTGCTCCGGGGCAACGTCAACGCGATGTTCACCAACCTCTCGCGCCGCTCGCAGGGCCTCATCCAGCGCCAGCTGACGCTCATCTCCGAGCTGGAGTCCCGCGAGGCCGACCCGGACCAGCTCTCCTCGCTGTTCAAGCTGGACCACCTCGCCACCCGCATGCGCCGTAACGGCGAGAACCTCCTCGTCCTCGCGGGCGAGGAGCCCGGCCGCCGCTGGACCCGGCCGGTCCCGCTGGTCGACGTGCTGCGCGCCGCGGCCTCCGAGGTGGAGCAGTACGAGCGCATCGAGCTGGCCACGGTCCCCAAGACCGAGATCGCCGGCCGCGTCGTCAACGACCTCGTGCACCTGCTCGCCGAGCTGCTGGAGAACGCCACCTCGTTCTCCTCCCCGCAGACCAAGGTCCGCGTCACCGGTCACGCGCTGCCCGACGGCCGCGCGCTGATCGAGATCCACGACACCGGCATCGGCCTCTCGCCCGAGGACCTCTCCGCGATCAACGAGCGCCTCGCGGCGCCGCCCACGGTGGACGTGTCCGTCTCCCGCCGCATGGGCCTGTTCGTGGTCGGTCGTCTGTCGCAGCGCCACGGCATCCGCATCCAGCTCCGTCCCTCGGACTCCGGCGGCACCACCGCGCTGGTCATGCTCCCGGTGGACGTCGCGCAGGGCGACAAGAAGGCGGTGCCCAAGGCCGGCCAGAGCGGTCAGGGCGGCGGCATCGCCGCGGCCGCTGCCGGCGCGGCCGCGGCCCGGCGCGGCGGCGGCACGGCGATCGGCTCGGGCGCCCGTCCGGCGCTGCCCGGCCGTGACTCCGGCGGCCCCGGCGGCGGCTTCGGCCAGGGCGGTGCGGGCGGCGGCTTCGGTCAGGGCGGCTCCGGCGGCCAGGGTGGTCCCGGCGGCCAGGGCGGCATGCCCGGCGGCGGGCCCGGCCAGGGCCGTCCCGGCACCGGCACCGGGTTCGGCGGCGGGCCCTCGGCCCAGGCCCCGCAGACCCCGGGCCCGCAGGCACCGGCCCCCCAGGGCCAGGCCGCGCAGTCCCCGCAGGCCGCGCAGTCCCCGCAGGCCGGCTTCCCGGGCGCGTCCGGGCCGCAGCAGAACCGCGGCCAGGTCCCCGCCCAGCGCACCGGTTCCGTCCCCACCCCGCACCCGGGCCGTCCCGGTCCGGGCAACGCGCAGGGCATGGGCCAGGGCCTGGGCCAGGGCGGCGGCGCCCCCCAGCAGGGCCGCCCGCAGGCCGGTCAGCCCGGTCAGCGCCAGCCCCAGCTGCCGGCCTCCGGCGGCGTCCCGCGCCCGGAGCTGCCCGGCGGCACCGGCCCGCAGCACCGCCGCCCGGCCGGCTCCCCGCCCGAGGGTCCGCGCGGGCACGAGGAGTTCCAGCAGACCTCCCAGCTGCCGCGGATCGACGACCAGCAGGGCCCGGGCTCCACGGCGCAGTTCCCGCGCCCGGACTTCGACGCCCCCGTCCCGCCGCAGCAGACCCCGGCGCCCGGCCGGCAGCACCCGCAGCAGGGTGCCCGTCCCGAGCAGCCGCAGGCTCCGCAGTACGGCGCCGGTCCGGGCGCCGGCCAGTACCCGCAGCAGGGCTACGGGGCCGCGCCGCAGGACTCCTCGTCCACCGGCCAGTTCCCGGCGCCGGGCCAGTACCCGGCCCAGGACTCCTCCTCCACCGGCCAGTTCCCGGCGCCCGGCCAGTACCCCGCCCAGGACTCCTCCTCCACCGGCCAGTTCCCGGCGCCCGGCCAGTACCCCGCCCAGGACCCCTCGTCCACCGGCCAGTTCGCCCAGCCGCAGGCCGGCGGGCAGCAGGGCTACGGCGGTTACGGCACGCAGCAGCCCCAGCAGGGCGACCTGCCGCCGGCCGACGGCCGGGCGGACGGCGGCACCCCGCTGTTCGACTCGCTGGAGACCAACTGGTTCCGCGGCCAGCAGCAGGCCGCCGGCCAGCAGCAGGCGGCGGGGCAGCAGCAGTCGGCCCCGCAGGGCCGGCCGCAGCAGCCGCAGGCCGGCCGTCCGAACGGTCCGCAGCAGGGACCGGGTCAGGCCCGCCGCCCGCAGCAGCCCGCGCAGGGCACCCCGCAGCAGCAGCGGCCCGGCGCCGGGGCACCGGCCCAGCGGCCGTCGGCGGCCCCTTGGCGCAGCTCGCCCAACGACGAGCTCTCCCGCCAGGCAGAGCGCGCCCGCAAGCCCAGCGCGGGCGGCGTCACGACGTCCGGCCTGCCGCGCCGCGTACCCAAGGCGAACCTCGTCCCGGGCACGGCGCAGCAGAACCAGCACACCGGCGGGCCGCAGGTCTCCCGCGCGCCCGACGCCGTGCGAGGCCGGCTGACCAATCTCCGCCGGGGCATCGCGCAGGGACGGCAGGCCTCCTCGGGCCAGACCGGTTCCTACCCCAGCCCCACTCACCAGCAGGAGCGTTAGTTGAGCCCGATGAGCCAGGCGGCACAGAACCTGAACTGGTTGATCACGAACTTCGTGGACAACACGCCCGGGGTCTCCCACACCGTCGTCGTCTCCGCCGACGGTCTGCTCCTGGCGATGTCCGAGGGCTTCCCGCGTGACCGCGCCGACCAGCTCGCCGCGGTCGCGTCGGGACTCACCTCGCTGACCGCGGGCGCCTCGCGGATCTTCGAGGGCGGCCATGTGAACCAGACGGTCGTCGAGATGGAACGTGGTTTCCTTCTGATCATGTCCGTCTCCGACGGCTCGTCCCTGGCCGTGCTCGCCCACCCCGAGTGCGACATCGGCCTGGTGGGCTACGAGATGGCCCTGCTGGTCGACCGCGCGGGCGCCGTGCTCACGCCCGACCTGCGCGCCGAGCTCCAAGGCAGCCTGCTCCGCTGAGGCCCTGCCCGCGCCATGTGACCGACACCCCCCACCGTCCGGCCGTCATGAACGCAACCCCCCACCGGCCAGCGGCACTTCCACCCGACTTGCTGTCCGCCCGGAGGATGCATGAACCCGCCCACCGCCGCTCACGATCCGTACAGAGACCAGTACGGTGATGAGGGGCCGCTGGTCAGGCCCTACGCCATGACCGGCGGCCGGACCCGGCCGCGCTATCAGCTCGCCATCGAGGCGCTGATCAGCACGATCGCCAATCCGGCACAGACCCAGGGACTGCTCCCCGAACACCAGCGCATTTGTCACCTCTGCCGGGAGGTGAAGTCGGTGGCGGAGGTGTCCGCCCTGCTGTCCATGCCCCTGGGCGTGGCGCGGATCCTGGTCGCCGACCTCGCCGAGGCGGGCATGGTCGCCGTCCACCAGCCGGGTGGCGACGAGAACAACGGCGGTGCACCGGACGTGACACTGCTCGAAAGGGTGCTCAGTGGACTTCGCAACCTCTGACGGGGGCCGGGCGACCACCTCGGCGAAAATCGTGGTGGCGGGCGGCTTCGGCGTGGGCAAGACCACGTTCGTCAGCTCCGTCTCGGAGATCGACCCGCTGCGCACGGAGGCCGTCATGACCTCCGCCTCGGCGGGCATCGACGACCTCACCCACACGTCCGGCAAGACGACCACCACGGTCGCCATGGACTTCGGCCGCATCACGCTCGACCAGGACCTGATCCTCTACCTGTTCGGCACCCCCGGCCAGGACCGGTTCTGGTTCATGTGGGACGACCTGGTCCGCGGCGCCATCGGCGCGGTGGTCCTGGTGGACACCCGGCGTCTCGCCGACTGCTTCCCCGCGGTCGACTACTTCGAGAACTCCGGCCTGCCGTTCGTGGTAGCGCTCAACAACTTCGACGGCCACCAGCCGTACCAGCCGGAGGAGGTGCGCGAGGCCCTGCAGATCAGCGCGGGCACCCCCATCATCGCCACCGACGCCCGGCACCGCGCCGACGCGAAGGGCGCCCTGATCAACCTGGTGGAGCACGCGCTCATGGCGCGGCTGCGCTAGCCGGCCACTTCACCGGAACCCGGTCGCGCCCCGGCGGCGCGGCCGGGTTCCGCCGTCCGTTAGGGCGCGCGGGGGCGGCCGCGAGCACTCAGAATGCGCTGCCGCGCAGGCCAAGTGCGCCACCGCGCAGCACAGTTGCGACCCGTGTTATGACATGCCTCAACAGGCCCCTGTGGCCTGGGCCACCCGGTGGCGGGTGTTCATAACATTTCGACAGAGATATCGGTCACCTCCTGCGACAGGGCGCGGTCGGGCGATGTCGCTGCGCGCACAAACTCCCCGCCTTTTGCCGGTCGACGGTCCTTATGTCCTGTTTGCGGGTGGCGTTCCGTGTGCGGTCCAGTCCCATCCGGACGTTTGGAACTGTCCCTCCCCACATGCTGGAATGCCAGAACTGCCCATTGGTCACAAGGGCCCAGAGACACCGCGGCACGACGAAGGTGCCGACCGCCGAGAGGTTGTTGGTCGAGTGAGGCAACGCAAGAACGGACCCGAGCCGTCGGCGCGGGGCAACTTCACGCCGCCCCCGCGCGCGGACGAGCTGCCCGGCTCCGAGCCGGTGGCCGCGCCGGAGGCGAGCGGAGGTCGTTTCTCGCCGCGCAACTGGCGTGTCCGCACGCGTCTGAACGCGATCCTGCTCATACCCGTGGTCCTCGGCCTCATTCTGGCTGCCGTCGAGGTCAAGGGATCGATCGACACCTGGCAGGAGGCCGAGGACGCCGCGGCCACCGCGCGCATCGTCCGTGGCGCCCTCGACTACGCCGACGCCCTCTCCGAGGAGCGTGACCGCAGTGCCGCCCCGCTCCTGGAGGGCAAGGGCGCGGACAACCCGGTCGTCAAGGAGGTCCGCCAGCGGACCGACAAGGCGGCCGCCGACTTCGACAAGCTCCTCCTCGACGCCCCGGAGAGCGACTCCCTCGAGCGGCGCATCCGCATCTTCGAGGACTCCGAGGGCCTCCTCGCGAAGCTGCGGCAGGGCGCCTACACCAAGGCGCTGCCCGGCACCCAGACGGAGGAGGGGTACATCAAGGTCATCCACCCCCTCATGGACTTCGCCAACGAGCTCACGCTCGACGAGGGCAACGTCGTCTCCTACGGCCGTACCGCGTACGCCATCTCGCTGACCAAGGGCGCCCTGTCGCTGCAGCGCTCCGTCGGTACGCACATCCTGGTGAAGCCGGACCCGGAGCGGGTCCAGCAGCAGTTGGTGACCCTCTACTCGTTCGCCTACCTCGAGCGCATCGCCATCGAGGAGTACACCGGCGCCGGCCGCGACGAGGACCACGAGCGTCTCGAGGCGGAAACGGTCGAGATCAAGCGGCAGTTCCAGAAGACGGCGACCGAGACGCCGTTCCACAAGAACCTGACCGACACGACCCAGATCATCGCCGCGATGATGAAGTACAACCCGGCCACGCCCGAGGGCGCGGCCGCCCTCGAGCAGATGGGCATCACCGCGCAGACCTGGCAGGAGGTCAACGACCCCAAGTTCGAGGCCTACGGCGCGATCGAGGCCGACCTCGCCGACGCCGCGGTGAACGGCTCCCAGCAGGTCGCCGACGACTCCAGGACGGCCGCCTTCCTCGCCGCCGGCGCCGTGCTCATCGCCCTGATCGCCGCCTTCATCCTGGCCGGTCTCGTCGCCCGCCAGATGAGCCGCGCGATGCGCGACCTGCGCAACGCCGCCTTCGACGTCGCCGAGCAGCGCCTGCCGATGCTGGTCGACCAGCTCTCGCGCACCGACCCGGGCCGCGTCGACACCCGTGTCACCCCGATCCCGATCAGCACCACCGACGAGATCGGCGAGGTCGCCCGCGCCTTCGACCAGGTCCACCGCGAGGCGGTCCGGCTCGCCGCGGAGCAGGCCCTGCTCCGGGGCAACATCAACGCGATCTTCACCAACCTGTCGCGCCGCAACCAGTCGCTGATCGAGGGCCAGCTGACCCTGATCACCGACCTCGAGAACAACGAGGCCGACCCGGACCAGCTGGAGAACCTCTTCAAGCTGGACCACCTGGCGACCCGTATGCGCCGCAACGGCGAGAACCTCCTGGTCCTCGCCGGCGAGGAGCCCGGCCGCCGCTGGGACCAGCCGGTCCCGCTGGTCGACATCCTGCGCGCCGCCTCCTCCGAGGTGGAGCAGTACGACCGCATCGAGCTGGCCGGCGTGCCCGAGGCCGAGATCCACGGCCGCGCCGTGACCGACCTCGTCCACCTGCTGGCCGAGCTGCTGGAGAACGCCACCACGTTCTCCTCCCCGCAGACGAAGGTCCGCGTCACCGCGACCCGCCTGCCCGACGGCCGCATCATGATCGAGATCCACGACAAGGGCATCGGCCTCACCGCCGAGGACTTCGCGGACATCAACCACAAGCTGGCCAACCCGCCGACCGTGGACGCCGCGATCTCCCAGCACATGGGCCTCTTCGTGGTCGGCCGCCTGTCGGACCGGCACGGCATCCGCGTCCAGCTCCGCCCCTCGGGCGAGCAGGCCGGCACCACCTCGCTGGTCATGCTCCCGGACAACATCACCCACGGCGGCGCCGCCCAGGACCTGCCGGCGGACGAGTTCACCGTCTCGCAGATCATCCCGAAGCAGTCGTACCAGCAGGCCGCCGTCGAGCAGGCCCCGCTGCGGACCGCCGCCGAGCTGGGCTTCGACGACACCCGCTACCAGCAGGTGCCGGAGGACGTCCGCGAGCTCGACCCGGTCGGCCGCCAGATGCTCCGCGAGGAGCGCCGCGCCGCGCTGGAGGCCCAGGTCCACCAGCAGGGCTACGGCGACGACCAGGGCTACGGCGAGGGCCAGGCCCAGAGCCAGGGTCAGGGTCAGGGCCAGAACTACCAGGACGGTCAGGGCTACCAGGACGGCGGCTTCGACCAGCAGCAGGGCTACCAGGACCAGGCGCAGAACTACGACGAGTCGTACTACGCCCCCGAGAACGGCTACGAGCAGGGCTATGCGGACGCCGGTCAGGGCGGCCCCCAGGCCGACGGCCAGGACGCCTACCAGAACTACGGCGAGCAGTCCTACCAGGACGACTGGCAGCAGCAGCAGGGCTACGGCAACGGTTACGGCGACGGGTACGCGCAGGAAGCGGAATCCCCGCAGGGTCCTGACGTGGGCATGCGTGACGGCGTAGGCTTCGGCCAGGGCCCGGCGACCACCGACGCCGGACTTCCGCGCCGCGGAGGCTTCACGGGCGGCCCGGGCGGCCCGGCCGGTCCGGCCGGGCCCGGCCAGGGCAACGGCCGGCAGCAGGCCGCGGCGGGCGACGACTGGCGTTCGTCCAACGACGACCGCTGGGAGTCCGCCTCCAAGCTCCGCAAGCCCAAGGCGGGCGGAGTCACCTCCTCCGGCCTGCCGAAGCGGGTGCCCAAGGCGAACCTCGTGGAGGGCACCGCCGAGCCGACACCGCAGGGCGGCCCGCAGGTCTCCCGCAACCCCGACGAAGTGCGGGGCCGGCTGAGCAACCTGCGGCGGGGCGTCCAGCGCGGACGCACCGCCGGGAACGAAACGAACGGCCAGGCCGACGGGAACCAATTCCGTGGTCCTGACAGCACCTACAACCAGGAGCGTTAGTGTGAGCCCGATGAGCCAGGCGGCGCAGAACCTGAACTGGTTGATCACCAACTTCGTGGACAACACCCCCGGTGTTTCCCACACCGTGGTGGTCTCCGCCGACGGCCTCCTTCTGGCGATGTCGGAAGGCTTCCCCCGTGACCGTGCGGACCAGCTCGCGGCGGTCGCGTCGGGTCTGACCTCGCTGACCGCGGGAGCCTCGCGGATCTTCGAGGGCGGCCATGTGAACCAGACGGTGGTCGAGATGGAGCGGGGATTCCTCTTCATCATGTCCATTTCGGACGGTTCGTCACTGGCCGTGCTGGCCCACCCCGAGGCGGACATCGGTCTGGTCGGATACGAGATGGCCCTCCTGGTCGACCGTGCGGGTACGGTACTTACGCCGGATCTTCGTGCGGAGCTTCAGGGAAGCCTGCTCAACTAGCAGACACCACGTGCGTCTTGGCGTCCCGAGACCGTAAGGTTTCGGGACGCGGCTTCCACACGTTGGGTGCCCGGCACAGTTGGAGGAGGAGAGAGAGTGGCAACACCCCCAGGCGGTCCGAACCCGGGCGGCTGGTCTTACGGCCAGGGCCAGAACGGGCAGCACGGCGAGCAGTCGTACGACTTTTCCTCCGCTGCGGGCCACCAGCACCAGCAGCCGTATGCTCCCCAGCACCCGCAGGGACCGGGTCACGGGCAGCAGTCCCCGTACGGGCAGCCGACTGCTCCGTACGACCGGTCAGGGGCGCAGCAGCGGCGCAACGCCGAGCCCGCTCCGTCCGCCAAGAACCCCCTGGTGCGTCCGTACGCCATGACGGGCGGCCGTACCAGGCCCCGTTACCAGCTCGCCATCGAGGCGCTGGTGCACACCACCGCGCAGCCGCACCAGATGCAGGGGCAGCTTCCCGAGCATCAGCGGATCTGCAACCTCTGCCGGGAGATCAAGTCGGTCGCCGAGGTCTCGGCCCTGCTGCAGATCCCTCTCGGCGTGGCCAGGATCCTCGTCGCCGACTTGGCGGAGGCGGGCCTGGTCGCCATCCATCAGCCCGGCGGCGACGAGAACGCCGGCGGCCAGCCAGACGTGACACTGCTCGAAAGGGTGCTCAGTGGACTTCGCAAGCTCTAGCGGCGGTCCTTCCCGCTCCACCACGTCCGCGAAGATCGTGGTGGCGGGCGGCTTCGGCGTGGGCAAGACCACGTTCGTCGGCGCCGTCTCGGAGATCAACCCGCTGCGCACGGAGGCCGTCATGACGTCTGCTTCGGCGGGCATCGACGACCTCACCCACACCGGGGACAAGACGACCACCACGGTCGCCATGGACTTCGGCCGCATCACCCTGGACCAGGACCTGATCCTGTACCTGTTCGGCACCCCCGGCCAGGACCGGTTCTGGTTCATGTGGGACGACCTGGTCCGCGGCGCCATCGGCGCGGTGGTCCTGGTGGACACCCGGCGTCTCGCCGACTGCTTCCCCGCGGTCGACTACTTCGAGAACTCGGGTCTCCCCTTCGTCATCGCCCTGAACGGCTTCGACGGCCAGCAGCCGTACCAGCCGGAAGAGGTGCGGGAAGCGCTGCAGATCGGGCCCGACACTCCGATCATCACCACCGACGCGCGCCACCGGGCCGACGCCAAGTCGACCCTCATCACGCTCGTCGAGCACGCCCTGATGGCCCGGCTCCGCTAGCCGCCGGCCTCACCCCGGAACCCGGCGCCGCCACGGCAGCGCCGGGTTCCGGCGTTCTCCGGGGGCAAGGCGGTGGGCGGCGGGGCGAACCGCGGCGCGCAGGGGGCCGTGGACGACGCGAGAAGGCCCGCCCACCCCCGAGGGGGAGTGGACGGGCCTCGCGCGGGTGAGGTCAGCGCCAGCTGTGTGGGGCGCGGAAGCCGGGCTCGCGCTCCAGGCGCCGCCAGGCGGCCCGCACGGAGCCGCCGCCGTGCCCCGGCACCGGGACCGGCGCCGCGGCCGCGCGGGCCATCAGGATCGCGGTGAGGGCCGCGAGCTCCTCCGGCTCGGCCTGCCCCTTCTCCACGCGGATGTCGAACGACGTGTTCATGGGTTCGTCTCCTACTGAGGCGGGTTGCCGTGCTTGCGGGACGGCAGGTCGGCGTGCTTGGTGCGGAGCATCGCGAGGGACCCGATCAGGACCTCCCGCGTCTCGGCCGGGTCGATCACGTCGTCGACCAGACCGCGCTCCGCGGCGTAGTACGGGTGCATCAGCTCGGACTTGTACTCCTTGACCATGCGGGCCCGCATGGCCTCGGGGTCGTCGGCCTCGGCGATCCGGCGGCGGAAGATCACGTTGGCCGCGCCCTCGGCGCCCATCACCGCGATCTCGTTGGTCGGCCAGGCGTAGGTGAGGTCGGCGCCGATGGACTGGGAGTCCATGACGATGTACGCGCCGCCGTACGCCTTGCGCAGGATCAGCGAGATCCGCGGCACGGTCGCGTTGCAGTACGCGTACAGCAGCTTGGCGCCGTGCCGGATGATGCCGCCGTGCTCCTGGTCCACGCCCGGCAGGAAGCCGGGCACGTCCAGGAAGGTCAGGATGGGGATGTTGAAGGCGTCGCACATCTGGACGAAGCGCGCGGCCTTCTCGCTGGCCTCGATGTCCAGCACGCCCGCCAGCACCTGGGGCTGGTTGGCGACGATGCCCACGACCTGCCCGTCGAGCCGGCCGAGCGCGCAGATGATGTTGCGGGCCCAGCGCTCGTGGACCTCGAGGTAGTCGCCGTCGTCGACGATCTCCTCGATGACCTTCGCCATGTCGTAGGGCCGGTTGCCGTCGGCGGGGACCAGGTCCAGCAGGACGTCCGAGCGCCGGTCGGCCGGGTCCGTGGCCACCGTCTGCGGCGGGTTCTCCCGGTTGTTCTGCGGGAGCAGCGACAGCAGGTAGCGGACCTCGGCGATGCAGGTCTCCTCGTCGTCGTACGCGAAGTGGCAGACGCCCGAGGTCTCGGCGTGGACGTCGGCGCCGCCGAGGCCGTTCTGGGTGATCTCCTCGCCGGTCACCGCCTTGACCACGTCGGGGCCGGTGATGAACATCTGCGAGGTCTCGCGGACCATGAAGACGAAGTCGGTCAGGGCGGGGCTGTAGGCCGCGCCGCCCGCGCACGGGCCGAGCATCACGCTGATCTGCGGGATGACGCCGGACGCCTTGGTGTTGCGCTGGAAGATGCCGCCGTAGCCGGCCAGGGCGGAGACGCCCTCCTGGATCCGCGCGCCGGCGCCGTCGTTCAGCGACACCAGCGGCGCCCCCGCGGCGATGGCCATGTCCATGATCTTGTGGATCTTGGTGGCGTGGGCCTCGCCCAGGGCGCCGCCGAAGATCCGGAAGTCGTGGGCGTAGACGAAGACCGTACGGCCCTCCACCGTGCCCCATCCGGTGATCACACCGTCCGTGTACGGCTTCTTGGCCTCCAGGCCGAACCCGGTCGCCCGGTGGCGGCGCAGCTGCTCGACCTCGCGGAAGGAACCGGGGTCCAGCAGCAGGTCGATACGCTCCCGTGCGGTCAGCTTGCCCTTGGCGTGCTGCGCCTCGGTGGCCCGCTCGCTCGGCCCGGCCAGTGCCCGCGCCCGGATCCCGTGCAGCTCCGCCGCACGGCCTCGCGCGTCGGCCGGCTCGTTCAGGTCCTCCGTGGGCTCACCCAGTGCCTCTTCCACAACGGTCATGTAGCGACCTTACGAAGCGAGCCGGACGCACCGGGCCGTCGACTCCGTACAGTGTCCGGCGCGATTTCCTGGCGCTACCGGACAGAAGACCCCGTCCGTGCAGGCGATCCTCCTGACGAACCGCCCGTGCCGTTGTGGGGACGCCACAAGTGCTCTGCTCCACCCGGGTGAGCGCGGCACGGCGTCCGCGGTGCGGCCGGGAGGGTGATTCCGGGCGCCCTTCGGCGCGAACGGTTGAATCTTAAACAGAATGGCGCTACCTTCGTACTCGTCGGGGATTCGTTGAATCTTCAACCGACGCCCGCAGTCATCCGTCCGATCCGTCTCCGAGGAGCACATCATGGGCATCTTCAACCGCAGCAACGACGCCGCCGGCAACGCCCCGGTGAGCCCGGACCTCGCGGCCCTCACCGGCGACTACACCGTCGACCCCTCGCACACCACGCTCGGCTTCGTCGCCCGCCACGCCATGGTCACCAACGTCAAGGGCCAGTTCCGCGAGTTCACCGGCTCCCTGCACCTGGACGGCGCCGACCCGTCGAAGTCCACCGCCTCGCTGGACATCGTCATGGACTCCATCGACACCGGCTCCGCCGACCGCGACGGTCACCTGAGGAGCGCGGACTTCTTCAGGACGGACGAGCACCCGCACATGACCTTCCGCTCCACCGAGGTCGAGGCGGTCGGCGGCGACGACTACCGGGTCACCGGCGACCTGACCATCCTCGGCGTCACCCGGCCCGTCACCATCGACCTCGAGTTCCAGGGCGCCGCCAAGGACCCGTTCGGCAACGAGCGCGTCGGCTTCGAGGGCCGCGGCGAGATCCTGCGCTCCGACTGGGGCGTCACCTGGAACGCCGCCCTCGAGACCGGTGGCGTGCTGGTGTCGGACAAGATCAAGCTGCGCTTCGACATCTCCGCGATCAAGTCCGCCTGACGCCCGTGCGCCGCGGGGGTTCCCCGCCCGGACACCGGGCGGGGAACACGCGCGCCGCCCGCCCGGGCACTCGGGCTACACGCCGTCCCCCTCCTGCGCGACGCGGTCCCCGCGCCGTCTGGGCAGGACGGCCGCCCACCCGACAGGGTGGGCCCATGCAACGTCTCGTGGACGCGCGACCCGCACTCCTGTGGCCCGCGGCGGCGGCCGCCGTCTTCACCGCGGCCCAACTCGTCCTGATCCCCGGCACCGGGCTCGGCTGGGACGAGATCGTCTACGTCACCCAGGTCGAGGGCGGCGACACCCCCGCCGCCTTCTTCTCGGCCCCCCGGGCCCGCGGGGTCAGCTGGCTCAGCGCGCCCGTCGCCGCGTTCACCGATTCCGCCGCCTCCCCGGCCGCGCTCCGCGTCTACCTCGCCCTGCTCGCCGGGCTCGGCCTCCTCCTCGCCCTGCGGGTATGGCGCACGCTGCTCCCGCCCGCCGTCCTCGGCGTCGCGGGGCTCTTCTTCGCCGGCCTGTGGGTCACCCTCTTCTACGGACCCCGCGCCATGCCCAACCTCTGGTGCGCGCTCGGGGCGTTGGCCGCCACCGGCTGGTTCCTCCGCGCGGTCCGGCGCGGACCCGGCGTCCCGGAGGACCGCCGTGCCCCCTGGCTCGCGGCGGCGGCCGTGGGTCTCGTCGCCGTGATGCGCCCCGCGGACGGCCTCTGGCTCGCCCTGCCGCTGGTGGCCGCGGCCCTCCTGGTGCCGGCCTGGCGGCGCCACCGCGCCCTGCCGCTGGTGCTGGTCGCGGGACTCGCCCTGGGCGCGCTGCCCTGGGTGGTGGAGGCCTACCAGTCGTACGGGGGTCTGTTCGCCCGGCTGCGCCGCGCGGGGGAGATCCAGGGCGGCATGGGCCTGCACTTCGCCGTCGACGACCAGATCCGCTCCCTGGTGGGCCGCACGCTGTGCCGCCCCTGCGTCGGCCCCTGGAACCACCGGTGGACCGCGCTGTGGTGGTTCGCGCTGCCCCTGGTCACGGCCGCCGGGATCGTCCTCGCCCGGCGGGCCGGACGGGGCGCGGCCTCCGTCCTCGCCGCCGTCGTCGCGGGCTCCCTGGCCGTCACCTACCTGTTCACCATCGACTACGCCGCCCCCCGGTTCCTGCTGCCCGCCTACGCCCTGCTGGCCGTCCCGGTCGCCGAGGCGCTGGTCGCCGCCGTCCGGGCGGTGGGCAGGACCAGGGGCCGCACCCGCGTCCTGCTCGGCGGCGGCCTCGCCCTGGCGCTGCTCGGGCACGTCGCCGCCCAGCTCGCGGTGGCGGCCACGGTCACCGAACGCAGCCGCGCCCAGCACCGGGAACTGACCGCCGTCGCCGCCGAACTGCACCGGCTGGGGGTCCGGCCGCCGTGCGTCGTCAGCGGCGACCAGTTCGTGCCCGTCGCCTACTACGCCGGCTGCTCCTCGCGGCAGCCGGTCGGCGGCCACGACGGCAGCATCACGGTGGCCGGGCTGCTGCGCCTCCAGCGCTCCTCGCCGCTCGCCGTGATCACCGTCGACGGCCGCCGCCCGCCCGGCTACGCCGACGGCTGGCGGCCGGTGGAACTCGCGGGCGGGCACGTCGCCTGGCTGCCGCCCAAGGGGCCGGACGGGCGGGACCGGGGACAGGCGGCGCCCGGCGGGCGTACTGTCGGACCATGACCATCGAGGCCGTGGTGTGGGACGTGGACGACACCCTCTTCGACTACCGCACCGCCGACCGCAGCGGCATCGCCGCCCATCTCGCCGCCGAGGGCCTGGCGGCGGCGTACGAGAGCGCCGACCACGCACTCGCGCGCTGGCGCGAGGTGACCGAGCTGCACTGGACGCGCTTCGCCGCCGGGGAGGTCACCTACGAGGAGCACCGGCGGGACCGGGTCCGCACCTTCACCGGACGGGACCTCGACGACGCCGCGGCGGACGCCTGGTTCGACCGGTACATCGTCCACTACGAGTCCGCCTGGGCCCTGTTCCCGGACTTCCTCCCGGCCCTCGATGCGCTGGTGCCCAGCCACCGGCACGCGGTGCTCTCCAACTCCAGCCTCCGCGTGCAGGAGCACAAGCTGCGCGCGCTGGGCGTGCTGGACCGGTTCGAGGCGGTGCTCTGCGCCGCCGAGCTCGGCGTCTCCAAGCCGGCCGCCGAGGCCTTCCACGCCGCGTGCGAGGCCCTCCGGCTGCCCCCGGAGCGCGTCGCCTACGTGGGCGACCACCCGGACATCGACGGGCGGGGCGCTGCCGAGGCCGGCCTGCTCTCCGTGTGGATCGACCGCCACGGTGAGGAGCCCGGCGGCCCCCGGGAGCTCCCCTGGCGGCGGATCCGCAGCCTGGCGGAGCTGCCCGGGGTGCTGGGGCGGGAAACCCGTTTTGGAGCACGGTCCACCTTCGGGTAATGTTCTTCCTGCGCCGAGGGAAACGGGCCGAACGGGCCGGGACCGGAAGCGCGACAAGAGAACAAGATCCCCCGCACGGGGGCTTGCGTTCCGATGGCCTATGGTGTAATTGGCAGCACGACTGATTCTGGTTCAGTTAGTCTTGGTTCGAGTCCAGGTAGGCCAGCTCGCAGAGCTCATCTGCAAAGCCCCCGTTGTGTAGCGGCCTAGCACGCTGCCCTCTCAAGGCAGTAGCGCCGGTTCGAATCCGGTCGGGGGTACTGATTCTCTTCGGAGGATCGCCAAAGGCCCCCGTTGTGTAGCGGCCTAGCACGCCGCCCTCTCAAGGCGGTAGCGCCGGTTCGAATCCGGTCGGGGGTACAAACTGGTCTATACCATGTATTGGTCTATGGTGTAATTGGCAGCACGACTGATTCTGGTTCAGTTAGTCTTGGTTCGAGTCCAGGTAGACCAGCTCGGATCTGCGGAAACGCAAGATCCTCGCCCCCGTTGTGTAGCGGCCTAGCACGCCGCCCTCTCAAGGCGGTAGCGCCGGTTCGAATCCGGTCGGGGGTACGTGTAGGAGAAGGGTCCCGTTCGAGAGAACGGGACCCTTCCTCGTTGTCCGCCCGGTCCGACGGTCCGGTCGCGGACGGGACGGGCGGGACGGGCGAGTGTGGTGGGGCAGGGAAGCGGCCCGTGTCCGCCCACCGGGGCGGACACGGGCCGCGGGAGACGTCAGCCGGCGCGTCGCAGCGCCTCGGAGAGCCGCGTGGCCGCGTCTATGACGGCCTGCGCGTGCATCCGGCCCGGGTGCCGGGTGAGGCGCTCGATCGGACCGGAGACGGACACCGCGGCCACCACCCGGTTCGACGGACCGCGCACGGGGGCGGACACCGAGGCCACGCCCGGCTCGCGCTCGCCGATGGACTGGGCCCAGCCGCGGCGGCGCACGCCGGAGAGCGCGGTGGCGGTGAAACGGGCGCCCTGCAGGCCGCGGTGGAGCCGCTCGGGCTCCTCCCAGGCCATCAGGATCTGCGCCGACGAACCCGCCTTCATGGTCAGCGTCGATCCCACGGGCACGGTGTCCCGCAGTCCGGACAGGCGCTCGGCGGCGGCGACGCAGATCCGCATGTCGCCCTGGCGGCGGTAGAGCTGGGCGCTCTCCCCGGTGACGTCGCGCAGATGCGTGAGCACCGGGCCGGCGGTGGCCAGGAGCCGGTCCTCGCCGGCCGCCGCGGCCAGCTCGGCCAGACGCGGCCCGAGAATGAAACGGCCCTGCATGTCGCGCGCGACCATGCGGTGATGCTCCAGTGCCACGGCCAGACGATGGGCCGTGGGCCTTGCCAGTCCGGTCGCCGCGACCAGACCCGCGAGGGTGGCCGGACCGGACTCGAGAGCGCTCAGCACAAGGGCCGCCTTGTCCAGAACGCCGACGCCGCTGCTGTTGTCCATGCAACGATATTCGCGTCTCACTCTGTGAAACGCAAGTTCACTTTCCCGTGGAACGCGCCACTCTGGGACGCATGGCGTCGTGGTCGCCGCTCGGCGGCCACCACCTGAGTCTCAAGAAGTGCGGGGCCGACGTGGTCCCCGCCGAAGGGAAAGCGATGGGTAGGACACTGGCGGAGAAGGTCTGGGACGACCACGTCGTCCGGCGAGCCGAGGGCGAGCCCGACCTCCTCTACATCGATCTGCACCTGCTCCACGAGGTGACCAGCCCCCAGGCCTTCGACGGCCTCCGCAAGAGCGGCCGACGCGTGCGCCGCCTCGACCTCACCATCGCGACCGAGGACCACAACACCCCGACGATCGACATCGACAAGCCGATCGCGGACCCGGTCTCCCGGGCCCAGCTGGAGACGCTGCGCAAGAACTGCGCCGAGTTCGGCGTGCGCCTGCACTCCCTGGGCGACGTCGAGCAGGGCGTCGTCCACGTGGTGGGCCCGCAGCTGGGCCTGACCCAGCCCGGCACCACGGTGGTCTGCGGCGACTCGCACACCTCCACCCACGGCGCCTTCGGCGCGCTGGCGTTCGGCATCGGCACCTCGCAGGTCGAGCACGTGCTGGCCACCCAGACGCTGCCCATGGCCCGCCCGAAGACCATGGCGATCACCGTCGAGGGCGAGCTGCCCGAGGGGGTCACCGCCAAGGACCTGATCCTCGCCGTGATCGCGCGGATCGGGACCGGCGGCGGCCAGGGCTACGTCCTGGAGTACCGCGGCAGCGCCATCGAGAAGCTCTCGATGGAGGCCCGGATGACCATCTGCAACATGTCGATCGAGGCCGGCGCCCGCGCGGGCATGATCGCCCCCGACGAGACCACCTTCGCCTACCTCGAGGGCCGCCCGCACGCCCCCGAGGGCGCCGACTGGGACGCCGCCGTCGAGTACTGGCGGACCCTGCGCACCGACGACGACGCGGTCTTCGACGCCGAGGTCGTCATCGACGCCGCGGAGCTCTCCCCGTTCGTCACCTGGGGCACCAACCCCGGCCAGGGAGCGCCGCTTTCGGCGGCAGTGCCGGACCCCGCCTCCTTCGAGGACCCGTCCGAGCGGTTCGCCGCGGAGAAGGCCCTGGAGTACATGGGGCTGGAGGCCGGGACGCCGCTGCGCGAGGTCGCGGTGGACACCGTCTTCGTCGGTTCCTGCACCAACGGCCGCATCGAGGACCTGCGTTCGGTCGCCGAGGTCATCAAGGGCCGCAAAGTCGCCGACGGCGTACGGATGCTGGTGGTCCCGGGCTCCGCGCGGGTCGGCCTGCAGGCGGTCTCCGAGGGCCTGGACGTCGTCTTCAAGGAGGCCGGCGCCGAATGGCGGCACGCGGGCTGCTCGATGTGCCTGGGCATGAACCCGGACCAGCTCGCCCCCGGCGAGCGCTCCGCCTCCACCTCCAACCGCAACTTCGAGGGACGTCAGGGCAAGGGCGGCCGCACCCACCTGGTCTCGCCCCCGGTGGCCGCCGCCACCGCCGTCCTGGGCCGGCTCGCCTCCCCGGCCGACCTGTCCGACGCGCCCGTCGCCGCCGGCGTCTGAGAAAGCTGGAGCCGAAAACATGGAAGCCTTCACCGTTCACACCGGCCGGGCCGTCCCGCTGCGCCGCAGCAACGTCGACACCGACCAGATCATCCCCGCCCACTGGCTCAAGAAGGTGACCCGGGACGGGTTCGAGGACGGGCTCTTCGAGGCCTGGCGCAAGGACCCCGAGTTCGTCCTCAACCGCCCCGAGCGGCAGGGCGCCACCGTCCTGGTGGCCGGCCCCGACTTCGGCACCGGCTCCTCCCGCGAGCACGCCGTCTGGGCCCTGCAGAACTACGGCTTCAAGACCGTGGTCTCCTCCCGCTTCGCCGACATCTTCCGGGGCAACTCGCTGAAGAACGGCCTGCTCACCGTGGTGCTCGACCAGAAGGTCGTGGACGCCCTGTGGGAGCTGACCGAGCAGGACCCGACCGCGGAGATCACCGTCGACCTGGAGGCCCGCGAGGTGCGGGCCGAGGGCGTCACCGCCCCCTTCGAGCTGGACGAGAACTCCCGCTGGAGGCTGCTGAACGGCCTCGACGACATCTCCATCACCCTGCGGAACGAGGCGGACATCGCCGCCTACGAGGCCGGGCGGCCCGGACACAAGCCGAGGACGATCGCCGCCTGAGCCCCCCGGCTCCGCTCCCCGCGGAGCCCTCCGAGGACCCGAAGGCCCCCGGAACCGACCCGACCGGTCGGTTCCGGGGGTCTTTTTCGGCCACCCCTTCGAACCTCCCGTCGCACCCCGCCACCACGATTGGGCTACCTCGCCGCGCGGCCCCACCGACGGGTTGACGCCGCCCGATTCGTTCCCAACTCCCCGTGTTAGCTGCGATGTTGTCCGGGTACACGAGCCCTGGCGCCGCCCGTGGACGGCGGCCTCGAAGGGCCCGTCGAGTGAGCAGTTGCCCCCTGCGCAGGCGACAACTCGCCCTAGATGGCACAATCTGTGCATGGAACACGACGGCCAACTCGCGCTCTATGCGGCAGTCGCGGACCGGCTCAAGGAAGCGCACACAAAGGTGCGCTCACTGCAAGTCCCGGAGGGCGTACGGGTGGCGCTGACCCGGAAGCTGCTGATCATCACGGCAGCGGCCAAACATGATCTCGCCGACGCGACAAGGCGGCTGGAGCGGTTCACGGACGACCTCGCGCAGGGACGATTCCCCGCCGAGAGCCACTGAGCACTCCGGGGCGGTCGAGTCCGTTGCGGCACAAGGGTGATTAGCCCGTTTCGTGTTTGATTTGCGGTATATATCTGCCTAACGTGCGAAAACGCTTGAACGGATACGTTCTCGCAATGTCTCCGAAGGGGAAGACGTGAACAAGGCGCAGCTCGTAGAAGCGATTGCCGACAAGGTCGGCGGCCGTCAGCAGGCCGCCGACGCGGTGGACGCGGTCCTGGACGCCATCGTCCGCGCGGTCGTCGCCGGGGACCGGGTGTCGGTCACCGGCTTCGGTTCCTTCGAGAAGGTCGACCGCCCGGCGCGTTACGCCCGCAATCCCCAGACGGGGGAGCGGGTGCGGGTCAAGAAGACCTCGGTGCCGCGGTTCCGCGCCGGTCAGGGCTTCAAGGACCTGGTCAGCGGCTCCAAGAAGCTGCCGAAGAACGACGTCGCGGTGAAGAAGGCCCCCAAGGGCAGCCTCACCGGTGGCGCCTCCGCCACCGTGAAGAAGGCCGCGGCCAAGAAGACCACCGCCGCGAAGAAGGCCTCCGCCGCCAAGACCACGGCCGCGAAGAAGACCTCGGCCACGGCCAAGAAGACCTCGGCCGCCGCGAAGAAGACCACGTCGTCGACGGCGAAGAAGACCTCGGCCGCCGCCAAGAAGACCACCCCCGCGAAGACCACCGCCACGGCCAAGAAGACCGCCGCCAAGAAGGCCCCGGCCAAGAAGGCCACCGCGAAGAAGGCGCCCGCCAAGAAGTCCGCGGCGCGCAAGACCACCGCGAAGAAGACCGCCTCGCGCGGCGGCAAGTAGGAACGTCACGCGCCCCTCGGGCAGCTCGCGCGCCGGGCCGGACTCCCTCGTGGAAGTCCGGCCCGCGGCGCGTCCGGGGAGCTCAGAAGGTCTGCAGGGTCACCAGGGTGATGCGCGGCGCGCCGTCCGCCGCCGGGGCGTCCCCGACCTCCAGGCGCACCCGCTGGCCAGGGCGCAGCAGGAGCAGGCCGCCCGCGTCGAAGGCGGCGGCGTCGAAGGGGACCGGGGTCCCGTCGTCGAGCAGCACCTGACCGGTGCGGGTGTCCGGGTCGAAGGTGTAAGCGGTGGCCTGCATGCGGTCAGCGTACCGGCGGGCCCGCGCCCGGTCCGGCGCGGCGGCGGCCGTTCAGGGGCCGGCCGGCAGCAGGCGGGCGGCCAGCGCGGCCGTCCGCGGACCCACCCCGAGCGCCAGCGCGGCCCGCAGGTCGGCGCCGGTGTCCACGTCCTGGCGGACCGACCCCACGTCGGCGAGCGGCAGCTCGGCGGCGCCCGAGGCGGCGTGGCGGGCCCGTGAATCCGGCCCGAATTCCGGACGCAATTCCCGGCCCGGGGACGCCGTCAGCAATGTCGTCCCGATTCCCGCGGCGTCCGGCAGAAAGGCGCGGGGGAATTCCGCCGCCGCGGCCAGCACACGGGACAATTCCGCAGGCCGCAGCGCCGGGAGATCCGCGTTGAGGGCGGCGACCGCGGCCGCGGGCCGTGCCCGGCGGACCACCGCCGCGCCGTGCGCCAGCGCGGCGTTCAGACCGCCGCCCGCCGTGGCCTCCGCGACGACGCGCGCGCCCAGCGCCCCCAGTTCCCGCGCCGCCAGCGGGTCCTCCGTGACTACCGCCACATCCCGCACCGCCGCGCAGGCCAGCGCGGCGGCCACCGTGTCCTGCGCGAACGCCAGCGCGAGCCCCGGCCGCAGCCCGTCCGAGGCGGCGTCCGACAGCCTGCTCTTGGCCCGCGCCAGGGGCTTCAGGGGGATGACCAGGGTCCAGTGCACGCGCGTTCGTCCCTCTCTTGTCGCCCACATTGTCCCCCGCCCCGTCCGGCGGCAGGGCGACGGCCGCCGACGGGCGGGGCGTACGGTGTTCTCGACAGACGGTCGGCCCGGGGCCACACTTGTGCGACCCACGACCCCCCAGGAACCAGGCCCCGGCCCCGTACGGCCGGACGGGCCCAAGAGGAAGGTGTGCGCGTGCCTCGCCGCAGAATCGGCTTCTGGTACCGCTTCGCAGCGGTCATCGCAAAACCGCCGCTGGTGCTTCTGCTGAAGCGGGACTGGCGAGGAATGGAGAACATTCCGGCCGAGGGCGGCTTCATCACCGTGGTGAACCACATCTCCCACGTGGACCCCCTCGTCTACGCGCACTACCAGTACAACACCGGCCGCGTGCCGCGCTTCCTCGCCAAGAGCGGGCTGTTCAGGAAGGGGTTCGTCGGCGCCGTCATGCGCGGCACCGGCCAGATCCCCGTCTACCGCGAGTCCACCGACGCGCTCAGCGCCTTCCGTGCCGCCATCGACGCCGTCGAACGCGGCGAGTGCGTGGCCTTCTACCCGGAGGGCACCCTCACCCGCGACCCCGACGTCTGGCCGATGACCGGCAAGACGGGCGCCGCCCGGGTGGCCCTGAGCACCCGGTGCCCGGTGATCCCGGTCGCCCAGTGGGGCGCCAACGAGGTGCTGCCGCCGTACGCCAGGAAGCCCAGCCTGTTCCCGCGCCGGACGGTGCGCGTGATGGCGGGGCCGCCGGTCGACCTGTCGCGCTTCCACGGCAAGGAGATGACGCCGGAGGTCCTCAAGGAGACCACCGAGGTCATCATGGACGCCATCACCCGCCAGCTCGAAGTGCTCCGCGGAGAGAAGGCGCCCGAGGTCCGCCACGACCCCCGCGAGGTCCGCCTCGAACAGCGCCGCAGGGCCGCCCGGCGGACCGCCGAGCAGACCGGCCCCGCCACGGCGGGGGAGGGGAACGGCAAGTGACCCGACCCGTCCCCGCCGAACCCCGGGCCGACGGCGCACGGCCGGTGAAGGCGGCCGTCTTCGGCGCCGGCTCCTGGGGCACCGCGTTCGCCATGGTCCTCGCCGACGCCGGCTGCGAGGTCACCCTCTGGGCCCGCCGGCCCGAGGTCGTGGAGGCCGTCAACTCCACCCGTGTCAACGCCGACTACCTGCCCGGCGCCGAACTGCCCGCCGGGATCCGGGCCACCGCCGACCCGGCCGAGGCCGCCCGGGACGCCGACCTCACGGTCCTCTCGGTGCCCTCCCAGACCCTGCGCGGCAACCTGGCCGCCTGGGCGCCGCTGCTCGACCCCGACACCGTGCTGGTCTCCCTGATGAAGGGCGTCGAACTCGGCTCGGCGATGCGGATGAGCGAGGTGATCTCCGAGGCCGCCAAGGTGGGGCCGGAGCGGGTCGCCGTCGTCACCGGGCCCAACCTGGCCCGCGAGGTGGCCTCCCGGCTGCCCACCACCGCCGTCGTGGCCTGCGCCGACGAGTCCGTCGCCCGCCGGCTCCAGGCCGCCTGCCACACCCCGTACTTCCGGCCCTACACCAACACCGACGTGGTGGGCTGCGAACTCGGCGGCGCGGTCAAGAACGTCATCGGCCTCGCGGTCGGCATCGCCGACGGCATGGGCCTCGGCGACAACGCCAAGGGCTCGCTGATCACCCGCGGACTCGCGGAGACCACCCGGCTGGGCCTCGCCATGGGCGCCGACCCGCTCACCTTCGCCGGTCTGGCCGGCCTCGGGGACCTGGTCGCCACCTGCTCCTCGCCGCTGTCCCGCAACCACACCTTCGGCACCAACCTCGGCAAGGGGATGACGCTGGAGGAGACCATCGCGGTGACCCGGCAGACCGCCGAGGGCGTCAAGTCCTGCGAGTCGGTGCGCGACCTCGCCCACCGGCACGGGGTGGACATGCCGATCACCGAGATGGTCGTGGAGATCGTCCACGAGGGCAAGCCGCCGGTCGTCGCGCTCAAGGAGCTCATGGGGCGCGACCCCAAGCCGGAACGGCGCTGACCCGGCGGCGGGGCGGCGCCGGCCCCGCTCGCCGGTGGCACGACCCGGTCCGCCGGTGGCGCCGGAACGTCCCTGGTCGTGGGCCTACGCCCGGTCGGCCCCCTCCGCAGGGGCAGACCGGGCGAATCGTCCGCGCGGCCGACCGCGCCCGCTGACCCTCGCGGAACCAGCGGGTACGCTCAATCCGTTATGAGCACCCAGAACCTCCCCCAGAGCCCTGAGCCGACCGCCGAGGAACCGCAGCGCAAGCCGCGCGTCGCCGTCGTCTTCGGAGGACGCAGCTCCGAGCACGGCATCTCCGTCGTCACCGCGGGCGCCGTGCTGCGCGCGATCGACCGGACGAAGTACGACGTCCTGCCGGTCGGCATCACCCGGGAGGGGCGCTGGGCCCTGACCGCCGACGAGCCCGACCGCATGGCGATCACCGACCGTGTCGTCCCGGCCGTGGAGGAGCTCGCCGAGTCCACCGAGGGCGGCGTGGTGCTCCCCGTCGACCCCGCCAGCCGCGAGGTCGTCTACAGCGAGCCCGGCTCGGTCGCCAAGACCCTGGGCGAGATCGACGTGGTCTTCCCCGTCCTGCACGGCCCGTACGGCGAGGACGGCACCCTGCAGGGCCTGCTGGAGCTCTCCGGCCTGCCGTACGTCGGCGCGGGCGTGCTCGCCTCCGCCGTCGGCCAGGACAAGGAGTACATGAAGCGGGTCTTCACCTCCTTCGGTCTGAAGGTCGGCCCGTACGTGGTGATCCGCCCCCGCGAGTGGGAGCAGGACCCGGCGGCCGCCCGCAAGAAGATCGTCGACCTGGCGGGCGACCACGGCTGGCCGCTGTTCGTGAAGCCGGCGCGGGCCGGCTCCTCCATCGGCATCACCAAGGTCGACGACCTGTCCGGGCTCGAGGACGCGATCGCCGAGGCGCAGGCGCACGACCCGAAGATCATCGTCGAGGCGGCGGTGGTGGGGCGCGAGATCGAGTGCGGCGTGCTGGAGTTCGAGGACGGGCCGCGGGCGAGCGTGCCGGCCGAGATCCCCCCGGCGCAGAGCCACGCCTTCTACGACTTCGAGGCCAAGTACATCGACTCCGCGGCGGGCATCGTGCCGGCGCCGCTGACGCCGGAGCAGACGGCGGAGGTGCAGCGGCTCGCCGTCGAGGCGTTCGACGCGGCGTCCTGCGAAGGGCTGGTGCGGGCCGACTTCTTCCTCACGGAGGACGGGGAGTTCGTGATCAACGAGATCAACACCATGCCGGGGTTCACGCCGATCTCCATGTATCCGCGGATGTGGGAGGAGTCCGGGGTGTCGTACGGGGAGCTGGTGGACCGGTTGCTGGGGGCGGCGCTGCGGCGCCGCACCGGCCTGCGGTAACGGTTCTCCTCCCCGCACCCGCGCCCGCACCCCCCACCCCGCCGCGGCCCGCCCGCGGCGGGGTTCGCCGTTCCCGGGGGCCGCGCGACCGCTGCCGCCCTCGCACAGCAGCCTCCGCCGTCCCGCCCGGCCCGCCGCGCCTGCCGCTCCGCCTGCCTGCCGCTCCGCCTGCCTGCCGCTTGCCGCCCGCCCCGCCCGCCCCTCCGCCGGAGGCCGGTTTTGCGCCGGGGTGGGGACGCGGGCAGGGCCGGTGGAGTGACCCCGGTCCGCAAGAGGGCTCGGAACGGGCAGGGATCAGCGCATCCATCCACCGTCCCTCGGCCGAAGCACAGGCGTGCAGGTGACCGAGAGTGAAGAGGGGTTGTGCATGCTGGGAGTGCGGCTCACGGTGGCCGAACCGGTCAGGCCGCTCGACGGTCCGCTCACGGCCCGCGAGGCCGTCCGGGCGGTCGAGGCGGAACTCGCCGGCGTCCTGGACGAGGCGCTGGCCCAGGCCCGTGACACGGACCCGGTGTTCGCCCACGACGTCGCCGAACGCCTCGCCGCGTTCGTCCGACGCGGCGGCAGGCGGATGCGTGCCGCCTTCGCCTGGTGCGGCTGGCGGGCGGCCGGCGGAACGGGGGACGCCACGCCCGTCCTCCGCACGGGCGCGGCCCTGGAACTCGTGCAGGCGTGCGCGCTGGTCCACGACGACGTGATGGACGGATCGGCGCTGCGGCGCGGCGGCCCGGCCCTCCACGTGGAGTTCGCGGACCTGTACCAGGAAGCGCGCACGACCGGCCCGCCGGGGACGTTCGCCCTGTCCGCCGCCGTGCTGGCCGGCGACCTGGCCCTCGTCTGGGCGGACGACCTCGCGGCGGCGACCGCGCTCGGCTCGCCGCACGGCGGGCGGCTGCTGGGCGAATGGCGGGCCATGCGGCGCGAGATGGCGGCCGGCCAGTACCGGGACGTCCGCGCCCAGGCCACGGGCGCGTCGGGGATGGACGAGGCGGTGACCATCGCCACCCTGAAGAGCGCCCTGTACACCGTGGAGCGCCCCCTCGCGCTGGGCGCGTCCCTGGCCGGGGCGGACGCGGCGGTCCTGGACGCGCTGCGTCTGGCCGGACGCTGCGCCGGGCTGGCGTTCCAGCTCCGCGACGACCTGGTCGGCGCGTTCGGAGACCCGGCGCTGACCGGGAAGCCGGCCGGCGACGACCTGCGCGCCCGCAAGCTGACCTACCTGCTCGCCGCCGGTGTCCGGCTCGCCGGGGCGTCCGGCGACGCCGAGGCAGCCACCGCGCTCGCCGCGGGCCCGCAGACCGGGTCGGACGAGGACCTGGAGCGGGTCCGCGCGGCGCTGACCCGGACCGGGGCCCGGGACGCCGTCGAGGCGCGCATCGGGGAACTGGCCGCCACCGCCCTGCGGCACTTCACCCGCACCGGCGCCCCACCCGCGGTGCGCGCCGAGTTCGCGGCCCTGGTGGGACTGGCCGCGGGCGTCGCCCTCGAGGGCGCGGGGGAGGCGGCATGAGGACCGTACCGGGTCCCACGGACCATGTCGTCGTGGTCGGCGCCGGACTGTCCGGCCTCGCCTGCGCGCTGCACCTGCTCGGGGCGGGGCGCCGCGTCACCGTCGTCGAGCGGGACGCCGGCCCCGGAGGCCGCGCCGGACACCTGCGCCTCGGCGGGTACGAGATCGACACCGGCCCCACCGTGCTCACCATGCCCCACCTGGCCGACGAGGCCTTCGCGGCCGTCGGCGACAGCCTCCGTCACCACGTGGAGCTCGTCCCCCTGCACCCGGCCTACCGCGCCCGGTTCGCCGACGGCACCGCACTCGACGTGCACACCGACGGCGAGGCGATGGAGGAGGAGGTCCGGCGGTTCGCCGGACCCGCCGAGGCCGACGGCTACCGCCGCCTGCGGGACTGGCTGGAGCGGCTCTACCGCGCCCAGATGCGGCGCTTCGTCGACGCCAACTTCGACTCGCCCTTCCAGCTGCTGCACCCGGACCTGGCCCGGCTGGCGGCGCTCGGCGGGTTCGGGCGGCTGGACCGCGGCATCGGCCGGTTCCTCCAGGACCCCCGGCTGCGCCGCGTCTTCTCGTTCCAGGCGCTGTACGCGGGCGTCGCCCCGGCCAGGGCGCTCGCGGCCTACGCCGTGATCGCCTACATGGACACCGTGGCCGGCGTCTGGTTCCCCAAGGGCGGCATGCACGCGCTGCCGCGCGGGATGGCGGACGCCGCGTCCGGCGCCGGGGCGGAGTTCCGCTGGTCCTCCGAGGTGACGGAGCTGGAACGCTCCGGGGACCGCGTGCGGGCCGTGCGGCTGGCCTCCGGGGAACGGATCGCCTGCGACGCCGTGGTGCTCACCTGCGAACTGCCCGCCGCCCACGAACTCCTCGGGCGGGCCCCGAGGCGACCGGTGCGGCTGCGCCACTCGCCGTCCGCCGTCGTGCTGCACGCCGGGACGGACCGCACCTGGGACTCGCTGGCCCACCACACCCTCTCCTTCGGGGCGGCCTGGGAGCAGACCTTCGAGGAACTCACCCGCTCGGGACGTCTGATGAGCGACCCCTCGCTGCTGATCACCCGGCCGACGACGCACGACCCGCGTCTCGCCCCGGCCGGCCGGCACCTCCACTACGTGCTGGCGCCCTGCCCCAACACCGCTGTGGGGCCCTCCGCGGAGACCTGGCGCGACCTGGGGCCCCGCTACCGGGACAGCCTGGTCGCCGAACTCGAACGCCGCGGGCTCGACGGGTTCGCGGACAGCGTGCAGGAGGAGGCGCTGATCACGCCGCTGGACTGGACGGCGCAGGGCCACGCGGCCGGCAGCCCCTTCTCCGTCTCCCACACCTTCGCCCAGACCGGCCCGTTCCGCCCGCGCAACCTGATCCGCGGCGTGGAGAACGCCGTCCTGGCCGGCTGCGGCACCACCCCCGGCGTCGGGGTGCCCACGGTGCTGCTCAGCGGCAAGCTGGCCGCGGCGCGCGTCACCGGCGGCACCCCGCGCCGGACGGTCACCTCCCTCCCCTCCGGCCCGCGCGCCGCGCGGACCGCCCCAGCGACCCCGGCAGGCGTCCATGACCCGTCGTGAACTCGATGCCGCCCGGATCACCGATCCGGAGCTGCGCGCCGCCTACACCCGGTGCCGCGGGCTCAACGCCCGCCACGGGCGGACCTACTTCCTGGCCACCCGCCTGCTCCCGGTGGAACGCCGGTCCGCCGTGCACGCCCTCTACGGCTTCGCCCGCCGCGCCGACGACTTCGTCGACGACCACGCGCGGCACCGGACGCCCGGGGAGCGCGACGCCGCGCTGCGGCGGCTGGAGGACGACCTGGCGCTCGCCCTGCGCACCGGGGAGGCGGACGACCCGGTCGTCCTGGCCGTCGCCGACACCGCCCGCCGGTACGGCATCGGGCACGCGCTCTTCGCCGACTTCCTGGCCTCGATGCGCAGCGACCTGCACGTCACCGACTACCCGACCTTCGCGGACCTGAAGGCCTACATGCACGGGTCGGCCGCGGTGATCGGGCTGCAGATGCTCCCGGTGCTCGGCACCACCGTGCCCCGGGAGGAGGCGGCGCCCTACGCCGCCGCCCTCGGCGAGGCGTTCCAGCTCACCAACTTCCTGCGGGACGTGGGCGAGGACCTGGACCGCGGCCGCGTGTACCTGCCGGCGGACCTGCTCGACGCCCACGGCGTGGACCGGCCGCTGCTGGAGTGGAGCCGCCGCACCGGCCGCCGCGACCCGCGCATCAGGAACGCCCTGCTCGCCGCGGAGGCGCTGACCAGGAAGATCTACCGCGAGGCCGTGCCGGGCATCGCGCTGCTCGACCCGCGCACCCGTCCCTGCGTGCGCACCGCGTTCATCCTCTACTCCGGGATCCTCGACGCGATCGCGGAGCAGGGGTACGCGGTGCTGCACCGCCGGGCCGTGGTGTCCGGGGCGCGGCGCGCAGCCACGGCGGCGGCCGGACTGGTGCAGATCGCCGGCGCGCGGGCCCGTGCCCGCACCGCCGCCCGCCCTGCCGCCCGTACCGCCGCACGCCCTGCCGCCCGCCCGGCGCCCCGCCCGGACGGCGTGGCGCTCCCGTCGAGAGGACCGGTGACGTGAGCGACCGATCGGACCGCGCCGGCTGGACGTCCCCGCTGCGCAGGCTGGGCCGCCGGACGGACTGGGCGGCCCAGCCGCCGACCTGGCGCGCGGCGCGCCCCGCCCTGATCGCCGAGGCCCTGAAGCGGGCCTCGGCCCGCCCCTCGGGCAACTGGTTCGTCGTCGGCGCCTCCCGCGAGGTGCGCGTCGGCGAGCGCCCCTACGGCCGGACCGTCGGCGGCGTCGAGGTGGTGCTGTGGCGGTCGGAGTCCGGGGAGCTGCGGGCCGGTCCGGGGGTGTGCCCGCACCTGGGCGCGCCGCTGAAGGACAGCCGGGTGGCCTGCGGCACCCTGGTCTGCCACTGGCACGGCCTGGCCCTGGACGGCGGGCCGACGGCCGGGTGGGAGCCCTACCCGGTGCACGACGACGGCGTGCTGGTGTGGGTCCGGCTCGACGCGGTCGGCGGCGAGGAGCCGACGGAGCTCCCGGTGGTCCCGCCGCGACCCCGGACGGGCAGCGGCGTGGACGCCGTGTTCACGGCGGTGGGACGGTGCGAGCCCGAGGACGTGGTCGCCAACCGGCTCGACCCCTGGCACGGCTCGTGGTTCCACCCGTACTCGTTCGTGGACCTGACGGTGGCCGGGGCGCCACGGGGCGAGGACGAGGACGAGGACGTGTTCGTCGTCGACGTCTCGTTCCGGGTGGCCGGCCGTCTGGTGGTGCCGGTGCGGGCGGAGTTCACCGCCCCGGAGCCGCGCACCGTCGTCATGCGGATCACCGAGGGGGAGGGGCGCACCTCGGTGGTGGAGACCCACGCGACACCGCTGACGGCCCCGGACGACCCCCGGCCGCGGACCGCCGTGGTCGAGGCGGTGGTCGCCGCCTCGGACCGGCCCGGCTTCGCCCTCGCCCGCGCCGCCGCGCCCGTGCTGCGCCCGCTGATGCGGCGCACCGCCGGGCGGCTGTGGCGGGACGACCTCGACTACGCCGAACGCCGCTGGGCGCTGCGCAGCACGGGGCGCTTCCCGGGGTGAGTCCCGCGGGTGAAGCACCAGGCCCCGAGGGTGAAGCACCAGGTCCCCGAGGTGAGCGCCCCCGCCGCCGCTCATCTCGGGGAAGGGGTCAGCGGGCGGCGAGGGCGCTCAGGGCCCGCAGCGCGGATGACCGGCCCGCGCGGGGAACCGTCCACAGCACCTGCCCGCGGACGCCCCACCGGTCGAGCAGGGCGCCGGCGGCCAGGAAACCGGTGGTGGCGGCGCGTTCCATCAGGGCGACCGGAAGGTCGCAGCGGATCGCGTCGCCGGCCAGCGTGACCAGCGGGTGGGGGGTGCGCACGGCCGGCCGCCGGTGGTGGGAGCCGACCGGGAAGAAGGGGCAGTCCGCCCGCCACTCGTGCCGGGCGTCCACGACCCGTGCCTCGCGGGTCTCCGGGTACACCCGGTGCAGACCGGCGAGCAGCCGGTCCTGCGTCTCCCGCCGGCCGGCCCCGGCGGGGACGGCGTAGGCGTGCAGCTCCACCACCGACCCCCCGGTGCGGGCGGTCCACCGCGCCGCCTCGCCCTCGTAGAGCTCCAGGACGCTGATGTTGTCCAGCCCGTCGTAGCCGCTGGTGCCCAGGAAGCCCGGCCGGTCGGGGCGCACCGGCCGGTCCAGCCAGAGCCGGGAGACCAGGAAGGGCGGCGCGGTCCGCAGGGCGGCCACGTCGTCCCGCCAGGCGGGGGTGCCGAGGTCCGGCGACGCCTCCGTCAGCGCGCGCAGCGCCCCCGGGTCGAGGGCCAGCACCACGGCCTCGTGCCGTTCCACGGCCTCGTCGGTGCGCAGCTCGACGCCGTCCTCGCCCGGCCGGACGTCGTGGACCGGGGTGCCGGTGCGCACCCGTGCCCCCAGGCCCCGGAGGTAGTCGCCCAGCGGCTCCCACAGCGCCTGCGGGAACGGCTCGTTCGGCACGTCGAACAGCAGGCCCTCGGAGGAGCCGAGGAAGTAGATGTGGAACATCAGGAGCAGTTCGGCCGCCGACAGTTCGCGCGGGTCGGCGAAGAAGCTGCGGGAGAACACCTCGAACGCCAGGTGGTGCGCGGCCTCCGGGAAGCGGACCCGGTCCAGGAAGTCCGTCGCGCTCATGTCGTCGAAGCGCTCGTACACTTCGGGGACGCGCACGTCCAGGAGCGGCAGCGCGGCCCGGGCGTCCATCGACGCCAGGTCGCGCGCGCCGAAGGTGGGGCTGAGGGCGACGAAGCCGAGCGCGCTGAACGGCGGGGTGCGGGGCACCCGGGCGAAGCTGTCGGTCAGCCCGCCGCTGTGCCGCAGCGGGTAGTCGGGCAGCGGCCGGAGCCGGTCGAGCGCGGGATCGGTGCGGCGCAGCAGGCCACGCAGGTTGTAGTACTGGCGGAAGAAGGCGTGGAAGCCGCGGCTCATGGTGGCCTCGGAGCCGTCGGCGAGACGGGTGCGCCATCCGGCGAGGCGGCCGCCCAGCGCCTCGCCCCGCTCGTAGAGGGTCACCCGGGCGCCGCGCTCCGCCAGCAGGGTGGCCGCGGCGAGACCGGCGATGCCGCCGCCGACCACGGCGACACCGGGCGCGTCACCGGGTGTGAAACGGTCCCGGCCCGGCGCGGGCATCAGGATCTCGGCCTTGCGGTCACGGCCCCGCCGGGCCGCGCGTGCGCGGTGGGGGCCGCCCTGGGCCGGGCGCGTGGTGTACGGCGGTGTCATCGGTGGCTCTCTCCGGTGGGTGCGGTGGGTGCGGTGGGTGCGGTGGGTGCGCTGGGTGCGGTGGATTCGGTGCGTGCGGTGCGTGCGGTGGACCGGTGGCGGCGGGGCAGGAAGGGCAGTTCGAGGGCGGTCCGGAGCATCGGGCCGACGGGGGTGCGCAGTCCGACGCTCCACTCCTCCGGGAGCGAGGTGCCGCCGTCCAGGAAGCGCAGCAGGCGTTCCGCGGGGACCCGGCGGAACAGGTCGGTGAAGAAGGCGGGGCCGTCGACCCGGCCGGTGTCCAGCGCCCGCAGCAGCACGGCGTCCATGGCGAGGGACCGCCGCCCGTGCGGCGGCGGCACGCTGACCCGGCCCGCGCGCAGGGCGGCGGCCACCGCCCTGCTCTGCCGCTGCACGGCGGCGAAGGTGTAGCCGGTGGCCGGCCGGGTCGCGCCGCCCGCCGTGCCGATCCGGAAGACCGACCGGCCGGCCCGGCGGGGGAAGCGGCCGTCCGTCATCGGGATGACGCCCTGCTCCGCCGACTCCACGGTGAACGCCCCGAGTTCCAGCACCTCGCGGCAGTAGTGCCGCAGCGCCGCCTCGTACGCCTCCGTGGACAGGGGCGTCCGGGAGAACTCGGTGTACTCGACCAGCGCCCGGTCGGGCGCCAGCGGGAGGACGTAGCCGAAGGCGAGGCCGTGGCGGGGCTGGGGGACGCGGAAGTCCATCAGGTCGGCGACCGACGGGTCGAACCGGGGCGCGGCGGTGCGGACGAACCAGCCGCGGAAGTGCTGGAGCAGCTGGGTCCGGGCCGGCGGGAGGGCGGGCAGGGGGCGGGAGTCGAAGACGTGCCGGGCCGTCAGCCGGAGGGCGCCGCCGTCCGGCGTGACGCAGCGCACCTCGGCGCCGTGGGCGGTGTCGCGCACCTCCTCCGCGGTCGCCCGCAGCAGGCGCGCGCCGGGCGCGGCGGCCAGCCGGGCGCGCACCAGGCGCTCGAAGTCCGCGGACCGGATCATCCGGTAGCGCAGCGGGGCCGGGTCCACGGTCACGGCCCGCCCGTCGGCTCCGTGGACGCGCAGCCGCGGCCAGGACGCGGCGACCGCGGGGCCGAGGTCGTCGTCGCCGCGGGTCCAGTGGCACCAGGTGCGCTCGGGCGGGCGCAGGGGGCCGGCGGGCGGCTCGACCAGGACCACGGTGCGGCCGGGGACGGTCTCGGCCAGCCGGTGCGCCAGGCTCAGCCCGGCCGCGCCGGCGCCGAGGACGACCACGTCGGCGTCCACGGCCGACGGCGCGGGCCCGCGGCTCATCCGTCCACCCCGGCGCGCGCGGGCGGCGGCGGCACCGAAAGGCCGCCGCACGGTGTGCGGGGCGGGCAGGGCCCGCCGGTGCTCGGACGGGCGCGCACGCCGTCGGACGTCACAGCTCACTCCCGGAGGTCGGAGAACGGGTCGTCGGCCTTCGCTCAGGCATGTTCTCTTCCGGGTACCGGCCGCCGGTGGATGCGGCGCGCGGTCCGGGCCGCCGTCAGCCGGGTGACGGATCGGCGAGCAGCTCGCGGGCCGCCCGCGTGCCCGAGGCGAGCGCGCCCTGGACGCTGCCGGTCGCCCGGTGGTCGCCGCAGACGTAGCGGCCCGCGCCGAGACGCGTGGTGCGGCTGAGGGGCCAGGAGGCCTCCATCACGGGCAGGGCCCCCTTCACCGTGTACACGGCGACCTGCCGCCAGTCGCGGGTGTCCGCGCCGTACAGCTCGCCCAGGCGCCGCAGCACCGCCGCGTCCGCCCCGGGCCGGTCGCCGCCCAGCACGGAGGTGGAGACCAGGGCGGACCCCGGTGGCGCGTAGCCCGGCGCGACCTCGCTCGGCACGCAGGTGTTGAGCACCGCGCCCGAGGAGTCCACCAGCAGCGTCGGCTCGGCCAGCGGCGGGCGCGGCGCCGCGTGGTAGTAGGTGGTGACCGTGCGGCTGGGCGGCACGGCCAGGCCGGGCAGCAGCCGCGCCGCGGTGGCCGCGTCCGTGGCCAGCACCACGTGGGGCGCGGCCACCTCGCCGCCGTCGGCGAGCACCACGCCGTCGTCGGTGACCGCCTCCACCGGCGTCCCCAGCCGCAGCGTGCCCTCGGGCAGCCGGCCGGCCAACTGGGCGGGGACGGCGCCGATGCCGTCGGCGGGCAGGCAGAGCGTGCCGCGGACCATGCTCCGCCACACCAGGTGGAAGAAGCGGGCGGAGGTCTCCAGCCGGTCCTCCAGGAACACCCCGGAGAGGAAGGGCCGCAGGATCCGGTCGACCGTCCCGGCGGACACCCCGGCACGGGAGAGGGCGTCGGCCGTGGAGCGGTCGGCGCCGCGGGTCAGGAGACGGGCGGGGAGCAGGGCGTCCCGCGCGGTGAGTACGCCGAGGGCGGCCAGGTCGCGGGCCGGCAGCACCCGCCCGGGCAGCAGGGCCCCGGCCTCCCCGGGCCGCCGGGTCGGGTCGGTCAGTCGGACCGGGCCGTCCGGGGTGTGCGCGACCAGGCCCGGCGTGAACGGCCGCAGCCGCAGGGACCGCAGATCCAGCCGCCGTTTGACCTGCGGATACGAGGTGTTGAACACCTGGAAGCCCCGGTCCAGCAGGAACCCGTCCCGGCGGTCCGTGCGCATCCGGCCGCCCACCCCGTCCGACGCCTCGAGCAGCGTCACGCGCCGGCCCGCGCGGCACAGGTCCAGCGCGCAGGCCAGACCGGCGAGACCCGCCCCGACGACGACGGTGTCCGGGGCGCTCGGGGGACGACCGGCCATGACTGTTCCTCCGGTGTTCCTTCGGTGCCACCCCTCGGGCGGCACCGTTCGCCCCCCGGGGGCCTGCGCCCCGGCGGGGCCGCCGGCGGACCGGACGGCGCGCGCCGGGTACCCGGCCGACGCGGCACGTCACCTGCGGACGGCCGCCTCCACCACGGCGACGGCCTCCGCCAGGCCCGGCGGATGGGGGAGCCCGGCCGCCGTCTGCCCGGCCCAGCCGGGACCCAGCGTCAGCACCACCGGTCGCCTGCGGGCCCCGCGCACCCCCCACTCGATGGCCGCGACGTGCTGGGCCAGCGGCCGGCTCGCCGTGGTGCGGGACTGCGCCCACAGCCCCACCACCGCCGGTCCCGTCCGGCGCACGGCGGTCACCAGCGACTCCACGGGCAGCGCGCCGCCGAACATGCGCACCGGCAGGTCCCGCTCGGCCAGTGCCGCGGCCAGCGCCTCCAGCGGCAGCGTGTGGGTCTCCCCGGGGACGCAGGCCAGCACCGTGGTGGCCCCCGGGCGGTCGGCGGCCACGGGCGGCGCGTGACGCCGCAGGGCACCGGAGACGTGCCAGGACAGGAAGTGCTCCACCTCGACGTACCGCTCGCCGGAGGTCTCCCACTTCCGCCCCACCGCCTGCAGCGTCGGCATGATCACCTCCGTCCAGGCGGCGACCGGCCCGTAGGCGCGCATGGTCCGGTCCAGCAGGTCGTCGAGCGCGACGGCGTCCAGGCGGAGGGCGGCCCGGGCGATGCCCTTGCACTCCTGGCGCGCGTCACCCAGCCGCATGCCCGACCCGGCCCGGCTCCGCCCGCGACCGGGCCCGGACGGAGGCCGCGGCCCGCCCGAGGAACGCGGCCCGCCCGGGGCGCCGGGCTCGCCCGGGTCGGCCGGCCCGGCCAGGTCGCGCGGTCCGCCCGGGTCGGCCGGTCCGGCCAGGTCGCGCGGTCCGCCCGGGGAGCCCGGCTCACCCGAGGAACGCGGCCCGTCCGCGCGGCGAGGCCCACCCGTGTCACGCGGCCCACCCCTGTCACGCGGCCCGTCCGTGCCCCGAGGCCCACTCGGTCCGCGAGGCCCGCCCGTGTCGCGAGGCCCGTCCGTGTCGCGCGGCCCGTCCGCGCGGCGCGGCTCCCGCGCGCCGCGCCCCCCGGGCAGGGAACGCGGCCGGCCCGTGCCCGCGTGCGGCACGGCGCCGGACGCCGCCTCCGCGAGGACCACCCGCGCGGCCTCCGCCGGCGGCACCCCGGTCGCCGTCAGCGCGCACATCCGCTCCAGACGGGCCAGGTCCTGGGCGGTCCAGCGTCGGTGCCGCCCGCCGGTGCGCGCGGCCGGACCGAGCCCGTAACGGCGGTCCCAGGACCGGACCGTGGTCGGCGCCACACCCAGCCGCCGCGCCACCTCGCCGGTGGTCAGACCGCCCTCGTCCGGCGGTCCCGGTGTCCCGCCGGGCTCCTCGTCCATGTCGTCCGCCTCCTGTCGCGCCCCCGGCAGCTTCCTCCCGGCTCACCCCAGCATACGACGCACAAACGACGCATGTTGAGTGCGTCGTTTTCACTCACAAGACTGAACAGCACGAGCCGCCGGCGACGGCGGAAACGGCAGGAGGACCAGGTCATGACCACGTACACCGCGCACGCCGGAGTCCGCCCCCCTCCGACGCCGGCCCGGATCGCGCCGCCGACGCCGGACGAGGACGAACTCGCCCGCGGCCTGCGCGCCGCCGACGAGAACGCCTTCGCGGCCGTCTACCGGCGGTGGGGCCCCCTGGTCCACACCCTGGCCACCCGCTCGCTCGGTGACAGCCACGAGGCCGAGGACGTGACGCAGCAGGTCTTCATCGGCGCCTGGCGGGGGCGGGACGGCTACCGCCCGGAGCGGGGAACCCTGGGCGGCTGGCTGGTCGGCATCACCCGCCGGAAGATCGTCGACGCCCTCGCGGCACGCACCCGGCGCCTGGCGCTGGTGGACACCGCCGCCCGCGCCGACGGCGGAGGGGAGGCCCGCCCCGAGGGCGCTCCGGAGGAGGTCCTCGACCGGCTGCTCCTCGTCGACGCCCTGTCCCGGCTGCCGCGCGCCCAGCGCGAGGTGCTGTGCATGGCCTTCTACGAGGACCTGACCCAGGCCCAGATCGCCGAGCGCACCGGCCTGCCCCTCGGCACGGTCAAGAGCCACACCCGCCGCGGGCTGCTCCGGCTGCGCGCCGCCGTCGAACGGGGAGGCGCCCCCCAGGGCGGGGCGTAGGCGCGCTGCGCAGCAGACGATGTGGGCGATTTGTAAGAAATGTCCGCCATGTGCATCCGTCCGGAGGGGTACGCGCGAAGTACAGGTGAGACCGCGCAACCGGCGCGGACCTCGACGAAGGGATCACTCCCATGACCTCCCGGATCTCCAGGACCCCCCTCCTCCTCGGCGCCTCGGCCGGAGCCTGCGCCCTCGCCCTGACCGTCGCGGGACCGGCGGTGGCCGCCACCGCGGCGGACAGCGAACAGACGGGCATGGTGTCCGTCTTCCACGGTGTGCCGGGACTGACCGTCGACGTCTACGCCAACGGCGAGCGCCTGCTCGGCGACTTCAAGCCCGGCACGGTGACCCAGCCGCAGGCCCTGGACGCCGGCACCTACGACATACAACTCTTCAAGGCCGGCCAGGGACCCGACGGCAGTCCGGCCCTCGAGAAGAAGGTCGAGGTGCCCGAGGGCGCCAACGCCACCATCGCGGCCCACCTGTCCGCCGACGGCAAGCCGCAGCTGACGACCTTCGTGAACGACACCTCGACGACCGAGTCCGGCAAGGCCCGCCTGACCGTCCGCCACGTGGCCGCCGCCCCGGCGGTGGACGTGCGGGCCGGCGGACAGCCCGTCTTCACCGGGCTGACCAACCCGAACCAGGACTCCACCGTCGTGGACGCCGGAACCGTCAACGCCGACGTGACCCTCGCCGGCACCGACACCGTGGCGATCAGCCCGGCCGACCTCGACCTCAAGGAAGGCAGCAACAACATCGTCTACGCCTGGGGCAGCGCGAACGACAAGAACCTCGCCCTGGCGACCCAGACCATCAGCGGCACGCAGTCCTCGCCGACCGGCGGCATGGGCGGCACCACGGCCGCGGCCGCCGCGCCCAACTCGTCGGACGCCTGGCTGGCCTGGGCGGCCGTCACCGGACTGGTCACCCTCACGGGCGTCCACCTGGCACGCCGGTACGGGGACCGGCGGGGATGACCTGACCGGACACCCCCACCCGTTCCCCCTCCTTCCTTTCCCCTCCCTTCCCGGACGACCGTCGCCGCGGCGGCGGTCGTTCCCCGTGACCGGCCGGGGGTCGCACGCCCCGCCCGCGGCGGTCGCGCGGCGAGCCCGGCCGCCGTCGCGGAAGCCGCTCCGGCGGGGGAGGGACCTAAGCGGCGGCCCGGCAAGGGCGCCCGAGCGCAGCAAGGATGACGCACGGTGGCGCACGTCGACCCGGCACACCTCATGGAGCTCGCCCTCAGGGACGGCGGCGTCCCGCCCGACGACGCGGCGCTGCCCCACCTCACCGGGTGCGCGCGCTGCCGCGAGGAACTGCGCGGCATCACCCGGGTCGTCGCCGCCGCGCGGGCCGTGGAGGAACGGGACCTTCCGGCGGAGCCCCCCGAGCGGGTGTGGCGGGCGGTCGCCCGGGACCTCGCCGCGCCGCCGTACCGGCGACCGCCCCGCGGCCTGCGCGGCGCGGTCGCCGCCGTACGCCGGTGGATGCGGGGCCGCCGCCGCAGAACCGCGCGCTGAAACCGCTGCCGCGGGACCGCGCGCCGAGCCGCTGCCGCGGGACCGCGCGCGCCGAGCCGCTGCCGCGGCGTGCCGTGCCGCTGCCGCCGCGCGCCCCGTCAGTCCGCGAGCTCCTCCGGGATCGTCCGCTCGATCGCCGGCACCAGATCGACCAGGGCGAAGGACCCGGTCTCCTCGGCGACCTCCGCGGGGAGCGTGACCTCGACGTACGCGCGGCGCAGCCCCGTGGTGAACCGGTAGGCCCCGCCGTCGAGTTCCTCCACCACCCACGCCATGCCGTCGATCTCCGCCGTCACCTGGTCGGGATCGCTCATCACGGCAGGCCGTGGGATCCCGCAGCGGAGTATGATCGCCGGGCTTCCCCAGCCCGCCGTGAGGTCGGACGCCGGTTCGGGGTCGGTGCGGTCCCTGCCGTCGACCTTCCCCGGCAGGGCCTCGTCGAGGTCGCGGCAGAGCCCGGCCACTTCCTCGTCCGGCGAGGGAACCGCAGCCTCGGCCCGGTCGTCTGCCGAGGAGCAGGCGGGAGCCAGGAACAGCAGTCCGGCCACGCCCGCGCACGCGAAGGAGCGGACGCGGAGGGCACGGGGACGAGGCCGGTGACGGAAGGAGTTCACCGGCCCAGGGTAGACGGGGGCTACAGATGCACGACCGGGCAGGTCAGCGTCCGCGTGATGCCCTCCACCCCCTGAATCTTGGCGACGACCATGCGGCCGAGCTCGTCGACCGAATCGGCCTGGGCCCGCACGATCACGTCGTAGGGTCCGGTCACGTCCTCGGCCTGGACGACACCGGAGAACTTGCTGACGGTGTCGGCGACGGAGGAGGCCTTGCCCACCTCTGTCTGGATGAGGATGTACGCCTGTACCACGGAACCTCCAGGGCGGCTTCGAGGATCGTGTGCAGAGAAGGACCGCCACGGTATCGCGTCGCCCCACGCCGGGGGGAGACCTCGCCGATCAAGGGCCCGCGCGCCGGAGTGCACCCCTCGGCGCGGGTTGACGCACGACCGCGACTCCGGGCGCAGCCGCCCCCGCGGACAGGTACACAGGTGGACGCATGACACTGATACCCGGAACATCGACCGCTGAGAGGAACGGTGAGACTCGGTGAAGGGAACCGTGGGGGAACTGGGGGAGTTCGGGCTCATCAGGGAGCTCACCTCCCGGCTCACCACCACCCCGGCGGTCCGGCTCGGCCCGGGCGACGACGCCGCCGTCGTCGCCGCCCCCGACCGGCGGGTGGTGGCGAGCACGGACATCCTGATCGAGGGACGCCACTTCCGCCGGGACTGGTCGACCGCCTACGACGTGGGCCGCAAGGCCGCCGCGCAGAACCTCGCCGACATCGCCGCGATGGGCGCGGTGCCGACGGCGCTGCTCCTTGGCCTGGTGCTGCCCGCGGAGCTCCCGGTGACCTGGCCGACCGAGCTGATGGACGGCCTGCGCGACGAGTGCCAGGTGGCGGGCGCCGCCGTGGTCGGCGGGGACGTGGTCCGCGGCGACGCCATCACCGTCTCCATCACCGCCCTCGGCGACCTGCGCAACCACGAACCGGTCACCCGCGCCGGCGCGCAGCCGGGCGACCTGGTCGCCGTCACCGGCTGGCTCGGCTGGTCGGCCGCCGGGTTCGCGGTGCTCTCCCGCGGCTTCCGCTCGCCCCGCGCGTTCGTGGAGGCCCACCGCCGCCCCGAGCCGCCGTACCACGCTGGTCCCGCCGCCGCCTCGCTCGGCGCGACCGCCATGTGCGACGTCAGCGACGGCCTCATCGCCGACCTCGGGCACATCGCGGAGGCCAGCAAGGTGCGCATCGACATCCGCTCCGGCGCCCTCGACGTCCCCACGCAGATGAACGACATCGGCTCCGCGGTCGGCGTCGACCCGCTGCAGTGGGTGCTCACCGGGGGCGAGGACCACGCCATCGTGGCGACCTTCCCGCCCGACGTGAAACTGCCCGCGCGGTGGAAGGTGATCGGCGAGGTCCTGAACCCGTCGGCGCTGCCGCAGGTCACCGTGGACGGGGCGCCCTGGACCCGCAAGGGCGGCTGGGACCACTTCGCGGACGTGGAGGGGTGACCGTGACGACGACCGTGGCCGAGGCGCCGCCGCTGGTGCTGACCGTCGCCGGATCCGACTCCGGCGGCGGCGCGGGCATCCAGGCGGACCTCAAGACGATGCTGGCACTGGGCGTGCACGGGATGAGCGTGCTCACCGCCGTCACCGCGCAGAACTCACGCGGCGTGCACGGCGTCTGGGACCTGCCCGCCGAGGCGGTACGGGCCCAGTACCGGGCGGTGGCCGACGACATCGGCGTGCACGCGGTGAAGACCGGGATGCTCTCCTCGGCCGAACTGGTCGAGCTGGTCTCCGAGTTGATCGCCGGAACGGACGCTCCGGCGGTGATCGACCCGGTCGGCGTCTCCAAGCACGGCGACCCGCTGCTGGCCGACTCCGCGCTGGACGCGGTCCGCACCCGGCTGCTGCCCGCAGCCACCGTCGTCACCCCCAACCTGGACGAGGTGGCCCAGCTCACCGGGGTGCGGGTGGAGGACGAGGCGGGGATGCGGCGGGCCGCCGAGGCGCTGCTGGACCTCGGACCGCGCTGGGCGCTGGTCAAGGGCGGCCACCTGTCCGGCGACGCCGTGGACCTGCTGACCGACGGCGCCGAGGAGCACTGGCTGCGGGCGCCGCGCCTGGACAACCGGCACACCCACGGCACGGGCTGCACGCTGGCCTCGGCGATCGCCTCGCACCTGGCGCTCGGACTGCCGGTGCCGGAGGCGGTGACGCGGGCCAAGGAGTACGTCACGGGCGCGATAGCCGCCGGGTTCCGGCTGGGAGCGGGCATCGGCCCCGTCGACCACGGCTGGCGCACGCGCGGGACCCGCACGGGCAGCCGCTAGTCCGCGCACGTCCGGGCGGGTACACCCGGAGGCGCGCGGAAACGCCCGCGCGCAAACGCCCACGGGGAAACGCCCGCGCGGGAGCACCCGGGCGGGAACAGCAGAAAGCCGGTCCACGGAGTCGTGGACCGGCTCAATGCAGCGAACCGGCAGTGGCCGCGCGTGATGTCCCCGCGCCCCGGGGAGTCCCGGGGGAGCGGGTGGTGGACGTCAGCGCGAGACCTTGCCGGCCTTGATGCACGAGGTGCAAGCGTTCACGCGCTTCGGCGTCCCGCCCACCACGGTACGAACGCGCTGGATGTTGGGGTTCCAGCGACGGGGCGTACGGCGGTGCGAGTGCGAGATGTTGTTGCCGAAGCTCGGGCCCTTGCCGCAGACGTCGCAGTTGGCAGCCACGGGTCACTCCAAAGACTTCAGATGCACTTACGGTGGACCCCGGCATGCCAGGGGTCGGATCGAAGGGATCTGAGTGGCCTTGCCAGGGGAATGGCCCGAACGGATCGGGCAACCGGAGCAGCATACAACGACTGCGTCCGTACAACGAAACTACCACGGTACGGGCATCGACCCGCCCGGAGCCCTCACAGGGCGGGCCCCCGCCGGACCCGGCCGGGGACTACGCTGCGTACCGGTCCGGCCGGCCGACCGGTCCGACAGAAACAGGAGGCGCAGGTGCCGAAGGTGCGGGAGACGTTCTTCGACGCATCCGCGGTCTTCGACGCATCGGCGGTGCGCGCCTGGTGCGCCCTCGCGCTCGACGCGCTGGGCAGGGCGCGCGAGGAGATCGACGCGATCAACGTGTACCCCGTGCCGGACGGCGACACCGGGACCAATCTCTACCTGACCCTCGAGGCGGCCGCGGCCGGCGTCGAGGACGTCTTCGCCGGCGGGGCCGCCCCCCGGCTGCCCGAGGTGATGCGGGCGATGGCCCACGGCGCGCTGGTCGGCGCGCGGGGCAACTCCGGCACGATCTGCGCCCAACTGCTGCGCGGGATGGCCGAGGGCCTGGACGAGAAGGCCCCCCACGCCGACGCCGCCGGGCTCTCCGCGGCGCTGCGGCGGGCCGCGGACTCCGCCTGGGAGGCGGTGGCGCGACCCGTCGAGGGCACCGTCCTGACCGTCGCCTCGGCGGCGGCCGCGGCGGCCACCGCCGCGTCGGCGGCCTCGGCCGCCTCCGCGGCCCCGGCCGGCGGGAACGGCGACTGCGGGGCCGTGGCGCGGGCCGCCTACGACGGCGCCTGCGAGGCGCTCGCGCGGACCCCGGGCCAGCTGGAGACGCTGGGCCGGGCCGGGGTGGTCGACGCGGGCGGGCGCGGACTGGTCGCCGTGCTGGGCGCGCTGGTGGAGGTCCTCACCGGGGAACGGCCGGCGGCCCTGACCGCGGCGCTCCCCGCGGAGGGCGTGGTGGCCGGCGCGGCGGAGACCTGCGCGGCCGGACCCGACGGCGGCGGACCCGCCTACGAGGTGATCTACCTGCTCGACCGGACCGACGACGCGGGCGTGGACCGGCTGCGGGCGCGACTGGACGCCCTCGGCGACTCCCTCGTGATCGTCGGCGGCGACGGGCTGTGGAACGTGCACGTCCACGTGGACGACGCGGGCGCGGCGGTCGAGGCGGGGATCGAGGAGGGGCGGCCGCACCGCATCCGGATCACCCACTTCGCCGCCGACCAGGGCGTCGGGCGGCCCGGGGCCGAGGACTCCCTCCAGGACGCGCGGCGGGCCGTGGTGGCCGTGCTGCCCGGCGAGGGCCTGGCGGCGCTCTGCGCGGAGGCGGGGGCGTCGACGCTGCTCGCGCCGCCGGGGAGCACCCCGACCGCCGAGGAACTGCTGAAGGCGGTCCGCGCGGCAGGGGCCCGGGAGGTCGTCCTCCTCCCCAATGACGACGAGCTGCGGCCGGTGGCCTCCGCCGCCGCGGAACGGGCGCGGGCGGAGGGGATACGCGTCGCGCTGATCCCCACGCGCGCGGCCGTCCAGGGCATCGCCGCCCTCGCCGTCCACCAGCCGGAGCGGAGCTTCGACGAGGACGTCGTCTCCATGACCTCGGCGGCGGGCGCGACCCGCTTCGCCGAGGTGACCGTCGCGGACCGGCAGGCCTGGACCATGGCCGGCATCTGCCAGCCGGGGGACGTGCTCGGCATGGTCGAGGGCGACGTCGCGCTCATCGGCTCCGACGTCACCGCGGTCGCCCTCGACGTCCTCGACCGCATGCTCTCCGCGGGCGGCGAACTGGTCACCCTGGTCCTCGACGACACCGCCCCCGAGGACCTGGCCACCGCCCTCGAGTCCCACGTCCACGACCACCATCTCGCCGTGGACACGATCATCCACCGCGGCGGCGCCCAGGGAGCCCCGCTCCTCGTCGGGGTGGAGTAGCGCCGACGGGGCGGAGGAGCGCCGCGGCTCGGGTCAGGCCGGCGCATCGCGGGCCACACCCGCGCTGCGGGTCAGGCCTCCGTCTCGCGGAGCAGCGTCTCCGCGTCGGCGCGGCGGGAGGCGAGAGGGCCCTCCGGGTCCGCGTCGCAGGCGGTGAGGACCTCGCGGGCGCGGGCGGCGGCGTCGGCGGAGCGGCCGAGGGCCTCCTCCAGGCGCCCCAGGGTGAGGAGGGCGTCCGCGTGCGCCACGCGGGCGGCTCCGCCGAGGGACGCGAACCCGGACACCGCCTCCGTGAGGTGCCCGTGGGCCTCCTCGGACGGTCCCTCGTGGTCGGCGATCATGCCACCGAACTGGTGGTGGGTGCCCGCCAGTTCGGCCGCGGCCGGCAGTCGTTCGCCGTCGTCCTCCGCGACGGCCAGCGCCTCCCGGCACGCGGCCAGCGCCTGCTCCATCAGCTCCCGCGCGGCGCGCACGTCGTCGTCCGCCGCCAGCCACGCCCGGGCCCGCACCGCCCGCACCTGGCCCGGCAGGTCGCCCAGCCCACGCCACAGCTCCCCGGCCCGCGCGTAAGCGGCGTCCGCCTCGGCCGGCAGCTCGGCGCGGGACAGCGACTCGGCGGCCAGGTGCGCCAGCGTCGCGTGGTCCCGCTGCTCGGGCCACCGCGCCGCCAGCTCCGCCGCCCGCAGCCGCCGCTCCGCCGCGTCCCGGTGCTCGCCGAGGGAGGCCAGGCAGTCGCCCAGCCACCACAGCGTCTGCACCACCGTGCCGTCCCCGTGCGACTCCGGCGTCAGGTCCGGGAGGGTGGACTCCAGCACCTCCGCCGCCTCCGCCCAGCGGCCCTGCCGGTGCAGCAGCCCGCCGAGCCGGTGCCGCGCGTACGCGCCCAGCGTCGCCGACTGCCCGGCCTCGTCGGCCCAGTGCGCCGCCTCCAGCGCGTGGTCGGCCGCCTCGGCAACGGCGTCCGCCTCCGCGAGCACCTCGCAGAGCTGGAGGTGGAGGTGGGCGTGCCCCGTCGCGGGCAGCGCCTGCCCGCCGTGCTCCAGCGCGGACCGCAGGTGCCCCGCCGCGGCCTCCGGGTCACCGAGGTGGTGCGCGATCGCGGCCAGCCGCGACTCGTACTCCACCGTGTACCAGGGCAGCCCGGCGTCGAGGAACTGCCGTACCGCCAGCGTCAGTTCGGGCACCGCCCGCTCCGGCTCCGGGGACAGGTCGCCCAGCATGGCGTGCGCCTCGGCGGTCCGCGAGAGCAGGTGCGGGTCCTCGGTGCCCGGAGCGTGCTCCGCGACGAAGGCCAGCACCTCGCGGGCCGCCTCCCGGGTGAGTTCCACCGTCGCGGCCTCCGCCGCCGGGTCCTTCTCCTGGCCGTCCGCGCCCTGGGCGAGCCGCAGCAGCACCCGCGCCCTGGCCATCAGCACCGACGCGGTCTGCCGCACCCCGGTGTCCCCGGCCGCGAACAGCGACAGGCACTGCCGGTACGGCTCGGTCACGTCCTCCAGCGCCCCGTCCAGCTTGCCGGTGAGCGTCCGCGCGTACACCCCCCGCGCCCGCGCCGCCAGCGCCTCGCCCAGGTCACCGGCCTCCGCGTACAGCCCGGCCGCGGTGGCGAACAGCTCCACGCCGTCCGGGCCAAGCCCCAGCGCCCGGTGCTCGGCGATCTCCGCGCGGTCCCGGACGGTCAGCTCCGCGCCCTCGGGATCCGCCTGCGCGGCCCGCTCCACGGCCTCCCACGCCTCCACCGAGCTCGGCAGCAGCGCCTCCGACCGCCGCCGCGCCTCGGCCAGCAGTCCGGCCAGGTCCGCGGGACCGCCGGACGGCGCCGCGGCCTGTGCGACGGGCCGGGGCGCCACGGCGCCCACCGCGACCCGCAGGCCCAGCGGCAGACGCTCCACCAGCGGCTCGCGCGCCATCCTCCGGCGCACCCGGTCGCTCACGTACGTCGTGCCGTTGCGCCGGTCGAAGGCCTCCGCCAGCGACAGCGCCTCGGTCCGCGCGTGCCCGGCCAGCTCCGCGGCCGTCCACTCCCGGCCGGCCGGCCCCGGCACCTGCCTGTCACCCAGGCCCAGCGCCACCAGCCGGTCCATGAGCAGGGCCGTCACCGCCAGGTAGTCCTTCTTGCTCGACGGGTGCCCGTCGTCGGTGAAGTACGACGGCCGCTCGGCCAGCAGCTCCAGCGCCCGCGCCTCGTTCCCGGTGAGCGCGCAGAACTCCACGTGCTCGGCGTACGAGGACCGCATGCTCTCCGTCGCCCGCACCAGCCGGAAGCCCCGCAGGTGGTGGGCCTTCGCCTCGTCGAGGCGGCCCAGCCGCAGCAGCGGCAGCAGCGAGGCCGCCAGCACGTTGTGCGGCTCGTGGGCGCAGGTGAAGCGGCCCTCCAGCACCGGGGCCCACAGCTCCAGCGCCTCCTCGTCCCGGCCGTTCACCACCTGCCACCAGCCCTGGCCCTGCAGTTCGCAGGCGTAGCAGTCGGCCATCCGGTCGCGGTCGGCGGCCAGCCAGGCCTGGTAGGCGCGCTCGGCGCGCTCCAGGTCGCCGACATGGCTGGCGACGTGGAACTCGCAGGAGCGCACCGCCCGCTCGGAGTGGCCCGCCAGCCGGTAGCGGCGCTCCATCTCCGCCAGCCAGTTCTCCATCGCGTCCAGCGGGATGTGCGGCTGACCCAGCATCCCCGTCGACATCCACTTGAAGCGCCAGAACAGCGAGTGCGTCTCGTAGGCGTCGAAGTCCTCCGGCCGCTCGTCCCACATGCGCAGCAGCCGGGCGAAGGGCACGAACGCCTTGTCCTTCTCCGAGCTGTAGTTGTAGACGGTCAACTGGTGGCCCAGCGCCTCGATCACGGCCAGCGGTACGCCCAGCGCCTCGGCGTCGGCCAGCAGTTGCTCGGACCGCGCGTTGCGCGCCGGGCCCTCCGGCCGCTCGCCGTTCTCCGCGATCGCGCGGCGCAGCTCGTCCAGGCTGGTGACGGAAGTCAACGGACGTCCTCCTCGTTGTCGCCGGGCGTGGCGTCGCCGTGCGTGGCGTCGCCGTGCGTGGCCCACTCCAGCAGGCCGAGGAACGCACGGTTGAGCAGCGCGGTGTCCGCTGGCCGCAGCGGGCGCTGCGCCATCAGCAGCGCCTGCCCGTACAGGGACTCCGTCGCCGTGCCGATCAGCTCCGGATCGGTCAGCGAGCCGATGCGCCGGATCAGCGGGTTGAGATGGTTGAGCACCAGGCGGGCGCGCGGCGCGCCGCCCCGCAGCGAGCCGAGGATCCCCGACCACAGGTCGTCGGCCTGCTCCTGCGCCTCGGCACGCGCCTGCTCGTGGCGCGCGGAACGGTCGTCCAGGTGCAGCGCCGGCACCGTCATCGGATGGAAGGCCCGCAGCGCCACGTCGCAGCCCAGGGGGTCCAGCCGGGACCGGGCGGCCGCCAGGAACGGCTGCAGCGCCAGCTCCACCGACGGGTCCACGGCGTCCAGGTGGGCGGTCACCACGTCCGCGTCCAGCTCGGCGACGACCGTGCCCGGCCGCACCGACGGCAGCGCCTCCACCAGCTCCGTGTCGTAGGTGTAGCCGCCGTTGACGACGCCGACGCCCTGCGCCGAGGCGATCGCCGAGACCTGCCGGTACTCCTCCACCGTGCGCGTGTAGTGCACGATCCGGTGCCGCTGGGCGAACTCCTCCAGGGAGAGCTGCCCGTCCGTGGTCTCGAACGGCAGCCAGGGCAGCATCACCCGCAGCATCTCGGCGTCGTGCCGCGCCAGCGCCTTGACGCCCAGGTGGTGCACGGCCAGGAACGCCCGCAGCCGCTCCGGGTCGCCCGCCGCCAGCCCGGTCAGCCAGGACCGGATCCGCTCGCCGAGCGCCTCCCGCACCGCCGCCAGCGTCTCGTCCTCGTACAGCGACTCGCGGGACGCGGTCGGCCGCAGGGTGTCCGTGTCCAGCACGCAGCGGACGAAGAACGCCCAGTCCGGCAGCAGCTCGTCCGCCCGGTCGGTCAGCAGCATGCCCTTGAGGTGCACCCGGTGACCGGCCCGCTGCGCCGGGCTGACCGCGGCCGGCAGCACGTACGCCACGCCGCGCACGCCGGCCACCGGCACGTCCAGGTCGACCGCGTCCAGGGGCGTGAAGCCGAACAGCTCCCGGCAGTGCCGGGCCAGCGCCACCCGGCGGGTCGCCGGGCTCTGGTACGACCGGTCCCAGGGCGCCGGCAGGTCGGTCACCGCCTCGTCGCCCACCCGCACGTCGTACGGCAGCAGCGAACCGACGTCACGGGCCAGCTTCAGCACCCGCTCCTCCTCCAGCCACTGCGCGGCCCCCGCCCGCGCCCGCAGATGGACGGTGGTGCCCGGCTCGGGCCGGTCCTCCTCGGGCAGCGTCCGCACGGTGTACGAGCCGTCGTCCCTCGCGCGCCACTCCACCGGCGGCGCCCCCGGCGTACGGGCGCTGCGGCTGACCACGCGGATCTCCTCGGCCACCAGGAAGCAGGCCAGCAGACCGATGCCGAACTGCCCCAGGAACCCGGAGCGGGCCGACTCCAGCGAGGCGGCGTCGCCGCGCTTGGAACTGCGGCCGATGGTGGCCAGCAGGCTGTGGACGTCCTCCTCGGTGAGGCCGACGCCGGTGTCCTCCACCCGCAGCGTCCCGGCCCCGGTGTACAGCCGCACCCGGGCGGGCGCGTCCGGGTCCTCCGCGCGGCGCGCGGTGACGGCGTCCACGGCGTTCTGCAGCAGCTCCCGCAGATAGACCTTGGGGCTGGAGTACAGGTGGTGGGAGAGCAGGTCCACCAGACCGCGCAGGTCGACCTGGAAGGAGTGCGGGGCGGAGGGAGCGGGCTGGTCCGGCTTCGAGGTCTGAGAGTTCATCGTCACGGCGCCGGTGGGGGAGACAGCGGTCGGCGCGGGGTCGGGCGGCACCGTGTGGGGCGGTGGTCCGCGGGTCGGTGGTGGACGGACGCGTCATCCTAGGAGCTGAAGAACACACCTGACCAGGAGTTTCCACAGGCATTCCGCGGCCCTGTCGCACCCGTGGTGTGGAATGGGGGGCGTGCCCGCACTGGAAGAACCCCTGAAGAAGGTGCTCGGCCCCGCCACCGCGAAGGTGATGGCCGAGAACCTCGGCCTGCACACCGTCGGCGACCTGCTGCACCACTACCCGCGGCGGTACGAGGAGCGCGGCCGGCTCACCCGGCTCGCCGACCTCCCCATGGACGAGCACGTCACCGTGGTCGCCCAGGTCGCCGACGCCCGGCTGGCGACCTTCGCCTCCAGCCGGGCCCCGCGCGGCAAGGGCCAGCGCCTGGAGGTCACCATCACCGACGGCAGCGGCCGCCTCCAGCTGGTGTTCTTCGGCAACGGCGTCCACAAACCCCACAAGGAACTGCTCCCCGGCACCCGCGCGCTCTTCGCCGGCAAGGTCTCCATGTTCAACCGGCGTCTCCAACTCGCCCATCCTGCCTACGAGTTGCTGCGCGGCGAGGACGCCGCGGAGGCGGTCGACAGCTGGGCGGGAGCGCTGATCCCGATCTACCCGGCCACGGCCAAGCTGGAGTCCTGGAAGCTGGCCAAGGCCGTCCAGACGGTCCTGCCCGGCGCCCGGGAGGCCGTGGACCCGCTGCCGGCCGGCCTCCGCGAGGGCCGGGGCCTGGTCCCCCTCCCCGAGGCGCTGCTCAAGATCCACCGGCCGCAGACCCCGGCCGACGTCGAGGACGCCCGCTCCCGCCTCAAGTGGGACGAGGCGTTCGTCCTCCAGGTCGCCCTCGCCCGCCGCCGCCACGCCGACGCCCAGCTGCCCGCCGTGCCCCGCAGGCCCACAGCCGACGGCATCCTCGCCGCCTTCGACGAGCGCCTCCCGTTCACCCTCACCGAGGGCCAGCGGAAGGTGTCGAAGGAGATCTTCGACGGTCTCGCCGCGGAGCACCCGATGCACCGCCTCCTCCAGGGAGAGGTCGGCTCGGGCAAGACGATGGTCGCGCTGCGGGCCATGCTCGCCGTGGTCGACGCCGGCGGACAGGCCGCCATGCTCGCCCCCACCGAGGTGCTGGCCCAGCAGCACCACCGGTCGGTCACCGAGATGATGGGCGACCTCGCCCAGGGCGGCATGCTGGGCGGCGCCGAGCAGGCCACCAAGGTCGTGCTGCTCACCGGCTCCATGGGCGCCGCCGCCCGCCGCCAGGCGCTGCTGGACCTGGCCACCGGCGAGGCCGGCATCGTCATCGGCACCCACGCCCTGATCGAGGACAAGGTCCAGTTCCACGACCTCGGCCTGGTGGTCGTCGACGAACAGCACCGCTTCGGGGTCGAGCAGCGCGACGCCCTGCGCGGCAAGGGCAGGCAGCCGCCCCACCTGCTGGTGATGACGGCCACCCCGATCCCGCGCACGGTCGCCATGACCGTCTTCGGCGACCTGGAGACCTCGGTCCTGGACCAGCTGCCCGCCGGGCGCTCCCCGATCGCCAGCCACGTGGTCCCCGCCGCCGACAAGCCGCACTTCCTGGCCCGCGCCTGGGAACGCGTCCGCGAGGAGGTGGAGAACGGCCACCAGGCCTACGTGGTCTGCCCGCGCATCGGGGACGAGGAGGACGACCCGAAGGGCCGGAAGAAGAAGGAGGAGGCCGAGACCGCCGACCGGCGCCCGCCGCTCGCCGTCCTGGAGGTCGCCGAGCAGCTCGCCCGGGGCCCGCTCGCCGGCCTGCGGGTCGAGGTGCTGCACGGCAGGATGCACCCGGACGACAAGGACGCCGTGATGCGCCGGTTCGCCGCGGGGGAGACCCACGTCCTGGTCGCCACCACGGTGATCGAGGTCGGCGTGAACGTCCCCAACGCCACCGCCATGGTGATCATGGACGCGGACCGGTTCGGCGTCTCCCAGCTCCACCAGCTCCGGGGCCGCGTGGGCCGCGGCTCCGCGCCCGGCCTGTGCCTGCTGGTCACCGACGCGCCCGAGGCGAGCCCCGCCCGGCAGCGGCTCAACGCGGTGGCCTCCACCCTCGACGGGTTCGAGCTCTCCCGGATCGACCTGGAGCAGCGCCGCGAGGGCGACGTGCTCGGCCAGGCCCAGTCCGGCGCCCGCTCCTCCCTGCGGGTCCTCGCCGTCATCGACGACGAGGAGGTCATCGCCCAGGCGCGCGAGGAGGCCACCGCCGTGGTCGCCGAGGACCCCGGCCTCACCGCCCACCCGGGCCTGCGCGCCGCCCTGGACGCCCTCCTCGACGAGGACCGGGAGCAGTACCTGGAGAAGGGCTGAGAGACTGGAGATCCACAGCACGCCGTCGCACCGGACGCCGAACCAGTCGCCGAACCAGAGGACCTGAGCAGCAGATGAGCCGCGTGATCGCCGGGACGGCCGGGGGACGCCGCCTGGCCGTCCCCCCGGGCACCAGCACCCGCCCCACCTCGGAACGGGCCCGCGAGGGCCTCTTCTCCACCTGGGAGGCGCTGCTCGGCGGCCCCCTGGAGGGCGAACGCGTGCTCGACCTGTACGCCGGCTCCGGCGCCGTCGGCCTGGAGGCGCTCAGCCGAGGCGCCGCCCACGCCCTGCTGGTGGAGGCCGACGCCCGCGCCGCCCGCACCGTCCGCGAGAACGTCCGCTCGCTGGGGCTTCCCGGCGCCGAGGTCCGCAACGCCAAGGCCGGGCAGGTGATCCAGGGACCGCCCCCGGGCGACCCCTACGACCTGGTCTTCCTCGACCCGCCCTACGCGGTCACGGACGACGATCTCCGGGAGATCCTGCTCACACTCCACGCCGGAGGCTGGCTCGCCGACGAGGCGCTCGTCACCGTGGAGCGCAGCACCCGAGGCGGCGCCTTCCACTGGCCCGGCGGTTTCGCACCACTGAGGTCCCGTCGTTACGGCGAGGGCACCTTTTGGTACGGTCACGCCGCCTCCACCAGCGAGGACGCGTCATGACCGGACCGGAGAGCGAGGGATCTCACGTGCGCCGCGCCGTATGTCCCGGGTCGTTCGACCCCATCACCAACGGACACCTCGACATCATCGCCCGAGCCTCCCGTCTGTACGACGAGGTGTACGTGGCCGTGATGATCAACCAGAACAAGAAGGGCCTGTTCACGGTCGAGGAGCGGATGGAACTGATCCGCGAGGTGACCGCCGACTGCGCCAACGTGGTCGTCGAGTCCCACCACGGCCTGCTGGTCGACTTCTGCAAGCAGCGCGACATCCCCGCCATCGTCAAGGGGCTGCGCGCCGTCAGCGACTTCGACTACGAGCTGCAGATGGCCCAGATGAACAACGGGCTCTCCGGCGTGGAGACCCTCTTCGTCCCCACCAACCCGACGTACAGCTTCCTGTCCTCCTCCCTGGTCAAGGAGGTGGCGGCCTGGGGCGGCGACGTGGCGCACCTGGTGCCCCCGACCGTCCTGACGGCACTCACCGACCGGCTGCGCCGGAACTGAGTCCACGCGGCGCCGACGCGCCGGGGGCGCAGGGACGTCCCGTCATCCGTGTCGGACGGGGCGGCAGTCGCCGTACAGTCGTCCCGTCCGTCTCCAACCAGCTGTAGAGAGTGGCGAGTCCAGGTGGACGTGCAGAACAAGCTCGACGAGATCGTCGGCATGGTGTCAGGTGCCAGGTCGATGCCCATGTCGGCCTCGTGCGTGGTCAACCGCGCCGAGCTCCTCGCCCTGCTGGAAGAGGTGCGGGACGCCCTGCCCGGCTCCCTCGCCCAGGCGCAGGAGCTGATCGGCGGCCGCGAGACGATGGTCCAGCAGGCCCGCGAGGAGGCCGGCCGGATCGTCGAGGGCGCCCACGCCGAGCGCGCCTCACTGATCTCCGGCACCGAGATCGCCCGCCAGGCCCAGCAGGAGGCCGAGCGCATCCTCGCCGAGGCACAGGCCGAGGCCGAGGAGATCAAGGCCGAGGCGGACGACTACGTCGACTCCAAGCTGGCCAACTTCGAGGTCGTCCTCACCAAGACCCTCGGCTCGGTGGGCCGCGGCCGCGAGAAGCTGCTCGGCACCGGCCCCGGCCTCGACGAGAACGGCTACGAGGACGAGGACGCCCCCGAGCGCAGCCACGACCCGGAGACGCTGCGCCGCGACGCGGACAGCTACGTCGACGCCAAGCTGGGCGCCTTCGAGGCGGTCCTCGCCAAGACGCTGGAGGCGGTCGGCCGCGGCCGGGACAAGCTCCAGGGCCGGATCGCCTCCGACGCGCTGGCCGACCTGCCGGTGGACGAGGACGGCATGCCGCTGCACCACGAGAGCGACGCCGACTACCTGGCCGGGCTCGCGGACGCCGCGCAGGCCCCCGACCGGCGCCTGGACCGGCACGCCGAGCAGCGGGAGCCCCGGCTTCCCCAGCAGCCGCAGCACCAGCCGCAGCCGCAGCACCAGCCGCAGTACGACCAGCAGCCGCCGTTCGAGCAGCAGTCGCCGTACGAGCACCAGCAGCCCTCGCCGTACGAGCAGCAGCCCGCCCAGGACCCGTACGGCTACCAGCAGCCCCAGCCCGCCGCGGCCTCCTACGGCGGCTACGACCAGTCCCAGCACTCGCAGGGCTACGGCTACGACTACACCCAGGCCGACGCCTACGGCGGCTACGGGCAGCAGCCGCAGCACCAGCCGCAGCACCAGCCCCAGCACCAGCCCCAGCAGGGGTACGAGCAGGACTACGGGCAGCAGAACGGCTACGGGGAGCCGGCCGTGCCCGCTCCGGCCCGCGCGCTGGACGAGACCAGCTTCTTCGACACCAGCATGATCACGCCGGAGCAGATGCGCGCCTACGAGCAGGGCCGCGGCCAGTAGCGGCGCGGCCGGCGAGCGGCGTCGAGGGGGGCGGTTCGGGAGCCGGTTTGGGAGCCGGTCGAAACGTCCAGTATCCTGGCTCTTCGGTCGTGCCTTCTCGGCGCGACGTCCCCCCTCATCTCTTCGCAGACCTAAGGCTGGAATGGCTCAGAACGCCCGCCTCGACCACCGCGACCCTCTCGTGTTCGACACGCATGAGCTGGGGCGGCGGCCCGGTGCGCTGCAGCGCCTGACCAGGACGGTCGACGCGCCCCGTGACCTCGGCATCGCCGACGTGATCGGAGTGCCGGAGGGCGCCCCGGTGGAGCTCGAGCTCCGGCTGGAGTCGGTCCTGGAGGGCGTCCTCGTCACGGGGACCGCCCGTGCGAAGGCCGAGGGGGAGTGCGTAAGGTGTCTGGAGCCGCTCGAGCGTCAGCTCGTGGCGGACTTCCAGGAGATGTTCTCGTACCCTGACGCCGACGACCGGGGCCGCCCCAAGGCGGAGCCCGGCGACGACGCCGAGGACGACGAGGACACTCTCTACCTCGAGGACGGCATGTTCGACCTCGAGCCCGTGCTGCGTGACGCGGTGGTACTCGCACTGCCGATGCAGCCGGTGTGCCAGGAAGACTGCCCTGGTCTGTGCCCCGAGTGCGGGGTGCGGCTGGCGGACGACCCGGACCACCACCACGATGCCGTCGACATCCGTTGGGCGGCTCTGCAGGGACTCGCCGGTTCACTCGAATCCGGCGATAAGGACGAGATGAGCGGCGGCGCGCCTCAGTCAGCACGCGCCGACGAGAAGCAGGAGAAGTAGCCGTGGCTGTTCCGAAGCGGAAGATGTCGCGCAGCAACACGCGCCACCGCCGGTCGCAGTGGAAGGCTGCGGTCCCCACCCTGGTGTCGTGCGAGCGCTGCCACGAGCCCAAGCAGCAGCACATCGCGTGCCCGTCTTGCGGCACGTACAACAAGCGCCAGGTCCTCGAGGTCTGAGCGGCTGGTGAGAGGCTCCATGTCCAACGCCAAGAAGGCGGACACGGCCTCGTCCCACACGCTTCTGGAAGGGCGGCTCGGGTACAGACTCGAGTCCGCCCTTCTGGTGCGTGCGCTGACCCACCGTTCCTACGCGTACGAGAACGGCGGCCTGCCCACCAACGAGCGGCTGGAGTTCCTCGGGGACTCCGTGCTCGGCCTGGTGGTCACGGACACGCTGTACCGGGTCCACCCCGACCTCCCGGAGGGCCAGCTGGCCAAGCTCCGGGCCGCGGTGGTCAACTCGCGCGCGCTGGCCGAGGTGAGCCGCGGGCTCGACCTCGGCTCCTTCATCCGGCTCGGCCGCGGTGAAGAGGGCACGGGCGGCCGGGACAAGGCCTCCATCCTCGCCGACACCCTCGAAGCGGTGATCGGCGCGGTCTATCTGGACCAGGGTCTGGACGCGGCGGCGGAGCTGGTGCACCGCCTGTTCGACCCGCTGATCGAGAAGTCCTCGAACCTGGGCGCCGGCCTGGACTGGAAGACCAGTCTCCAGGAGCTCACCGCGACCGAGGGGCTCGGTGTCCCCGAGTACCTGGTCACGGAGACCGGCCCCGACCACGAGAAGACCTTCACTGCTGCCGCCCGCGTCGGAGGCGTCTCGTACGGCACCGGCACCGGCCGCAGCAAGAAGGAAGCGGAGCAGCAGGCCGCGGAATCCGCCTGGCGGGCCATCCGGGCCGCCGCGGACGAGCGCGCCAAGGCGGAGGCCGTGGAGGCCGCCGCCGCGACGCCCGCCGCCGACACCGCCGCGGACGCGGTCGCGTCCGACGCCGCCTCGGCCGAACCGGCAGCCTCGGCCGCCGAGGAGGCGGAAGGGGCGGAGGGGTCGGAGGCGACCGGCGAGGCCGACGCGCCGCACGGCGGCGGACCGGCCGGCGCCGAGCAGGCGTCCGCCTGACCCGGCCCTTCCGGCCGGCCCGTGCGCGGCGCGCACGGGCCACCGCGGTACACCCGTGAACGCCCGCCCCCGGACCACCGGGGGCGGGCGTTCGCCCACGCCCAGCCCACGGGGGAGACCGAGCCATGCCCGAACTGCCCGAGGTCGAGGTCGTCCGGCGCGGCCTGGAACGATGGGTCGCCCACCGCACCGTCGACGCCGTCGAGGTGCTGCACCCGCGCGCGGTGCGGCGCCACCTCGCGGGCGGCGAGGACTTCGCCGGCCGCCTGGCCGGCCACCGCGTCGGCGTGCCCAGCCGGCGCGGCAAGTACATGTGGCTGCCGCTGGAGGACGTGGACCAGGCCGTCCTCGCCCACCTCGGCATGAGCGGGCAGCTGCTGGTCCAGCCGCACGACGCCCCGGACGAGAAGCACCTGCGCATCCGGATCCGCTTCGACGACGGACTCGGCACCGAGCTCCGCTTCGTCGACCAGCGCACCTTCGGCGGTCTCTCGCTGCACCCGACCGACGCCGAGGGCCTGCCCGACGTCATCTCCCACATCGCGCGCGATCCGCTGGACCCCCTCTTCGACGACGAGGCCTTCCACCAGGCGCTGCGCCGCCGCCGCACCACCGTCAAACGGGCGCTGCTGGACCAGTCGCTGATCAGCGGGGTCGGGAACATCTACGCCGACGAGGCGCTGTGGCGCGCCCGCGTGCACTACGAGCGCCCCACGGCCGGTTTCACCCGCCCGCGCACGGCGGAACTGCTGGGCCACGTCCGCGACGTGATGTCCGAGGCCCTGCAGGTCGGCGGCACCAGCTTCGACAGCCTGTACGTCAACGTGAACGGCGAGTCCGGCTACTTCGACCGCTCCCTGGACGCCTACGGCCGCGAGGGCCAGCCGTGCCGCCGCTGCGGCACGCCCATGCGGCGACGACCGTGGATGAACAGGTCCAGCTACTTCTGCCCCCACTGCCAGAGGCCGCCCCGGCCACGGTGACCGCCGGGTGGCACGTACAGGGGGACGCGGATGAGCATGATCACGCAAGGCACGACGGTCACCGGCCGGTGCGAGGCGTGCGGATCCACCACCACCTGCGACGTGGGTCAGTTCTTCCACGGCGGCACGCTGCGGTGGGGCACCGAAGGACGGTGCGCCGACTGTCCGAACGCGTGGTGCGAACAGGACAGCGGCCCCGTCACGCCCGAGAGCGTCCGGCAGGTCCTGCTGCGGGTCCACGGCCCGGCACGGCTGCGCCTCTCCGGCGAGGTGCCGCACCTGGTCCCCGTACTGCGGGCCCTCAGGGAGGCTGGGGACCTGTCCCTCGGCGCGGCACGGGCGCAGGCGGCGCTCCTCGCCCAGGACGGTCTCGTCGGCACGCTCGTCGAGATGGAGGTCCTGGCGCTGCGCCTCCGCCACCGCGGCGTCGAGACGACCGTCGCGCCGATGCGGCCCGCGTGACGACCGGTTGTCTCAGTAGCCGAAGAAGTGACGGACCCGTCCTCCTACCTGCGGTGATGTAGAGGAGCAACGCTGGGACCAGCGACTTTGTTGTCGTTGGTTGTCAGCGTTGGTCTTCGCTGAGCAGCCTGGGACGGCCCGGAGACGGCCCGAACCGGCGTGGACCTTGAAGTGGACAAGTATTCCTGGAGCGGCGGTGGTTGCTCTTCCCCTATGTTGGTGCGATGCCCATGTCCAACTCGGCGATTCAGAAGCTCGGCAAGCGTCTTGAGCTTCCTGAGGCCGTCTCGGAGGAGGACTTGACCCTCCTTGAGGATCTCCTCCTTGACTACAGCGAGCTGCTGGGTGTCGCCCGTGGCCAGATCGACGAACTATGCGACAGCGTGACGTGGCCGCTGGGTGTCACACACCGGCTCAAGACGACTGACACCCTTATCCAGAAGTTGCAGCGAGCCAAGGCACGTGGCTCGAGCACGAATCTCGCGCGCATACAGGACATCGCCGGGATCCGGGTGTCAGGCCCTCTCACCCTGACGGAGCAAGATGAGCTCACAGCCATGGTGGCTGAGCGCTTTGAAGGGCAGGGGCACAGATGCTCCGTCAAGGATCGGCGAGAAGACCCCATGGTCGGCTACAGGGCAGTGCATGTGCTCATCTCAGCCGGCGGCAGGACCGTTGAGGTTCAGATCCGTACGGTTGGGCAGGACTTGTGGGCGAACGTCTTCGAGCGGATTGCAGACATCTTCGGCCGGGGTATCAGATACGGAGAACCTCCGGAGTATGGTGGAGAGGCGGTGACCGACATCATCTCGAGCATGGAAGGCCTCTCAGCTAAGCTGTTTGAGCTAGAGAGGGATGTGGCCGCATCCATCGTCTCTGGTGGCGAGCGAGAAGATTGCTTGGCTCGCCTGGATCCGAGCCTGGTCACGCTACGGAAGATCCTGCAGGAGATCGAGGGCATCAAGGGGAGGTCGGCTACATGAAGGCTCTAAGGCACTTCCTGCTCGTCTACAACCGTCACACGGGTGACACTGATGTGCGGCAGGAGTTCCCGGCTTCCGAGACCCGAGCAGCTCTGCGCGCTAGGTTTCAGCTTGAGCGTGAGCTCAGGGGACACGACGACATCGAGATCGTGGTTCTGACCGGGGCGTCTCTTGAAGGCCTCCGGAAGACGCACTCACGTTACTTCGGTGGTGGGGCGAGGCATGCCCTCGCTGGCGTCTGACCTGCGGTTTAGCTAGAAAGCAGAGAGAGCTCTCACGGAGCGTAGTTTTGTGTGTCGCCCACTTGGCGATCCGGGCTACGCTCCGTCGCTATGCTGACCTTCGGTCACGGAGCGTAGCCCGGATCGCCAAGTGGGCGAGTCAAGTTGGAAGATTTTTTTACTTAATCTTGACCATGTATGCGATTCTCGCAGCTGCAGTGCGCGGCGAGGTTGCCCATCAAGAGGCAAGCAGGCAGACACCTGCGCAGCTCAGTGCCCTAAGCTTCCCCTAGCTCCCATCCCGTCTGCCGTCGACCCACACTCCGTGGAGCAGGCGCGGTGCCTGGCGTCCAGGTGGAGCGCGCCACTGTACGAACGACCTGGACGCCAGGTGCCGTGTCTGCTCGGCTCTGCCTGGGTCGACGGCAGACGGGATGGGAGCTCCCCCGCATCAGCTACCTTTGGCCGGCACTCGGCCGCGGCGCCCCCTCCATCCCGGTGTCGGCCGGTCCCCCGCCGGAGGCATGTCCTTCACCGCGGCCCCGGTCGTGCGGTACCCGCCTCACCGCCTGGTGCTGCTCCTATTCGTGGGTGCGCGTCGGCGCAGCGTGCGCGGAGCGGGCCGAAGGCAGGAGCGCAGCGCGACGCGGAGCCGGGAGCGCGCCCGGCGGAGCGGAGCGCAGCCGGGCTTGATGAGGTAGAGAAACCCGTAACAGTCCCCGGGCCGCGTCGCGGCTATGCGTTCCGCAGGGCAAGCAAAGCGTCGGCGATGGACTGCATGTCGTCGGTGATGACACGGCCGCCGGCTTCGGCGAATGCTGCGGGCTTGTCCGTCTTGTTTGCGTAGCCAATGACCTCGGCTCCAGCCGCGCGGGCAGCCTCGATGTCGGTCACTGAGTCACCGATAAGTACGCATGCCGCAACCTGCGTGCGGAGCTGCTCGGCTGCCGTGATGAGCAGGTACGGGTTGGGCTTCATCAGGTCAGGATGATTGGCCGGTCGGCCGACGACCTCGCCGACGTACTCGGTCAGGGAGTGCAGTGCCAGGAAGGCCCGCACACAGTCAGCCGAGTTGTTGCTGACGACGGCCACTTTGCGCCCCGCAGCACTCGCAGCCTTCAACGCTGCGACGCCGCCTGGGGTGGGCTCGCCCGCCACCCCTACAGCTCGCACTTCAGTGGCAGCCAGTGCACGCTCGACTTCATTCCCGAGGGCCGCGTCTTCATCGTGAGCGATGCGCAGGACCTCAATGGGGTCGTCCGTAGCGGCTGCTCGCTCACCAGCCGCGGCACTTTTCGCAGCAAGAAGGCGCGTTAGCTCGTCAGCCACCTGTGGGGCTGGCAGGCCAGCGAAGACATCACACAGAGGGCCGTCGAAGTCGAAGAACACAGCCTCAACGTGGGCCAGCACCTCGGCAAGGGGATCAACGTGCGTCAAGGTCGAAGTCCCTTCCGATGGTCTGCCAGACGCTGTCGAACCACATCTGCGCTTGCTGAACCTGCTGTGTCCCGCTGGAGGACTCTCCGTCGTTGACGGAGTGGTGGAAGAGCGTGGCGTCCTTGCCGACCAAGTCGTAGATCTCGATGGCCTCCCCCTGTGCTACAACCTTGTTCGGGCGGATCGGGTAGTACCCGAAGAACGCGTCTTCCTGGTTGATGACGTACAGCTTGAAGAACGGCGTTCCGCTATGAACTCGAACCATCACGCTGGTCTGCGCCACCAGGCCGAGGTGCTGCAGCTCCGAGAAGGCATCTCGGATGCTTCGCGCGTAACCAAGCATGATGTCGTGCATGCGGGCTCGGAGCCGCTCGTCATCCGCACCATCTGACTTCCGGACCGGGGCAGCCTGCGGCACGGACATGTCCGGGACCAGGAGCCGGACCGTAATGCTCTCGGGGGTCAGCCTGCCCACCCGAATCTTGTCCAACGGCTCCTGAAGCGCACCGTGCAGCGTCTCGCTGGAGAAACCAGCGAAGTCGATCGTGACCTGGCGCTTGGAAAAGGCCTGCTCGACGTACGGCCGTAGGCCCGCCGGCCTTTCGGTCCTGTTCCGGACGTAGACCCCGCTGCCCTTGCGGGAGACAACGAGCCCATCATCTTCGAGATCCCGCAGTGCGCGCTGGATCGTGGCTCGCGCGAAGCCGTAGTGCTCGGTCAGTTCCTTCTGGGAAGGCAGCTTTTCGCCTGGTGCCAGACGGCGGGTGCGGATCGCGGCACCCAGGCTGCTCGCAACCTGCTCGTAAGGCGGGCGGTCGTCGTCTGGGTCCAGAGGCTCCGGAACGAAGGTCATGTCTCGATGGTAGGGGACTTGACCGCAATCAGGACAGCCATGTCAGTCATGCTGTTGACATGGCTAGCCATCTTCCTTACCTTCAAGTCGTGACCAACTCGGCTAGCCAGGTTGGTCATGTTGTGGTCCAGAGGGCGGCGCCCTACCGCCAAGCAGTCCGCCGCCCTCCTTCGTCCCACGAAGGGAAGTTCCATCATGCCCGCAACGCTGAGTGCTCCGCAGGTCGCCCCGGTCACGGGGTTAGGCCGTTTCGTTCAGATCATCCGATCGTTGGTCTGGTTGTGCCGTTGACTGACGCGCAGTGGGCGCGGATTGAGCCGTTACTTCCGGACCGGA